>CBKZPU010000028.1:0-39915 GCA_966696705.1 uncultured Verrucomicrobiaceae bacterium | reverse complement strand
TTCTGACCGGCGACGGCGGCGGGCCGGTAATCGGCCACCGCGGCGGCGAAGACCGCGGCATCCATGCGGCCGATGTGCCGCTGCACCGCCTCGAACATTTCCGCCGCGGATTCCACCGGAAGGAAATCGACGCCCTCCGGCACCTCCAGGACGGTGGGGCCGGAAACCAGCAGCACCTGATGCCCGGCGCGGGCAAAGGCGTCCGCCATGGCGTAGCCCATCTTGCCCGACGAGCGATTGGTCAGGTAGCGGACCGGATCCAGCGCCTCGCGGGTGGGTCCGGCTGTGACGAGGACGCGCATGACGGGGAGTTGAGAGTGGAAAGTTGAGGGTGGAGAGAAAGAAGGCGAACGGAGTTTCGGCCTTTCGCGCCCGACTCTCAACCGGAAGGCTAAAGTTGAGAGTGAAAGGTTGATGGTTGGGAGAAAGAAAGAGAAGGCAAAACCGGGCTTTGGCCTCTCACTCTCAACCCGAAACTCTCAACTACTTGTCCTTCTTCTCTTCCTTCGGTGCCTCAGGCGCGGGCACCTCGATCGCCGGCGAGACCGCCGGCGCCTTCTCGCCGGCAGGCTTGTCACCGGCGGGTTTCTCGGCCGCCGGCTTCTTGAGGGCCTCCAGCTCCTTCTTCGCCTGTGAGATCTGCTCGTCGTTCATCTTGCTGGTCAGGTCGCCCAGCAGGGTCTTGGCCTCGTTGTCGCCGCGCTCGATGGCGAGCGAGGCGAGCGCCCAGGCTTTCGGGAAACTCTGCTCGGTGCCGTGACCGGCGGCGTGCAGACGGGCGAGGCCGGCGGTGGCAGCGGCGTGGCCTTGATTGGCGGCGAGCGAGTAAAGCTGGCCCGCGTTGTTGTAGTCCACGGCGACGCCCATGCCGCGCTCGTAGAGGGTGCCCAGATTGTTCTGCGCGGCGGCGTGGCCGGCCTTGGCGGCGGCGGTGAACCACGCCACGGCGGCGGTCGGATCGCTCAGGCCGAGATTGCCGGAAACATACAGCAGCCCGATCTCGTTCTGCGCGACCGGCAGGCCGGTGTTGGCGGCGGAAAGCAGGTACTTGTAAACGGAAAGCATCTCCGGCTTCTCCTCCTTGGAAAGCCGCGAGGCCATTTCGAGCGCGGCCAGCGCGTTGCCCGCCTCGGCCGCCTTGACCAGCCACTCGCGGCCCTTTTCCTCGTTCTTTTCGAGTCCGCCCTTGCCCTCGAAGTGGAAGGCGGCCACCCGGAGCATGCAGTCGGCCTGGCCCTTGTCGGCGCCCTTCTGGTAGTTGGCGAGCGCTTCCTTCTCGCTCTTCTTGACGTTCTCCTCGAAGTCGCCGAGCGCAAGATAGGCGGCCCACTGCTCCTTCTCAATCGCCTTGGCGAGCCACTCGCGGCCCTCCTTTTCATTGCGCAGCGACTCCTCGCCATTCAGCAGGCGGGAGCCGAGCGGGATGAAAGCGGCGGCGTCGCCGAGGGCGGCTGCCTTTTGGTAAAACTCCAGGGACTTCTTGGCATCGGCCTTGTCCTTGAAGCCGAAGGCGCCCTCGTAGAGGCGGGCGAGCAAGAGGATCGAGGGCGTGTCGCCCGCGTTGGAGGCCTTGTTCCACCATTCGGCGGCCTTGCCGTAGTCGGGTTTCTCGCTCAGCAGGCCGCGCAGCCACGCCTCGCCGAGGATGCGGCCGGCATTGGCCGGGTCAGTACTGGCCGCGGACTCCAGCGCCTCGCGGCCCTCCTGGCGGTCCTTTTGCTCCTTCGAGTTCAGCAAAATCAGCGCGCGGCGGTAGGTCGCGTCCTTGTGACCGGCGGCGGCGGCCTTCTTGTAATTCTCAAGCGCGGCGTCGCGCGAGGCAGGCATGCCCTGGCCGGTCTCCGCGGCGAAGCCGAGCAAGAACAAGGCGTCGGCATTTCCCTTCTCCGCCAAGGGCTTGGCAAGATCCACGCCCACCGTGTGGCGGCCTTCGCGGAAGGCATCGAGCGCGGCCTTGGCCGGACCTTCGGCGACGCTCGGCACGGCGGCAGGCGCATCGGTGCCAAGGCTGACCGCGGCGGGAGCGGACGTGGAAACGACGGTCGCGAAAGCGAGGGCGAGCAGGAGGGTTTTAGCGGTCACGCCGGGCATTTAATGACAGCCACGCCGTGAGCAAAGGGGAAAACCGGGGAAATCCACCGCCACTCCAATCGGAAAACCCAAACCGCGAATGGGCGCAATTCTCGGGAAGTCGGGTCGGATCCATCGAAATCTCTCGCGCCATCCCTTCAATTCCTTACCTTGGGAATCCCCATTCGCGCCCATTGGCCTCCATTCGCGGCTCTCAAATCCCGAATCCCCCCTTGGCAGCCCGCATTTTTGGTATTTCCGCCCGCGGGCGCTTTCCCTACACAAGCGGCCCCGCGCGGGCGGGCCGGATTTCCATGCGACTGTTGTTCATCATGCTCCGCAAGGAGCTGAAGGGGTATTTTCTCAATCCCTTCGGCTGGGTGGTGTTCGTCTTCGTGACGGCCATGCAAGGCGCGGCGCTATCGACGGCGATGAAGGGCTTCCGCGATTCGCCCAGCCAAAACAGCCTCGTTTACTCGGCCTACAATACCACCCTGTTCTGGTTCTGGTTCCTGTTCATTTTCCCGCTGATCACCATGCGCCTCTTCGCCGAGGAGGAGCGCAGCGGCACCTTGGAAGGCCTGCTGACCGCCCCGGTGCGGAGCTGGCAGGTGGTGCTCTCGAAATACGGCGCGGCGATGGTTTTCTACACGCTGTTGTGGGTGCCGAGCTACCTGCAGTTCCGCATGTATGAATGGGTCACCGACGTGCCGCCGGCCTACTCGCCGGGTGCCATGCTCGGGGCCTACTCGATCCTGCTGCTGATGGGCGCGGCCTTCACCGCGATCGGCTGCCTCGCCTCCGCGCTGACCTCCAGCCAGATCATCGCCGGCCTGCTCACCATCGGCCTGCTGGTGATCCACTATTTCCTCGGCTACGTGACGGCGATCTGGGGCGAGCACTTCAAGGCCGCCGGGATGTTCCACTACATCTCCAGCCAGGAGCACCTGCACTACTTCACCAAGGGCCTGCTGGATACCCGGCCGGTGGTCTATTACCTGAGCCTCGCGGCCTTCATCCTCTTCATCACCTATCAGGTGATCGATTACCGCCGCTGGCGCCGCTGATACCCCATGAGCAACGAATCCGATCCTTCGACGGAAAAGCCGGCGAAACCCGTGCGGCGCTTCGGCACCGGCGCGCTGTCGCTGCTGCAGGTCGCCTGCGTGGGGGTGCTGTTCGCGGGGCTGAATTACCTCGGCTCGCAGCATTACATCCCGAAGGACCTGAGCGCGGACTCGGCCTACACGCTCTCGCCGGCGACCCAGCGCTACCTGCAATCGGCAGCCGTGAAAGACCGCGCGGAGCCGGTGCGCCTGCTGCTCGCCTTTCGCCGCAGCAGCCCGATCTACGATCGCGTCCGCGCCATCGGTGAGGAGTATTTCCGCCTGTCCGGTGGCAAGGTGAAGCTGGAGCTGCTCGACCCGGTCCGCTCGCCCGACCGCACCCAGCAGGTGGCGAAGGAGTATGGCGAGGTGTTCTCGACCTCGTTCGGCAAGTCGATGTTCACCACCGATCTCGCCATCGTCGATGCGCGGACGTCGGAGCAAAAGCAGGTCAGCCTGACCGCGGAGGCGGCCGGCAATGCCAGCTCGCACGTCCATTTCATCGAGGCCGAGCGAATGATCCGCTACGAGACCGAATTCAAGGGCGAGAACAGCCAGCGCAAGATCACCGGCTTCCTCGGCGAGGATGCCATCACCACCGGCATCGTCTCCGCCCTCGAGGGCAAGCCCCGCAAGATCTACCTGCTCGCCGACAAGAGCGGCTTCAGCAACGAGGGCGCGGACTCGCCGCTCACGAACTTCGAGGCCACGCTGCTCAGCCAGAATGCCCTGACCCTGCGCGCGCGGATCTCCGGCATCGACCGCATTCCGGACGACGTGTCCGCCGTGGCGATCGTCAACCCCACGTACGATTTCACCCCGCAGGAGTTGGAAGTGCTCACGGAATACTGGGAGCGCCCGAAGTCCTCGCTGCTCGTCACGCTCGGCGCGGCCGACACACCGCCTCGCCTGCGTGCCTTCCTGCGCAATGTGGGTATCACCCCGCGCAAGGACCGCATCATTTCCAAGAAAGGCGACCAGGTCGTGACCAACGTTCGCGCCGGCTTCACCGCGGGCATGGAGTTCACCCGCGACTTTGCCAACAAGACCACCATCTTCGAAGGTGCCACCTCCAGCCTCGAGGTTCGGGAAAAGGACAACGAGGATCTCACCTCGAAGGGCATCCGCCCCTACGTGCTGATCGAGACCGGCAACGACTTCTGGGGCGAAACGAAGTTTTCCACCGCGAAGCCGGCCTTCGACCCGCGCGAGGACAATCCCGGCCCGCTCAGCATCGCCGGTGCGGTCATCCGCGGCGCCGCCACCCGCGACGACCTCAGCGAGCGCATCTCCCGCATGGTCGTGGTAGCGAACTCCGACTTCCTCGCGCCGAAGTATTTCTCGGACATCAACAGGGACTTCCTCGCCAGCAGCGTGAACTGGCTGATCGGCCGCGAGGAACTCACCGGCAGCGGCCCGCGCACGCTGGGCAGCTACAAGCTCCCGCTGCTGGATAGCCAAGTCTCGTTCATCAACCGGGTGAACCTGTTCTTCCTGCCGGCCTTCGGGGCTCTGATCGCCGCCCTCGTCTGGTCGTCGCGCCGCGCCTGAAACTGAACATGCGCTCAATTCCCTTCACGCTGCTGCTGCTCGTGGTGACCGTTGCGGTCGCCTTGACGGCCGTGCTGCGCTTTTCCGAAGGAAGCCTCGACCGCTTGCTCGGGCCGAAAACCGCCGCCGTCGGCGACCGGCTCTATAGCTTCGACCCGCAGAAAATCCACCGCATCCAGCTCTCCGGCAACGGCGTGAAGGCCGAGTGCGTCTTTGAAAAAGGCATCTGGCGCGTCACCAAGCCATGGGCTGATCGCATGGACCCGGCGGCCGCGGATGGCATCCTGAATTTCACCCTCGGCACCCGCGTCGAGGACATCATCCCGGAGGGCAAGATCGATACCAAAAAAGCCGGCTTCATCGACGGCACCGTCGGAGTGCGCATCGAGGACAAGGACGGCAACTCGCTGGCCACCTATCTGCTCGGCCGCAAAACCGAGTGGCTGCACCGCGATCCGAAGACCAAGGAAGAGACTCCGACCGTCTTCCTCCAGCCACAGGACGGCGAGCATGGCGGCTACATCTACGCCACCACCGGCGATATCCACTTCCTCTTCCGCGAAGGTCTGCGCCATCTGCGCGATCACCACCCGCTGTTCTTCAATCCCGTCGCCCTCCAATCCGTCCGCATCCAGAGCGCGGAATCGGAAGTCGTGCTCTCGCGCACCGGCGGCAAGGCTCCGTGGCTCATCACCAAGCCACTCGAGCTGCGCACCGACGAAGCCGCGGTGAAGAAACTCTTGACCGACCTCTACCTGATGCGCGCGGTGAAGATCGCCGAGCGCTCCGAGGTCACCTTGCCCGCCGACGACGTGAACGGTCGCCAGAAGATCGCCCTCAAGCATTTCGGGCAGCCCGAGGAAATCGTGATGGAAATCATGCCTCCCACGACGCCGGAAGCCGCCACCGTCTTCGCCACCGTCAGCGACCGCCCCGGCACTGTCTTCGAACTCCGCCTCAAGCCGTTGGCCCCCACCCTCGCGGCCGATGGCACCCCGGCGACCAACATTCCCGCCGAGGACCTCGTCACGGTGGCCGGCCTGCCGGACACGGTCAATGAACTGCGCGACCCCCGACTGACCGATCTCAAGGTCGAGGAAATCGAGGGCATCCTCATTTCCCCCGCCACCTCGGAGGAAATCGTGCTCGCCCGTCCGAAGAGCGCCCGCTGGCAAGTGCAGAACCCGGCTGGCCGGATGGAGCCGCTCAATGAGATGTCGCTCTACCGGCTGCTGAAAGCGCTGACCGAAACCAAGGTCACCGGCTTCCCCAGCGATGCCGCGGTCGATCTCAGTCCCTATGGTCTCGATCGTCCCGCCTTGAAGCTGCGCGTCGTGACCACCGCCGAAAAGATCGTCGATCTGCACTTCGGCCAAGGCCGCGATGGCACGTGGTATGCCGTGCACGCCGGCGTGCCCCGGGTGGTGAAACTGGACGACGCCTTCATCAACGAGATCGCCACCAAGGTCTGGGAATGGCGGCTGACGGATGTCTTCAACATCGCCTCCATCGACCTCGCCATCATCGAGCGGGAGATGGAAGGCCGCCCCAAACTGAAGCTCGAATACCGCTGGAACGAAGAATCCTGGACCGCCCATGAAGGCGACACCGACCGGAGCGCCGAGCTGATCACTGAGCGGGCCAACCGCTTGTTGGATCCCCTGCTCAAGCTCCGCTGCGACACTTGGCTGGCACCCGACGACGCCAATGCCCGCAACGCCTTGGCCAAGCCAGCCATGCGCTTCACCCTCGGCATCAAGCTCCGCGACGCCAACAATGAGGAAGCCGGCATCCAGCGCCGCGAATTGATCCTGGCCCCCGCCAGCGACAGCCCCCAGAACCGCCTCTTCTTCGGCCGCGTCAGCGGGGAAGCGCTCCCGTTCACGGTCAATGCCGACACCGTCGCCCGCCTCGCGGTCGATCTCTTCGGCGACGATTGATTGGATGGGCATTGTAAATCCATCGTTCCCGGCCGTTAGACGAGTGGAAATGCCGCTTTGTCCCTAATTTCCAATTTCCCATTCCCAAGCCCGCGATTCTCGTGTTTTCTCCGGGCCGCAACCGATTCCCATGGAACTCGACCTCATCGACGTCCACTTCGACCTGAAGTCCATCAAGCCCCGCGAACTCGAGGAGGCCCTTGAGGATCCATTCGGTCTGCGCCTGCTGCCCGACCAGGAAACGGGCGAAAGCCGCTTCTACGCCCTCGGCCGCACCGTCGCCGACCGCTATCTGTTCGTGTGCTTCTGGACCGATGGCAAGCGCGCCCGCGTCATCGCCGCACGGCCGATGAGCGAGGGCGAACAACGATTCTACGAGCGCAAGTACGCCGAGTTCAAATAAATGAGCCAGCCCATGCAGCCCATCTCCCGTTGGTCGGACATCCCGGCATTTGACGACGAGGAAGCCGAAGCCCGCTTCTGGGAAACCCATGAGCTGGATGCCCGGCTCATGTCCGGCTCCATCCACGAGCCCGACTCGCGCGAATCGACGACGATCACGCTGCGCTTCGATCCGCGGATGCTGTCCCGCATCAAGCGCATCGCCCGCTCCCGCTTCCTCAACTACCAGTCGATGATGAAGCAGTGGCTGGCCGAGCGTCTCGAGGACGAACTGCGCAAGCAGTAAGCGAACGACCCGACCATGCGCCGCCTGACCCGCTCGCCGTGGTTTTGGCTCGCCGCCTTCGCGGTCTGGTTCGGCACCTTGTGGTGGCTGTCGTCGCGGGTGCAACATTTCCCGCCGGCGCTCGATTTCCGGGCGAGCGACAAGCTTCTTCACTTCGGGTACTTCTTCGGCGGCGCGGGATTATTCTCCGCCTTCCTGTTCCGGCTCAATCCATCAGCACCCCACTGGCCCCGGATCTTCGCCCTCACCTTCCTCGTCTGCGCGATGACCGGCGTGACGGATGAATGGCACCAGACGAAAGTGCCCGGTCGCAGCGGCAACGATCCCGCCGACTTCACCGCCGACATGTTAGGCGCGATGTGCGGGGCGCTGGTCTTCCGCAGGATGCACCGGACTATCGTGTGATTTTCCGCGCCAGCGATTAGTCACATCCCGACCATCCGCAGCGTCGGGTGTAATAAATGTCGTGATGCTCGAACGGCCACCAACGGCGAATGGCCAGGTCCCTATACGGCGTCGCTCCATACTTCCGTATCACCTGCATTTCTTGAGCACGGCAAAAGGCCTCTGAAACTGCGACCGCGACCAGACAGACTCCCAAGGCTCCTGCCGCGACGGCTCGCCACGATAGCCCCAGGAACGGCAACGCCGCCGGAATTCCCGCATACACGAACGCGACCCCCAACGGCACCCAAAAGCTGCTGTTGTCCGGCCCAAAGCCGCTGGTCCGGAACATCGTCAAAAGATAGGTCGCCCCTGCGAGAGGCAGAAGCGCGAGCGAGCAGCGAAGCGTCAGAATCGCGCGTTTGGACTCCATGGTCTTTTTAGTTACGCCCGACCCATCTGCTCTCACCTCAAGCGCTCCCTCAGCACCCGCAGCTCCCTTTCCGCCGCCTCCAAGCGGTCGAACAGGTCCATGACGAAACCGATCGAGCGCGGGGTCAGGCTCCAGTCGTGATGCAGCGCCTCGATCTGCCGCAGGCGATGAAGGCAGACCGTGTCGAATACCGGAGCATCCGGCGCGCCGCCGCGGACGACGGAAATGACCCGCGTCCGGCTGAATTCGAGGATCATCTCCGCCGGCAGGCCACACAGGCGAGCGGCGGTTTCGAGATCGACCAAGTCGTCGTCCGGAGATTCGGAAGAAGTTGCCATGGCCTAACGAGGTTTAATTTTCGATAGATCGGCAAGTGCCTGCCAGTGACGCTTCTCGTCGTCGGTCACGGTTGCGGGCATGACCACGTGGGCGATCGCATAGAGGTGGCCGAAGTTGCCGGACTTGCCCTTGGGCAGGCCTTTGCCAGAGAGGCGGAACTCGGTGCCGGGCTCCGTGCCCGGCGGCACCTTGATGCGGGTTTCGCCGTGCGGCGTGCGCACCGGCACGGTGGCCCCCAGCACGGCCTCCCAAGGCGCGAGCCGGAGGTCCAGATAGAGATCATGCCCCGCGACCCGGTAGTCGGGATGGCGTTCCAGCCGGACATGGAGGAAGAGATCGCCCGGTTCGCCACCGGCACTCCCCAGCTCGCCCAAACCGGCGGCGCGGATCAACTGGCCTTCGGTCACTCCTTTCGGGATCCGGATCGTGACGGTACGCCGCTCCTCGGCGTGGCCATGATGCCGCGGCTGGATCACCAAGGTCCGCTCGGCCCCGGACATCACCTCGTCCAAGGTGACCAGGATCTCCGACTCGATGTCGCGCCCACGCCGCGGTCGCGGGCTGCCGGTGGCTGGCCCCCGCCGGGCGAATCCGCCATGCCCGGCATGCCTGCCGAAGAAGTTCTCAAAGAAGTCGCTGAAGCCGGTGCCTTCGAAATGATAGGCGTCTCCCATGTCGCCGCCTTCCCAGCCCGGGAAGCCGCCGCTTTCCGGCGGTGGCGTGAAGCCCTCGCCGTGCTTCCAGTGCTGGCCGAAGGCATCGTACTTCTTGCGCTTCTCTTCGTCGCCGAGCACCTCGTAGGCCTCGTTGATTTCCTTGAAGCGCTCTTCCGCGCCTTCCTTGGCAGCCGCCACGTCGGGATGGTGGGTACGTGCCAGCTTGCGGAAGGCCTTGCGGATGTCCTCGCGACTCGCATCGCGCGGGACCCCCAGCACCTCGTAGTAGTCTCGGAATTTCACGGCCATTCGCTCTCGGCGTCGGTTCCCTTTCGACAGATTCCATCTAACGCAATCTCCCGGCGGCGACAACCTCCGGCGACCCATAAAAAAGCCCCGCCCGGCAACCGGCCGGACGGGGCAATGATGCGCGGGAAACGAAAACGAAAAGCTTAGAACTCCTTGCCTGCGGTCACGCCGCCGTAGTGGGACTCGGTGTCGCTGCCGAAGCGGCCTTCATACTCAAGACCGAGATGCCAGCCGCTGTCCCACCAGTAGCCGATGCCGGCACCGACCACGCCAATGTCCTCGTCCGCAGCCGCGTACGGGATGCCGAAGGCCGTGGCATTGCCATCCTCAAACTCATGCTCCCAGGCCGCCCGCAGTTGCGGCACCCAGTAGCCGCTGCCGCCGCGCATCTTCCACGACACTTGGTAGCCGAGGATGGACACCAGCGAGTCCACATCCTGCTCGCCGAAGAAGGTCGCGCCCGGACCCACCTCGGTATAGGCGTCGATCTGGCCGGTGATGTAGCGCAGGCCGGCATAGGGGCCGTGGACGAAGTCGTCCTCGCCGAAGTTGAGGCCGATGTTGAACTCGATCGTGTGCGTGTCCGCATCGGGCTCGCCGGTCGCGATGCCGGCGCCGGTGAAGCGGCGGGTCTCGTAGGAATGCATGCCGTAGGCATACATCAGGCCGGCCCACAGGTCGGCGGAGCCGAGCGTGTCGGCGCGGTAGTAGGAAACGTATGGAATGATCGAAACTGAATCGATGTCGGCGCTGCCGGCCGATCCCATGTCGAGATCGCCTTGCGCCGCGGAGAGGCCGACCCCGAAGCTCCAGTTGCGGTTGATGTGATACTCCGCCCCGATGCTGCCGCCGAAGACATCCAGCGAGCTATCCGCCGTGGACGAGGCGAAACCCGGAACGCCGGCGATGCCACCACCGCCGCCGACCTGATAGAGATCGTATTTGTCGTCCTTCTTTTTCTTCCGGCGGTTCACGACGCGATCGCCGTCGCTATCGTCGGTGTAATAGTAAATCGAACCGAACACCTCCCAACGCTTGGGAACGGGCACGGAGATAGCGGCGACTTTCGCGCCACCCTTGGCGGACATGCCGCCCTTCGCGCTCGGGGAAACGGCCACGGCCTCTTCGACCAAGCGGCTGCCCGGGCGAATGCCGGCGCGATTCCGATACAAATGGCTGCCGACATCGCGGGTGGATGCCCAAGCCATGCCGAGGGTCCCCTTGCCGAGCGCCGCGGAGGTGGCGTGGCGGTTGTCGGGGAAGCAGGGATCTTCTTCACCTGCGCGAAGGTGGGAGGTCGCGGCTGCCGATACGGCGAGCAGCACACCAAAGAGCCTTCCGGCTTGCGTGTTCATGGGGGGATTAGGGGGTGAACCGCTCCGTGGGGTTTTGCGAAGCGTAGGGGATGAGAGGGTTAGCAGCCTTTCCTAACGGCGTGCAAGCAAAGAATGATTGCCTAACTCATTGAGAAAGATTGCCTTTCTTAACTTTCAACCTCTTCCCGCGGTGTCCACGCGGCGCTTCCTTGACCCCGCCCGCGGGGCTTCTAGCCTGCACTCGTGAGTTTGACCCCGGAAGCTCCCCTCCAATTCGACTGCCCGGCTTGTGGTGCCGTGCTCACCGTTCCCGCCGCGATTGCCGGGATGCAAGGCCCCTGCCCGAAGTGCTGGCAGGAGATCATCAGCCCCGATCCGGCCAGCGGCTTGCCCGCGAGGCTGCCAGCGCCGCCACCGCCAGCCGCTTCCGATCCAGCGCCTGAACCGGTGCCAGCACCGGCTCCGGCCTCAGCGTTACCACCTGAGCCAGCGCCGGCTCCCGCACCGGCGCTGCCACCCGAGCCGGTCCCAGCGCCCACCACGTTGGCCCCGGAACCTCCACCGCGTCCAGCGCCCTCCTCCGCTGAACCGCCGAGAGCTGACGACGTCCCGAATGTTACCGAGCCGGACGAGGCGGTGCCGGCTCCGCGCCGGCGTTCCAAAGCCAAGCTCGTCCTGGCCATCGGTGTCCCAGCCTTGGCATTCGCCGCCGTGGGCTATCATTTCGGTAAAGGTCATCGGCCCCAGATCTTCGAGTCCCCGATGCTGGGCCTTCCTGCCAATCAACCGCCGGCTGCCGACCCTGCTCCCGCCCCAGCTCCCACTCCGGATGAAACCGGGCAAGGCTTGCAACCGCCACCAGCTCCAGTGCCGTCCGAAGCGAACGACGCCCAAGAGGCGCTGATCGCTTTCCTCGGGGCTCCGGATTGGCAAGCCCGCAGCGCTTTCGTGCTTTTTCCGGAGGAAGTCAGGCCGGCGATGGAGAAGCACGCCAAGGAAAACGGCGACGGCCCCATCCCGGCCAGTTCTGTCGATCTGAACGAAGAAGAGTCCACGCCGCCGGTCTTCGTCTTCAACGTTTGCACCAAGGCGATGCCTGACGGCTTTCCCGTGCCGGTGACGCTCACCGACGAGGGCCCGAAGATCGACTGGGAAGCCTTCCTCGCCTTCAATGATGACCATTTCCAGAAGCTCCTGACAGGGCCCCCGGATCAATCCGGCATCTTCAATCTGCTGGTGAAACCAGAACTTGGCGAAGAGCCGAGTCAGCACTGGTTCCGCTATCGCCTCCGTGTGCCGATGCCCGGCCGCGAGGCGACCGGCTGGGTCCGCAAGGATTCGGTCGCGCTGGCGGCGCTGAAAGCGGTATTCGAGGGACAGAATGGCTATAACAAGGAGACCGTGGAGGGATTCGTCTCAGGGAAAGGCGTCCCCTTGCGGATGGCCGTGACGAAACGCCGCACCAACGACGGCCAGGAATTCCTCGAGATCGTGGACTTGGTCGCCGTCTCCTGGGGGACGCCCAGGCATTGACGCTCACTTCAGCGACTTGATGAAGAGCACGATGCTCTGCATTTCCGAGTCGCTCAGCACGCCGGCATAACTGCCCATGCCGAGCGAGTAGCCTTCGACGATGGCCTTGCCGGGCTCCAGCATCGACTCGATCAGGTAGGCGTCGTCAGCCTTGCGCGGCGCGCCCTTCGTGAAGCGGCGTTCGGCGCCGTAGAGTCCCTTCCATGTCGGACCGCTGTGGCCCTCCTTCGCGCCATCGAGCGAGTGGCAGGCGACGCAGCCATAGCGGGTGGAAAGTTCCTTGCCGAGTTCTGCCGTGGGTGTGGTGGCGTTCGCCGTGGCGCTGCCGTGGACGCTCGCGGCGGTGGCGTCGAACTTCGGGACATCGAATCCCAGCGACGCCCAAGCCGCGGGTGGCGGTGAAGCCACGGTGAAGAACACGGAGCGGAACTCGTCCTTGCCGCCCTTCACGTAAAAACGATGGGAGATTTCGAGCTGCATCGTCGGCTTGAGATCCGGGATGTGGATGAAGACGCTCTTTCCATCCTTCGAAAGGAAAGTGCCGCCGGTGGCCACGGGATCGGCGCCTTGCTTGCCGTCGCGCTTGAGACGGGGCGAGCCGTAGCTGCCGCTGCGCCGGTACTGCCACGCCTTCGCCTGCACCGCGTCGGGTTTCACGGAGGACGGTTCAAGCGGTGTGTCGAAGGAGATCACCACGCCTTCCTTCACCACCCTGGCATCGACCGGCGTCACGAGCGGTTCCTTCGCCGGGCGCAAGCGAGCCAGCGCTTCAAGGTCCGGCGCGCCCGAGTCGTAGATTCGGAAACCGGCGAGCCAGATCGACCCGTCCGCCGGATGGGTGCGGGCGTGAAGCACGGGGATGCCGGTTTCGATGCCGAGCGGGATGACCGCGCCTTCCTTCGCAGGCCAGCCGTCGCCGTGGCGGACGAGGAAAAGCCGGCCAGTGCCGTACGAAAGATGCAGGATTCCTCCCTCCCACGATTTGAAGGCGGTGCCGCGGAGCCACATCGGCGAGGACGACGACGTGTCCTGATCGTGCGGAATCCACACCGCCGGCGGCGTGGTATTCGAAGCGTCCGGATAACCGAAGCCGAACGACGCGCCGTCCGGCACCGGGTAGCTGCCGGATGAAGGTTGCCAGTGGCCCTGCTGCTCAGACATGACGATGTGCCCGGTCTTCGGGTCGCGGCCGAAGAACGGCTCGCGGGCGTGCTTGCCGACCACCTCCAGCTTCTTGCCATCGGCGGAGATCTTGACGATCGCTCCGGCGTGCGGATTCGGCGACGGCTTGTTCGTCAGGGATTTCTCGTCGGTGACGATCCCACCGGTGGAGCACCAGGTGTTGCCCTCGTCATCGACCTCCATGTCAAGCGGGTAGCCGCGCAACCCGGCGGTCTGGGTGATCAAGCTACTATGGTTCTCGTAGAAGTCGGTCTCGCCGTCGTTGTTGAGGTCGCGCAGGCGGACCAAGCCGTTGCGGGTGTGAACCTGCACCACGCCCTTCACCTGCTCGATCGACAGCGGCTCGCACAAGCCGGCGGCGATGCGGGTCCAGCGAACCCGCCCACCGAGGAGATCGACGCGCCAGGCATCGCCCTCGAAGGTGACCACCGCGGCTTTCTCCGGCGAGAGGAAGACGATGTCCGCCGGGCGCACGCGGCGCTTCCATGGATTGCCTTCCGGCAGGCCGATCTTGTCGAGCACCCAGCCCGGGCCGGAGCGGACGGCGTCGTTGATGCGCGTGTCGATCCCCTGCTTCCAGCGCGGCGGATAGGAGGCCGGCGCGGCCGGGGTCTTCCCCGCCGAGCTCGTGCGATCCGCCGCGTGGTTCAAGGTGACCCGGCGCTCCTGCTTTGAGGCGGACAAGCGGGCGAACAGATGACCGTCGCGCGCTTCCAGCTTCACGCCGGGATGATTCGCGGAAACCTGGAGCGCGGGCGAAGTGGCGGTGCCGCCTTTCACCTCGAAATTCCCGGCGGCCACCAGGAAAAGCAGCTCACTTCCTTCCGCGACGGCAAGGTGTCGGCTGAGGTTGCCACGACCTCCATCGTACCATTCGCGGACCACCGTTTCGCCGTGCTGGTAGGAAAGCACGCCAGCGTCGCCCGCCAGATGGTAGCCGAGGAAACTGCGGCCGCTGCTCTCCAATCCTCCCCGGCCGGCATCGTTGCCAAAGACCGGGCGCGGATCCTTGAGCAGATCGTCGGCAGCCACGCCGACGCCCGGCAGGGCCGGCGACAGTGCCAGTCCGGGTCCCGATGGCACCGGCGGCTTCACCCCTCCTTTTTTCGTCGGGTTTTCCCACGAGGCTTGGGACATCATCGCCAGCGAAACCGGCGGCTTTCCCGCCGGAGCTTGGAACCACAGCGCCGGACGCAGCAGATCCTGATCGAAAACCACCCAGCCGTCGCCGCCGGTGCGGATCAGAAGGCCGCGCGCGATGATTCCCGAGGCTCCGGCATCCACCGGCGTGGCGTGGACCGGCACGCCCGGATCGAAAAAGGGCGACGCGCCCGCCAGCGGCCCTGCAACGGCGAGCAGGATGGCGGCAAACAGCGGGCGGTCGGGTTTCATTCGGGAAAGCATGGCCACGAAAGCCCATACGGCAAGCCATCGCCACTTTTTTGCATGCAAAATTTCACCCGGTTTCGCCTCGCGGCTTGTCTCCTCCCGCGCTAATGGAGGCCATGCGTGTTGCCCTGCTCTCCTGCTTGCTCGCGGCTTGGGCGGTGGCGTTGGCCGGGCCGCGACTCAACGAAATCCAATCGCTCGGCAGCCACAATTCCTATCACCTCGCGCCGCCCGCCGCTCTGCTCGGCACGCTGAAGACCTTCAACAAGGACGCCGAGGCGTGGAACTACTCGCACCCGCCGCTCGTCGCCCAGCTCGATGCCGGCGTGCGGCAGTTCGAACTCGATATTTTCTCGGACGAGAAGGGCGGGCTCTTCGCGCAGCCGCTCGGTCTGAAGCTCGCCGGCCTCCGCGGGACCAAGCTCCCGCCTCACGATCCCGCGGGCCTTCTCAAGAAGCCCGGCACCAAGGTGCTGCACGTGCCGGACGTCGATTGCTGGAGCAATACGCCCTTGCTGACCGGCGGCTTGGCGGAGCTGCTCGCCTGGTCAGATCAACACCCGCACCACCTGCCGGTGATGATCTTGCTGGAGTGCAAGGACCAGCCGCAACCGCCGCTGCCCACCAAACCGGAGACCTACACCCGCGAGCGGCTGCTCGCCTTGGAGAAGGAGATCCTTTCCGTGATCCCTGCTAGCCGGGTGCTACGACCCGATGACGTGCGCGGCGACACCCCTACCCTGCGCGAAGCGGTGCTGCAAAATGGCTGGCCGTACGTGGATGCCTTGCGCGGCAAGTTCCTCTTTTGCTTGGACAATACCGACGCGATCCGCAGCCGCTACTTGGAAGGAAACCCATCCCTCGAAGGCCGCCTGATGTTCGCCAGCGCGCCGGACGAGACCCATCCCGCCGCGGCGTGGTTCAAGCGCAACGACCCGGTCCGCGGCTTTGACGAAATCCAGCGCCTGGTGAAAACCGGCTTCCTCGTTCGCACCCGAGCCGACGAGGGCAAGCCGGACGCCGCGATGCGAGACAAGGCCCTCGCCAGCGGCGCGCAATGGATCAGCACCGATCACTTCGCCGGCCCCGGTCGCGTCGCCTTTCCCGGCAACCGCACGGTCCGGGGAAATCCATTGCACGCGAAAGGCGGCGAGGATCCCGAACCGTGAGCATGCCCGGCGTCATGCGGGGTAGGTCCCGTAGATGTAGTCCATCAGCGTGTGGATCACGCCCTCTTCCTCGGAAACGATCCAGCGGGTCAGGTCGCCGCTGGATACCATGCCAAGCAGGTGACCGTCCTCGACCACCGGCAAGTGGCGAAAACGCTTCTCGGTGACGATCAACATGGCGTCGCGGATCGTGAGATTGGACCGCACCACCACCACCTCGCAGGTCATGACCTCGTGAACGAGCGTGTTGGCCGGATCGAGCCCTTGCGCGAGGACGCGATTCAGCAAGTCACGCTCGGTGAGAATGCCGATGACTTCCTCCTCATGCATGACGAGCAGGGCGCCGACCCGTTCGCTGTACATCTGGCTGGCGGCCTCTTCGACCGTGGCCTCGGGTTCGACGTGGCAGACGTGGCTCCCTTTGTGGCGGAGCAGTTCGTTGAGTTGGGTCTCCATGGTCTTGGTTGGATCGGCGGAGGACCTGGTCGGGAGATCCGCCACTGGATTTTTCTGGAATGGTCAGGGAGGACCGGCCGCGACCAGCGACCGGATGAGATCGAACACGGGTGCCGGGAAGACACCCAACAGCAAGGATAGCACAGTCACGGCTCCCAGCATCAAGCCATCGCTTGCCCGCAACGGATGAAAGAGCGGTGCCGCCGCCGGACTGCAGGCCGAGAGCAGGATCCGGAGGTAGTAGTAAAGACCCACGGCGCTGTTCAGGGCGAGGGCGACCAGCAGCACCCACAGGCCGGATTTCGCGCCCGCGGCGACGACCATGAATTTCCCCCAGAAGCCGCCGGTCAGCGGCACTCCGATCAGCGACAGCAGCGCGGCGGCCAGCACCAAGGCCAGCCACGGGCGTGACCACAGCAGCCCTTCGAAGCTCTTCACGGACTCCGGTTCGCCATCGCGCCCGGACAGCGCGCCGATCAGACCGAAGGCGGCCAGCGAGGCGAGTGCGTAGGCGGCCAGGTAAAACGTCGCCGCCTCGATCGCGGCGGCACCGCCGGCGAGGAAGGCGACCAGCACGTAGCCCAAGTGGGCGATCGAGCTGTAGGCGAGGATGCGCTTGAGATTCTCCTGACGCAGGGCGAGCAGGTTGCCGACCGTCATCGAAGCCACCGCCACGGTTGCGAAAACGGTGAAGACCTTGCTTTCCCGGAAGCCGTCGAAGTCACCGAAGAGCCGAAACAGCAGCGCGATCATCGCGCCTTTCGACACGGTGGCGATGAAGCCGCCCACCGGCGCGGGTGCACCTTGATAGATATCGGGCGTCCACCAATGGAAAGGCACCAAGGCCAGCTTGAAACCGATGCCTGCCAGCATGAGCACGATGCCCGCCACCGTGGCGGGATGCCACGCCGTGGCCCCCTCGCGCAGCACTCCGGCCAGCCGCCTGAACTCCATGGTCCCGGCCTCCGAGTAGAGGAGCGCCATGCCGAACAACAGGAACGCCGACGAAGCCGCCGCGAGAATCAAGTACTTGACCGCCGCCTCCATCGAAGTCGCGCGGCGGAAGACATAGCCGATCATCACATACAGCGACACGGACAAGAGCTCGAGCCCCAGGAAGAACGCCGCGAAGTGAGTGCTGGCCGCGATCACGCAGGACCCCAGCGTGGCGAGCACCAGCAGCATGTAGTATTCCTCCGGCTTCAGGTGGAAGCGCGACAGGTAGCCATACGAAAGCACCGCCACCACCAAGGCCGCGATCACGATGAGGCCGATGTAGCAAAGCGCGAACCGGTCGATGACCAAGAGCGTGCCGATGGTCTCCAGCTTCAGGCGGAACAGCGACAGCACGGAAACGATGAGCCCCGCCACGGTCACGCCAACCGCGGTTCCATGGCCGTGATGAAAGGCCGCCGCGAGCATCACCACGATCGCCGTGCCGCCGAGGATGACCAGGGGCAGCAGCGCCTGGAACTCCGCCGCGCTCATGGCGAGCCTCCTTTCTCCGCGCGGCCATCCTCCAGCATGCGCGTCACCGCTTGCTCGGACATTCCGAACAACGGTTGCGGCGCAAGACCGAGCCAGACAATCGCCGCCGCGAGCAGCGCCAGCATGGCCGTTTCAATGCGGTCGAAATCGGCGATACGAACCAATCCCCGCGGCTGGCCGAAGAATGCCCGCTGCACCAACCGCAACGAGTAGATGGCCGAGGCCACCAGCGTCAGCGCGGCGAGGATCGTCAGCAGTTGGTTCGCGGGAAACGATCCGATCAGGACCAGGAACTCGCCGACGAAGTTCCCCAGTCCCGGCAAGCCGAGCGATGCGAGTGCGAACAACAAGCCAAAGCCCGCCAGCCGCGGCGTGATCGCCCACAGCCCGCCCATTCTTTCGAGATCCCGCGTGTGCATGCGGTCCTGCAAGGCTCCCGCGATGATGAATAGCGCCCCGGTGCTGACGCCGTGGCAGATCATCTGCATCAGCACGCCTTGCACCGCCTGGGCATTCCACGCGAACACGCCGAGCAGCACGAAACCCATATGGCTGACGCTGGTGTACGCGACCAGGCGCTTGAAATCCTGCTGGGCGAAGGCCAGCAGCGCGCCATAAAGCACGCCCGTCACACCCATGGCCATCGCCACCGGCGCGAACTCAGCCGACGCCTCCGGAAAGAGCGGGACGACGAAGCGAACCAAGCCGTAGGCCCCGGTTTTCAAAAGCAAGCCGGCAAGGATCACACTGCCCGCCGTCGGCGCCTCGGTGTGGGCATCCGCCAGCCACGGGTGGAAAGGAAAGGCCGGCAACTTCACCGCAAAGGCCACGAAGAAGCCGAGCATCAGCCAGAAAGCCGCCCGGCCGCCGATCCCGTTTTCTAACAGGTCATCGTAGCGGAACGTGTAGTTCCCCGTCGCCTGACCGTGCATCACGTAGAGGCCTGCGATCGACACCAGCATCAGCAGCCCGCTTGCCTGGGTGAAGAGGAAGAACTTGATGGCAGCGTAGCTGCGGTGCTCGTGCCCCCACAGGGCGATGAGCAGGAACATCGGGATCACCATCAGCTCCCAGAAGAAGAAGAAGGCCAGCAGGTCGAGTGTGAGGAAGACGCCGAGCGTTCCGGCCAGCACCCACAGGAGGTTGAAGTGGAAGAACGCGACTCGCTGGGTGATGCCTTTCCACGAGACCAACACGGCGAGAATGCCGAGGAACACGGTCAGCAGCACCAGCGGAAAGCTGAAGCCATCTACCGCCAGATAGAGGCTGATGCCAAGGGCAGGCAGCCATTCCTGCCTGTAGCTCAATTCCCAGCGACCCGCCCCGCCAGCATCCGCCCACGCCGTGATCGCGACCGCGGCATCGAGCAGCATCGTGGCGAGAGCCACCCAGCGTGCGGCCGTTGCATGGCGACGACCCGCAAGGCCGGCCAGCAGACCGCCCGCCAAGGGAATCAGGATGACCCAGAGCAGCATCATCGGATCAAGGCAATGAGGAGCAAGACAGCCGTGCCGAGTGCGATCCCACCCGCATACCAGCGCAGGCGGCCAGTTTGCGTGTGGCCCAGCAAGATGTGCGCGAAGCGCGCGATCAGCGCGGCACCGTTGTAGAGTGAGTCAATGACGTCCTTGCGGTTCCAGCGCGCGATGCCGACCAAAGGGCGGACGATCAGGAAATCGTAGAGCGAGTCGAAGCCCCAACCGGCGAGCCACCATTTCCGGAGCGCGGAATCGGCGAACCTCTCGCGCCACTGCGGCGCCCTTACGTAGAGCCACCACGCGGCGGCGATGCCTGCGAGCACCACGACCACCGCCACCATCTGCAAGGCGAGTTCGAGCCCAAGCGAGTATTCTCCCTCCGGCAGCGCCGGGAACACCTTGCCTAACAGCCCTGAGAACACATGAACATGACCGAGCGTGTGAGGCGTTTCAAGAAATCCGGCCACGGTGGAAAGGCCGGCGAGCACGACCAGTGGGACGATCATCGCCTTGCCTGGCGCATGACCCAGCGCGGTCCTCGCCTCGCCGAAGAAGGTCAGCAGCACCATGCGCCCCGTGTAGAGCGCGGTGATGAACGCACCCGCGAGTCCCGCCGCCCATAGCAACCGGTGACCACTGGCCCATGCGCTCCAGAGAATGAGTTCCTTGCTGTAAAACCCCGACGTGACGAGCGGCAGCGCGGCGAGGGAGGCGGCACCGACGACGAAGGTCCAGAAAACCACCGGCAGCCTCGTTCGCAGGCCGCCCATCTTGAACATGTCGTGTTCGTGGTGCAGTGCATGGATCACCGCACCAGCCCCGAGGAAGAGCAGGGCCTTGAAGAACGCGTGCGTCATGAAGTGGAACATCGCCGCCGTCCACGCGCCGACGCCAAGGGCCAGGAACATGTAACCGAGCTGGCTGATCGTGGAGTAGGCGAGGACTCGCTTCAGATCGTGCTGCACCAGCGCGCTGCACCCGGCCATCAGCATGGTCGTCGCGCCGATCACTGCGACCACCATCATCACGGCCGGGGCGAGCAGGAACAGGCCATGCATGCGTGCGATCAGATAAACGCCCGCGGTCACCATGGTCGCGGCATGCACCAGCGCGCTCACCGGCGTGGGCCCCGCCATGGCATCGGGTAGCCACGTCTGAAGTGGAAGCTGCGCCGATTTGCCGATCGCTCCGCCGAGCAACAACGCCGACGCCGCCACCACCGTCGGATCGCCGCTTTGCCAGCGCCCGGGTGCGAGCCGCAGCACCTCGCGGATGTCGAGGGTGCCGAGTTGTTGGAAGAGCAGGAACAAGCCGATCATCAGCGCCGTGTCGCCGACGCGCGTCACGACGAACGCCTTGCGCGCGGCGGCACCGTTGGCGGGATCCTTGAACCAAAAGCCAATCAAGAGGTAGCTGCACAGCCCAACACCTTCCCATCCTAACAAGAGCATCGGCAGGCTGTCCGCCAGCACCAACACCAGCATTGCCCCGACGAAGAGGTTGAGATAGGCGAAGAAGCGGCTGAATCCATCGTCGCCCTCCATGAACCCGGTCGAATAGACATGGATCAGGAAAGCCACGCCTGTGACCACCAGCATCATCAACAACGACAAGGCATCGAGGTGAAGCCCGAGGTCAATCTTGAGTCCGCCCGCATCAAACCACGTCCACAGCCGCAACCGGAAAGGCTCGCCATCGCCAGCGAGAAACGAACCCGCGATGCCCATCGCGAGCAATGCCGCCAGTCCCACCGACCCGCAGCCGATCAACGATACCAGCGCGCGCGGCAACCGCGATCCGCGCAGTGCGAGGATCAGGAAGCCGGCAAAGGGGAGCGCCGGCACGAGCCAGAGCAGATTCAGCATGGTCGGCTAGCCTTTCATTTCGTTCACCGCATCGGAATCGAGCGTACGTTTCCGCCAATGGACATGGAGGATGAGGGCGAGTCCCACCGCTACCTCGGCGGCGGCCATCGTCAGGATGAAAAGGAACATCACCTGTCCGTCCGCCTGCTCCCAACGCGAACCGGCGGCGACGAAGGCAAGCCCGGCGGCGTTGAGCATCACCTCCACCGAGACGAGCATGAAGATCAGGTTCCGCCGCGCGACCAGCCCCGCCAGCCCGATCACGAACAGGATCGCGGCCAGCGTCAGGGCATGATCGAGGGGCACCGTGCTCATGGCTCGTCCTTCATTTCGTGTTGGTATTCGCGACGCCGCAGATGCGACGCGCCGACGACCCCGGCGAGCAGGAGAAAGGCGGCCAGTTCCGCTGCCACCAGATAGGGCCCGAACAACAGCATCCCGACCGCCTTCGGATCGATCTCCACCCTGCCGGCGAGAGGTTCCCCTTCCCGCCCGATAGCCGACAGCAGCAGAAGAAGCAACAGGCCCGCCAACAAAGCCGGCCCGCCCCAGGCACGGCGCGGTTGCCACTTCCGCTCGGTCCCCTCGGCTTCGTGGCCGAGGTTGAGCATCATCACCACGAACAAGAACAGCACGAGGATCGCCCCCGCGTAGATGATGACCTCCAAGGCCGCGACGAAAGGCGCGCCAAGCGAGAAGAACACCAGCGCCACCGCGAGCAGCGAGACGATCAGGTAAAGCAACGCATGCACCGCATTGCTCCGGGTGATCGCCAGCAAGGTGGCCAACACCGCGACACAGCCCGCGAGGTAGAAGAGCGTGGTCATGGCATCAGGTCCTTGGGATCGACCGGTGGCGATTCATTCTCCGCTTCGCCCTTGTCCTTGCCGCCGATGGCCAGACCGGCGACCCGATAGAAATTATAACCGTGGTACTTCCCCTCGCCCGCGATCTGGAGGTCTTCCTTTTCGTAAACCATCTTCTGGCGTTCGTACTCCGCCATCTCGACATCGGGCACGAGCTGGATGGCATAGGTCGGGCACGCCTCCTCGCAGAAGCCGCAGTAGATGCAGCGGGAGAAATTGATGCGGAAGAACTCGGGATAGCGGCGGCCCGTCTTGTCCTCGGTCGCCTGCAACGCGATGCAATCGACCGGACAAGCCACCGCGCACAGGTAGCAGGCGACGCACCGCTCGCCGCCATCGGGATCGCGGGTCAGCACGATGCGACCCCGGTAGCGCGGGGCAAGGCGGGCCTTCTCCTCCGGATACTGGATGGTCACGCTTTTCCGGAACAGGTGCCGGAAGACCAGGAACAGGCTGCGGACGTGGCTGAGCATGGCGGCTACTTGTTAGAGACCAGCACCAGTGCGCCGGTGACGACGATGTTCAGCAGGGTGAGTGGCAGCAGGACCTTCCATCCCCAAGCCATGAACTGGTCATAGCGCGGCCGCGGCAGCGCGGCGCGGAACAGGATGAAGAGGAACAGGAACACGCCGGTCTTCAGCGCGAACCACACGATGGGCGGCAGCCACGGGCCATGCCAGCCGCCGAAAAACAGCACCACCATCAGCGCGGACACGAGGACGATGCCGATGTATTCGCCGACGAAGAACATGCCGAACTTCATGCCCGAGTACTCCGCGTGGTAGCCGGCCACCAACTCGCTCTCGGCCTCCGGCATGTCGAAGGGCGTGCGGTGCGTTTCCGCGAGGCCGACGATCATGAAAATCGCGAAGCCGAGGAACTGCGGGACCACGAACCACAGGTCGCGCTGGGCCTCGACGATCTCTCGCAGGTTGAAGCTGCCGGTCATCGCGACCACGCCCATCAGCGACAGGCCCATGAAGACCTCGTAGCTGAACATCTGCGCCGACATCCGCAGGCCGCCGAGCAGCGGATACTTGCTATTGGACGCCCAGCCGGCCAGCACCAGGCTGTAGATGCCCATCGAGGACATCGCGAGGAAGAACAGCAGGCCGACATTGAGATCGAGCACCGAGATGCCCGGCGCGAACGGCACCACCGCGAAGCTGAGCAGGGTGGTCGCGAGGATGATGGAGGGCGCGATGACGAACAGCACCTTGTCCGCGAAGGGCGGGATCCAATCTTCCTTGGTGAAGATCTTGATCATGTCCGCGGCGATGATCAGCAGCCCGAACGGTCCCGCACGATTCGGGCCGATACGGTCTTGGAACAACGCCAGCAGCCGCCGCTCGATCCAAATCATCAGCGCCGCCATGTTGAGCATGCAGAACAGGACGAGGAAAACGACGAGCAATTTCTGGATGACCGGCGGCATGAGGAGAAAACTGCTGTTAGATCGGGATCACCCGGTTGGGTTCGATACCCGCCGTTTCCGGAAAGCCGATGGAGAAGCCAGCTACTCCGTCAGGGAGTTCCGGCACGATGCGCAGCGGGAGACGATAGTCCGTCGTCCCGAGGGTGAAGGCGATCTCGCCATTGAGGCCATGCTTCGCTGCCTCCGCGGCATTCAGCGCCACGTAGGGCATCGGAATCCGCTCCGCGATCGCCGGCGCGAAACGGCTCAGCTCTTCCGAGCCAAAGATGTGATGCATGGGCACCGCCAGCAGCCCGCCAGCAGGCGGCGTGTAGGAGGATGGGATGCTCTCGAACCAAGTGCTTGGCCCGTTTCCTTCGAGCAGGCGCACGCCGGGATCGCCGCCACGCAGCGGACCGCCGACTTCCTGTTGGAACTGATTGAGCGCCTGCACCGAATTCCAGCCCGCGGACCAGTAGCGATTGAGCAGCGGGGGCGGCGGACTCTCCGGGCTTCCCTCCATCGTGAAGGAAAGCGGCGCGTCGGGATCGTCCGGCGGCTTGGGTTCATGGACGCTGATATTGGCGAGAATCGAGGTCCGCCCACTGAAGCGACGCGACGCGCGGGCCCACTTGCCGTCCTCCACCGAGGGCGCCGCGTCCTTCACGGCAGTCAAGGTGGGATGCTCGACGGCGAGGTCGGCGAGCACGTCATCGAGTTCGATCCACGAACCCGCGGGAAGCTGGCCACCGGCGATCATCAGATCGCGCAACCAGCGCCAGCTTTCCTGCACCTCGCCGTCCGGGGCGATCACCTGGAAGTATCGCTGCGCCCGTCCTTCCTGATTGATGAAGGTGCCATCGGACTCGGCAAAGGTTCCGGCTGGCAGCACGGTATGCGCCGCACGGGTCGTCGGGCTTTCCAAGCCATCCAGCGCGACGACGTGCTTCGCACCGCCGAGAAGTGCCTTCACCTCATCGCTTGGAATCCGGCGAAACAGGTCATTCTCCAGCACGATGAGGGTCTCCGCGTCGCGCAGATCGGAAAGGTGCCTGCTTCCTAACAGCGATACGCCCAGAGTGTTCGCTTCGGGCACCACGAGACTGAGCACCGGCTTGTCGCCGCCCGGGCAAAGAGCCCGCGCTACATTCGCCGCGGCTCTCACCAGTTCGATGCATTCCAGGCTCGCTCCCGCTATCACCAGCGGTCGCTTCGCCGCACGGAGGTCCGCGGCCACCTTGCACACGAAGTCCTCTTGGGACGTGGAAAGCCCCACGACGGCAGGCGCGGAAGGATCCAGTGCCTGCGCGACGGCGAAGCCGATCCGGGCAAGGTCATCCGGCGCGGCGAAATGCGTGGTGGCTGCAATTTCATCCAGCTTCGTCGGAGCGACCACCGCGAGGTGCAAGGGGCCTTGACGATGCTGGATCACATCCCTTGCCGCCCGGTCGTTCCAGCGCGGGATCTTCAGCGCATCGACCAATTCGAGCGGCGCGTTGCGCACCGACTGCCGCAGCGCCAAGGCGAGACGAGGCGCGGCATTGGTCAGATCCTCGCCAAGGACCAGCACCGCATCCGCCTCCTCGATGTCGCGGATCGTCGCCGCGCGATTGTCGCGCAGCACCTTCACGATCTCGGCCGCGATGGCCGACCCGGCGGGGCTCATGCCATTCGAATAGCGATCCGCCCCGACGAGCGTCCGCAATGCATGATTCGCCTCCAGCGAGGCCCGTGGCGAGCCGATGCCCGCCATCTTTCCCCGCTCGGCGACCAAGGGCGCCAAGCGCGCAAGGATGGCCTCCTTGACCAGTGTTTCGTTCTCCCAACGCGGCAGGCGAATTCGCTCGGAATGATTAACGTGGTCATAACCGAAACGCCCGCGGTCACAGAGGAAGTAGCCGTTCAGCTCGTGATGATAGCGATTGAGAATGCGCCTCAACTTGCCGTAACGCTCGCTGGCAATCGTGTTGCAGCCGACGCCGCAATGGACGCAGACCGACGGCGCGGAGACGAGATCCCACTTGCGGGCGAAGTGGCGCTTGAGGGTCTTGTCGGTAAAGACGCCGGTCGGACAAACCTCCACGAGATTGCCGCTGAACTCGCTCTCCAGCACCCCGTCCTCATGACGGCCGAAATAGACGTGATTGTGGGCAGCGAATGCATCGAGGTCCTTCCCGCCGGCGTGGCCCTTGTAGTAGCGCACGCAGCGGTAGCACTGGATGCAGCGGTTCATCTCGTGCTGGATGAAAGGCCCGAGCTGCTGGTTGCGATAGGTGCGCTTCTTGAAGCGATAGCGCCGGCTCGAGTGACCGGTCATCACCGTCATGTCCTGCAGGTGACACTCGCCGCCTTCGTCGCAGACCGGGCAGTCGTGCGGGTGATTCGTCATCAGCCACTCGATCACGCTCTTGCGAAACTCCCGGGCCTCCGGATCATCGATGGAGATGCGGACACCGTCGGTTGCCGCCACCATGCAGGCCATCACGATCGTGCCGCGGGTGTCGTTCTCGTCCTTGAACTGCTTTACCCCGCACTGGCGGCAGGCACCGACCGAGCCGAGTGCCGGGTGCCAGCAGAAATACGGCAAGTCGAAGCCCAGCGACAACGCGACCTCCAACAGGTTCCGCGAGGAATCCGCCGCAAAGGTCTGGCTGTCGATGTGGATCATGACGCTTTCCAAGGACAACGCTTCTCCGTGAGGTGCCGCTCGAAGTCGGCGGCGAAATATTTCAGCGCGCTTTGCAGCGGCTCGACGGCGCCGGGCGCGAAGGCGCAGAAGGTCCGGCCCGGGCCTAACAGCTTGGCGTGGCGGCGGAGCAGCTCGAGGTCGCCGTCCTCCCCTTCGCCGGCTTCGATCGCGCGCAGGATTTTCTCCACCCACGGCAGGCCGTCGCGGCATGGCGTGCACCAGCCGCAGGACTCGCGGGCGAAGAACATCTCGAGGTTGTGGACCATGCCGACCGGACAGGTGCGGTCATCGAGCACCACCATCGTGCCGGTCCCGAGCCGGCTGCCGGCCTTCGCCACCGAGTCGAAATCGAGCGGCAGGTCGAGGTGCTCCTCCACCAGAAAGTCGGTCGAAGCGCCACCGGGAATCACACCGCGGAAGCGATAGCCATCGCGCATGCCGCCCGCGTGCTCCTCGATGATCTCGCGCATGGTCGTCCCCATCGGCAACTCCCACAGGCCCGGGCGATTCACCCGACCGCTGACGCCGTAAAGCTTGGTGCCACCGTCCTTCGACTTGCTCAACCCTTGGAACCACTCCGCGCCGCGAACGACGATGGGCGGGACGTTGCACAAGGTCTCGACGTTCTGGACAATGGTCGGCTTGCCCCACAGTCCGACTTGCGGCGGAAACGGTGGCTTGGCCCGCGGCACCGCGCGCTTGCCTTCGAGCGCATTGAGCAGCGCGGTTTCCTCGCCGCAGATGTAGCGGCCCGCACTGCTGTGGATGTGAATCTCAAACGCGCGGCCGGTGCCGAGCACATTGCTTCCCAGCAAACCTTTGCCATGCGCCTCGCCGATGGCGTTTCGCAGGGCCTTCTCCGACACCGTGTATTCCGCCCTCAGGAAAATGTAGCCGGTCTCCGCGCCGATCGCGTGCGCGGCGATCATCATGCCTTCCAGAAGCAGGTGCGGATTGCCCTCCATCAAGTAGCGATCCTTGAAGGTGCCGGGCTCCATCTCGTCGGCATTGCAGACGAGGTAGCGTGGCCTGGGTGCGTTTTCGCCCTGCGGCACCAAGCTCCACTTCAAGCCCGTGACAAAGCCCGCGCCGCCGCGACCGCGGAGATTCGCGGCCTTCACCACATCGATGACTTCGGCGGGCGTCATTTCGCGCCACGCCTTGCGCGCCGCCTCGTAGCCACCGGTGGCCACATACTCGTCCAAGCCAAGCGCCGGCCGGCCGGGACGAAGGTGTTCTGTCAACGGGCGCTCCATGATTCAGGCATGGGTTTCCAAGATCGCATCCGCCTGTTGGGGCGTGAGGTTTCCGTGCGTGGTGCCGCCGATCATCATCGCCGGCGCCATCTCGCAGACGCCGAGGCAGACGATGGGCAGCAGCGTGAAGCGTCCATCCGAAGTGGTGCCCCCCATTTCGATCCCGAGGCGTTCTTTCAAGTGGCTGCAGATCCCATCGCAGCCCATGACCCAGCAGCTCACGCTGTCGCAGACATGGATGACGTGCCTGCCGACCGGCTTGCGGTAGATCAGGTTGTAAAAGGTCGCCACGCCATCCACCTCATGCGGCGACATGCCGAGCAGGGAGGCGACATCTTTCACCGCTTCATCCGGCACCCAGCCGCGGTGACGCTGGACGATCTTCAACGCGTCCACACAGACCGCCTGCTTGTCCGGATAGCGCGACAGCTCTTCCTCGATCTCCCGTTGTTCGGAGTCGCTGAGCATGGGCTTCGTGGGTTGGGAGAGACACTAACGGTCGATGTCGGCGAGCACGTAATCGACGCTGCCGAGGATCGCGAGGAGATCCGGGATCATGTGACCCCGGCTGATAGTCGGAACGACCTGCATGTTGGCAAACGAAGGCGTCCGGATGCGGGTGCGGTAGGAGATGGTGTCCTTGTCGCTGACGAGGTAGTAGCCGTTCATCCCCTTGGTGGCCTCGACGCTGGCGATCGCCTCACCCGCCGGGATCACCGGCCCCCAGCTCACGTTGAGGAAATGGGTGATGAGCGTTTCGATGTCGTGCATCGTGCGGTCCTTCGGTGGCGGACAGGCGAGCGAATGATCGGCCTTGTAAGCGCCCGAGGGCATGTTCTCCAGGCACTGGCGGATGATGCGCAGGCTCTGGCGGATCTCTTCCACGTGAACCACCCCGCGGTCATAGCAATCGCCGCGGCTGGCCGTGGGAATCTCGAACTCGAATTGATCGTAGCCGCCGTAGGGACGCTTCTTCCGCAGATCCCAATCGCAGCCGGTGGCGCGCAGGCCGGGGCCGGTGACGCCCCAGTCGATGGCCTCCGCCGTGTTGTATGCACCGATGCCGACGGTGCGTCGCTTGAAGAGCGAGTTCGCCATCACCATCGTGTCGTATTCTTTCAACCGCGGCGGCATGTAGTCCAGGAACTCGCGCACCAGAGTGTCCCAGCCACGCGGCAGGTCCTGGGCCACGCCACCGATGCGGAACCAGTTCGGATGCATGCGCGCGCCGCAAACCGACTCGATGATTCCCAGCAGCCGCTCGCGATCGTTGAACATGTAGAACACCGGCGACATCTGGCCGACGTCTTGGGCATAGGTGCCATACCAGACGAGGTGGCTGGAGATGCGGAACAGCTCGCATAGCATGATGCGGATGACCTTGGCGCGATCCGGCACCTCGATCCCGGCGAGCTTTTCGACCGCAAGCACGTAAGGCAGGTTGTTCATCACGCCGCCGAGGTAATCCACGCGATCGGTGTACGGGATGTAGGTGTGCCACGACTGGCGCTCGCCCATCTTCTCCGCGCCGCGGTGGTGAAAGCCGATGTCGGGCACCACATCGACGATCTCCTCGCCGTCGAGCTGGAGGATGAGCCTCAACACGCCGTGGGTGCCGGGGTGCTGCGGGCCGATGTTGAGGAACATGAACTCGCTGTCCTCGCCTTGGCTCGCAAGCCCCCAGTCCTCGGGCTTGAACTGCATCGCCTCCTGCTCGGCATCCTGCTTTTCGTCCGGGAGCTGGAAGGGACCCATCTCGGTGGCGCGGGCGGGGTGCTCTTTGCGCAGCGGATGACCTTTCCACGTCTGCGGCATCAGGATGCGCCGCAGGCACGGGTGGCCATCGAAGCGGATGCCGAACAGGTCCCAAACCTCGCGCTCGTACCAATTCGCCGTGGTCCAGACGCCGGTGGCCGTGGGCAGTGTCGGATGCTCGCCTTGTAGCGCCACCTTGATGCGCACGTCGGCGTTGTCGTGGACCGACAGCAGGTGATAGACGACGCTGAAATCGGCTGGCGGCTGGCCGTCGCGGTGCTGGCGATGGCGCTCGTCGATGGCGGTCAGGTCGTAGAGCATCGCATACCCGGCCTTCTTCAAGTCGGCCAGCACGGCGGGCGCGTCACCCGCTGCCACCCACGCGGTCGGAATGCCGTCCACGGTGGTCTGCCGGGCGACGAGGCGCTCACCCAGCCGTTCGGAAAGCGCGTCCGCCGGGGCATCCAGCACCGCGATCATGGCACACGCCCTCCCTTCCGCGGCGCGGCTCCAAGGGAGAGCCGCCGTGTCCACCACCACCCGTCCCGATGGAAGTTCCTTCTCATGGCATGTTGCCGAGTCAGGGGCTAACACCCTAGCAGCGACTTCCCGGATAATGCAAGGACCGCTTTGTGGAATCCCTCTTCCGACCTCCTTCCCACGGATTTCTCCGCTCGGGCATTGCGCCAAATCCAAGCTCGGTCGCACCGGCGCAAATTGCTGCTATGTTGGACCATGACCGGGCCTCCCGTCCGCGTGCTGACTGCCGTGCCGTTGTGCGACGGCCACGACAGCGCGATCACGGCGATCAACTTGGAATTCATCCGCCAAGGGATCGAGGTCGTCTATCTCGGCTACCACCGCTCGGTCGCCGACATCGTCCGCGCCGCGGTGCAGGAGGACGTCGCCGCAGTCGGCCTATCGAGCTACAATGGCGGACACATCGAGTTTTTCCGCGAGGTCGAGCTGGGCTTGCGAAATGCAGGACGTCCGGAAATCGGTCTCTTCGGCGGCGGCGGCGGCACGATCACGCCCACCGATGCCGCGCGAATGCACGCCGAAGGCACCGACCGGATCTTCCTCCCCGGATCGACCTTCGATGAGATGACCGGCTACGTCCGCAGCCGCTACACGAGAAAGATCGCGGAGCCATCCGCCGAAGCACCGCCCGATGACTGGCTCGCGCTCGCACGCCGGATTACCTGCCTGGAAGACGGCGCGGCACTCTCTCCGCCGCCACGAGAAAAGGTTCCGGTAATCGGAATCACGGGTCCCGGCGGAGCGGGCAAGACCACCCTGATCGATGAACTGGTACGCCAGTACTTGGACCGACACCCCGACCACCGCGTCGGCATCCTTTCCCACGATCCAAGCACGCTGCAGGCTGGCGCGTTGCTCGGTGACCGGGCGACGATGGTCTATGCGCAGGACGACCGCGTCTTCCTCCGCAGCATGGCCACCCGCGGACAGCAAGGCGGACTCTCTCCCGCCACCGTGCCGGCCCTTGCGTGGATGACCGCCGCGGGCTTCGACCTCGTGTTGGTGGAGACGGTCGGCATCGGCCAGGAAGCGCTGCCTTTCCCCGGCGGCATGGTGGACCGGCGCGTCCTGGTCATGAACACCGACTACGGTGCGCGCCTGCAGCTTCAGAAGATCCTCATGCTGGAAGCCGCCGACATTGTGATCGCCAACAAGCACGATCGCCCCGGCAGCGCGACGGCCGAGGCGGAAATCCGCCGGCACCTCGATGGCTTCGCGCCGGACAAGCCGCTCATCCCCACCATCGCCAGCCGCCACGCCGATCCCGGCGTCGCGCGACTCCTCGAACTTCTTTCGCCATGAACGCGCTCGACAACATCGTGAAGGCGGTCCGCGACTTCAACACCGCGGTGGAGCAGCATGTCACTGAAGCACGCCGAGACCCGGCAACCGGCGAAGCCCTGCTCCGCCGCTGGCACGAGATCCGCGAAAGCGTCCCGAGCGTCGAGACGCCGACCGGACTGTCGCTGCCACGACTTGCGCTGCCCGAACTCGACGAACCGGGAGCGATCGCCCGTTTTCTCCATGGCGAAGGATTGCCCGGCGAGTTCCCCTACCTTTCCTCTGCCTATTCCGAGCTCTATCTGGATCGCCACGAGGCCGAGGAACCAACCCGTCTTTTCGCCGGTCTCGGCCTCGCGGAGGACACCAACGAACGCTTTCACCTGCTGACCCGCCACCAGCGTTCGCACCGGATGAGCACCGCCTTCGATGGGCCCACGCTTTACGGCATGGACAGCGACGAACCCGGTGTGTTCGGCAAGATCGGCGAAGGCGGCGTGGCCATCGACACCGTGGAGGACATGGAAAAGCTCTACGCGGGGTTCGATCTCACCGCTCGCTCCACTTCGGTTTCGATGACCATCAATGGTCCCGCACCGACCATCCTCGCGATGTTCGTGGCGGCGGCGAAGCGGCGCTTCGGCCCCGACGCGGCAGCCCACCTGCGCGGAACCGTGCAGGCCGACATTCTGAAGGAAATCCAGGCACAGAACGAAGTGCTGTTCCCGGTGGAGGACTCGCTGCGCTTCCTCCTCGACATGTGCGTCCACTGCGTCGAGCGGATGCCGCGGTGGTATCCGGTCTCCATCAGCGGCTATCACATTTCCCAAGCCGGGGCCACGCCGGTGCAGCAGGCAGCCTTCACCTTGTCGAATGGTTTCGCCTATGTGGCGATGCTGCGCGACCGGGGACTGGAGGTGGATGGGTTCGCGCCCCGGCTTTCGTTCTTCCTCGATTGCTCGCTCGACGTCGAATTCCTCGCGCTCGCCCGGGTTTGCCGGAAACTGTGGGCGATTGGAATGCGCGACGTCTTCGGCGCGTCGCCCCGCGCCCAGCTTTTCAAGCTGCACACGCAGACCAGCGGCCGCTCGCTGGTCTCCGCCGAGTTCAAGAACAACCTCACGCGCACCGCCATCGAGCTGATGCTTGCCTGCATGAATAGCACCAACTCGTGTCACAGCAACAGCGCCGACGAGCCCTTCACCACGCCCGGCGAGGAGTACGCGCGGCTGGCGTCGCATGCCCAATCGATCCTGCTGGAGGAAAGCGGGCTCTTCCGTCACACCATGAACCTGCTCGCCGGGTCGCCCGGCATGAAGCACGTCGAGCGCGCGGTGGAAGACGCGATCCTCGCCGAGTTCGAAACCATCGCGCGGCTCGGCGGCGTGCTGGAGGCCATGGAGCAGCGCTACCAACGCTCCTGTATCCAAGCCGCCGGCCACCGCTACGAACGGCAGATCCTCGACGGCACGCGCCCGGTGATCGGCGTCAACCGCTACCGCAGCGAGACCGCGCCGCCGGAACCGAACTTGGTGCGCATTCCCGATTCCCGCAAACAAGAGCAAGTGGACCGCCTCAAGGACTTCAAGCAACGCAACGCCGACATCGCTCCCGCCGCGCTCGAACGGCTCGTGCGGGTGGTCCGCGAGGGCGGCAATGTCTTCACCGAGCTGCTCGACACCGTCGAAGTGTGTTCGCTTGGCCAAATCACCCGGACCTTGCAAGACACCGTCGGCAAGTTCCGGCCCTTGGTCTGACGAATCTTCAATCGGATCTCGCTTCGTCTCGATTCCGCGCTATCGGTGCCGGATGGCCGATCACATCTACAAGAAAATCGAAATCGTCGGCACTTCCGAAAAGTCGTTCGACGATGCCGTCCGCAACGCGGTCGCCAAGGCCCACCAATCGCTGCACAACTTGCGCTGGTTCGAGGTGATCGAAACCCGCGGCAACATTGCCGACGGCATCGTCGCCCACTGGCAAGTCACCCTGAAAATCGGGTTCACGCTCGACTAAGTTTCATGCTTCATCCGGCGACGCGATCCGGGTCATCGCCATGCGGGCGTCGTGCTTCAGGTCGCGTTGACAGACGCGGCCGGGTTTTTCGACGCCTTGCGGGCCAACCACCCAGCTCAGCGGGCGCTTTTCCTTGCCCACCGCGTCGTGCAGCAGCAGCAGGCCCTGCATGAAGGCATCCGGCCGCGGCGGACAGCCGGGCACATAGACATCCACGGGCAGGAATTTGTCCACGCCCTGCACGACACTATAGATGTCGTACATCCCGCCGGAATTGGCGCAGGAGCCCATCGAGATCACCCAGCGCGGCTCCATCATCTGCTCGTAGAGGCGCTTCACCACCGGCGCCATCTTCATGAATACGGTGCCCGCCACGACCATCACGTCGGCCTCGCGAGGCGAGCCACGCATCACCTCCGCGCCGAAGCGGGCGATGTCGTACTTGCTGGTCAGGCTGGTCGCCATTTCGACGAAGCAACACGAGAGCCCGAAGTGGAATGGCCACAGTGAATTGCTGCGACCCCACGCGAGTAGGTCCTGCAAGCGGGCCAGCGCGAGAACCTTCCCGACGACTTCGTCGAAGGGCCTCTCACCGACCGGCTTGGAGATGTGGACGTTCACGGTTCCTCCTTTCCCTGAACCCGCGCCCCCGGCGAGCGCGGCCTGCTCCAATCAAGCGCGCCCATCCGCCACTCGTAGATCAGCGCCGCGACCAGGATGCCGATGAACACCAGCACCCCGCCGTAGCCGCTCCAACCGAGTTCACGGAGCGAGACCGCCCACGCAAAGATGTAAATCACCTCCAGGTCGAAGATCACGAACAGGATCGCCACCAAGTAGAAGCGGATCGACATCCGCAGTCGCCCGGTGCCGGTGGCGAGCACGCCGGATTCGTAGGGCTCGCCGGTCGCACGGTCCTTGTGCCGCTGGCCGAGCAGCGCGGAAACGCCCAGCATCCCCGCGGCGACCACCGCGACAAGAGCCGCGTAAAGCACGAAGGGCCAGTATTCGGTCGAGGGCATCGCCGGAACGCCCGGGTCGAGGGCACCCTGACATTAGGCAGATCCCGGCCCTCCTTGCAAGGGGCTAACTGCTAGCCTCTGAATGTTCCTCAAAATCCTAAACGCGAATGGACGCCGATTTCGGCCAAATTAGGCGCGAGCGGTCCCGGCAATTTCAGCCCGAATTCTCGGCCATCCTGATTCCATTCGCGTCAACTGGCGTCCATCCGCGGAGCCCCAAATCCAAGTGCCCCAGTTCGGTGGCCGTGACTGCTATCCCAACGCTTTCCGCCACTCGTCCTCCTTGAAGCCGACGAGGACAACACCGTCACCCAGCACGAATGGACGCTTCACCAGGTTGCCGTTTTTCGAAAGCAGCGCGACCGCCTCGTCCTCGCGCATGGACGGCAGCTTGTCCTTCAAGCCCAGCTCGCGGTAGTCGCCGCCGGCGGTATTGAACAGCGGCCGCAGCTCGCCGCCCATGGCCTTCACGGCGGTCTTGAGTTCGGCGGGAGACGGCGGCGTCTCGCGGATCGCCTTCACCTCGTGGGAAATTCCCTGCGCCTTCAACCACTTGAGCGCCTTCCGGCAGGTATCGCAGGCCTGGTAGGCATACACGGTCAACATGCCGCGATCTTGCCTCGGAAGCCTCGCCGCGCAAGGCTGCACGCCCGCCCGATGAAAGACCGACTCCTCGACGCCATCCGCGCCGAACTCCGTGCGCGCTTCGACCGCCTGACCCAAGCCGCGCGCGACAGCCACGCCGCGGCGACCGATCCCGGCAGCAAGGCGGAGAGCAAGTACGACACCCGTAGTTTGGAAGCGTCCTACCTCGCCGCCGGCCAAGCCAAGCAGGTCGAGGACCTCGCTCGCGACGTCGCAGCCTTCGAATCGCTGCGACTGCCGGAATTCGGCACCGACGCTGCCATCGATGCCGGCGCCTTGGTCGAGGTCGATCTCGATGGCGAAAGCCAGTGGTTTCTCCTCGCTCCCGCTGCCGGCGGCGTGACGTTGGAATGGGAAGGCCGGGAGATCACGCTGCTCACCCCGGCCAGCGCGCTCTACCAGAGACTGCTCGGCCTGCGCATGGGCGACTCGCTCGATGACCCGCCGCTGTTTGTGAGCGAGGTGATGTGAAGGTAGGGACGGAACGCCGGGCCGTCTGACGATCTGGCAGGGCCGTGCGACGCCTTACGAAACCGTCGAGGAGAAGCTACGAAATCGGCGCGCGGCGGTCGCGCCCTACCTTTATTTGAACGCATCCCACGCCTTCCAAAACGCCTTCGTCTCTTCCGCATCCGGAATCACCTCCACAAGCAAGGGCACCTCGCCCGGCTCCAGCACATCGAAGCCGTCCTCGTTGGTAATCTTCAAATAGCGCATGCCCCACATCGCCGCCCAGCCGTCAAGGCGGACATCGTGAGGATTCAGCATCATGTCTTTCGCGCGCTCGCTCATCGCCTCCAGCCGCGGCAACCGGGAAAAGATCTGGCCGCCGCCATTGTTCACCACGACGAACACCCGGCCCTTCGTTTCGATCTGCCCGAGCCACGCCGGTGCGGCGAGGTCGTAGAGCGCCGTCAGATCCCCGACGAGGCACCACGAGTCCTCCACGTCAGCCGTCCAGCCGAGCCAGGTGGAAAGCTGGCCATCGATGCCATTGGCCCCGCGATTGGCACGGACGTCGGTCACCGGCTTCTCACGCTGGGCGAAGAGATTCCACTCGCGGATCGGCAGACTATTGCCGAGATACAATGACGAGCCGGTGGAGGCATACGCTGAAAGCACGCGCAGCAAGCCCGGCTCGCTTTCGGGGTAAGCTTCGAGCAAATCATCGATCTCCGCGGCACGGCGCGAAGTACGACGGAAATAGTCGAGCGCGTCGCCGGCATTCTCCACATCACCCAGCCCCTTGATCACGCGGCCCACGGGTGAAGTGATCGTCTCGCACTTTCGCGCGAGGCCGGGAAAGCCGGTGCGGGTGATGTTCCAAACCTCGGTTTCCTGAAGTTCTTCCAGATCGCGCCAGAAGCGGCCGCTCGGCACCCCGCCGAGACGCAGGATTTTTCCCGGCGGATTCGCCTTCAACATGCGGTCGGGGTCCGGCAGGACCAGTGCGCCGAGCGCCTCGCGCATGCCACTGGTCGCCTCCGCCGCCACCGGGACACCGAGATCGAGGCAGAAGTGGAAGACCGCTTCGTGATCCTCCGGCTCGAGATCGCCAATCATCACCACGAGGCCGCGGTAAAGATCCTCACGCAGCCAGCGAGCCAACACCGCCACCGAGTAGTTCGGCAAAGGCGGACAAAAGTCGCCGGGCACCTGGGGTGGAGTCCACTCACCGGGCTGGAAGTCCTCCTCCAGCTCGACATTCCAATGCCACGGCCCGCGGTGATTCCACTCCGCGAGATCGCCGCTACCGGCGTGTTCTCCAAAAATACCGGGCTGGGAGATCGCCTGGGGTGCCCCCGTGCCACGAAATCGCTCGGGCCGGTCCGCGGTCAGCGCGAGCAAGGGCCGACCCTGATAGAATGCCTCGATTACCGCGGGCAGAAGCTCGGCGACCGCCGTCCCGCTGGTGGTGACCACCGCACACGCATCGCCGGTCGCCATCGTGCGGCCCAGGGCGAAAAATCCGGCGCTCCTTTCTTCGAAGTGCCGCCATACCCGGGCCAAACCAACCGCCTCAGCCCGCGCCAGCCCTTCGACCAAGGCGGCATTGCGGGCTCCGGCGCAGACGACAAATTCGCGGACGCCGCGGGCGAGGCAGCTTTCGATGATGGAACAGGCGGTTTGCCAAGTGGTCACGCGCGGAGCGTGGGAGAAGAATGCGGCAGCGCCAAGGCCCCATTGTGCGCCAAGTCTCCCGACAGAATCCTACAGCTTTCCGGCAAGATTGTAATTCGGCGGTCCGCCCGGGCGTGTTAGAAAGCCCCCCGAAACCCTGCCAACCACGCATGCCAATCGATCCGGAAATTCTCTGGCTGGTCGCCGGTGTCCTGTTGATCCTCGCGGAATTCTTCGCGCCTGGCGTGATCATCGTGTTTTTCGGAGTCGGTGCGATCCTCACCTCGATCACCACTTGGTTCGGCTGGACGCCCGGCCTCGGCTCGCAGGCTGCGATGTTTGCCGCCAGCTCGGTGGTGCTGCTGTTCGGCCTGCGCCGCTTCGTGAAGAAGTGGTTCGTCGGTCACTCCGCGAATGCCGGTGACACGACTGATGACGATTTCACCGGCCGCGAGGCCCGTGTGATTCACGCTTTGCCCGGCGCCGGGGGCGACGGACTCGTCGAGATCAAGGGCGCGAATTGGAAGGCGCGTTGCGACGCCCCGGTTGCTGTTGGCGAAACCGTCATCATCGTGCGCCGCGAGGGCCTCACGTTTCATGTCCGCCCCCGGCATTCATCCTGATTTTCCCACCCATGAATACCCCGCTCGCATTCAACGTGCTTGCCCTCAACGGCAGCGATTTCGGCATGCTGCTCATCGTCGGCCTGGTCGTCCTGATCGTCGTCGCGCTGTTGAAAACCGCTCGCGTCGTGCCTCAGCGGCAGGCCTACGTGGTCGAACGCCTCGGCAAGTATCACAAGACCCTTGAGGCCGGCTTTCATATCACCGTCCCAATCCTTGACCGGGTCGCCTACAAGCACTCGCTGAAGGAAGTGGCGATGGACGTGCCGCCGCAGTTCTGCATCACCAAGGACAACATCGCCATCGAGATCGACGGCCTGCTCTACATGCAGGTGCTCGACCCGAAGCTCGCGTCCTATGGAATCGAGAACTACTACTACGCGGCCAGCCAGCTTGCGCAGACCACGCTGCGCTCGGAAATCGGCAAGCTGGAACTCGACAAGACCTTCGAGGAGCGGGACACGATCAATGCCGCGGTCATCCAGGCCCTCGACAAGGCCTCCGAGCCATGGGGACTCAAGATCACCCGCTACGAGATCGCCAATATCAAGCCGCCACAATCGGTCCAAGACGCGCTGGAAAAGCAGATGCGCGCCGAACGTGAACGCCGCGCCCAGATCGCGCTCTCCGAAGGTCAGCGCGAAGCCCAGATCAACGTCGCCGAGGGCCAGAAGCAGGAAGTCATCAAGCAGTCCGAGGCCAAAAAGCTGAGCCAGATCAACGAGGCCGAGGGCAAGGCCCGCGAGATCGAGCTGCTCGCGAACGCGACGGCCGAAGGAATCATCCGGATCGCCCAAGCCATCCAGCAGCCCGGCGGCAAGGACGCGGTGAACCTGCGAATCGCGGAGCAGTATGTCATCCAGTTCGGCAACCTCGCCAAGGAAACCAACACCCTGATCCTGCCGCAGAATCTCAGCGATATCGGCGGGACCGTCGCGGCGCTCGCGAAGATCCTCGATACCGGACGCGGCACCCCCGGTGCCTCCTCCAGCCCGCCGCCGCTGCGATAAACGGCTCACGCTCCTCCGTAAGCGCGCTGGCGAAAGCGCGGAAACCTGAATGAAGGTCCGCCTCGTCCTTGCTTCCGCGTTCTCACCAACGCGCCTACGTTGAAAATTCACCCCGCCGGCGTGAAGCCCATCACGATGTCAAATCGCGCGGCCAGCTCGCCGGTCTTCGCTCCCGGCAGCGGCAGGAAATCGACGATCACCGAGGCACGCTGGGTCTCGTCCTTGATCCCCTGCAGCACCATGTCGCGGTCGTTCTGCTTCTCGCCCTTGATGTAGCACTGGGTCGTCCACTTCTCGCGGCCCTTCATTTTCACCGCGAAGTGGATGTGCGGCGTGCGGCCGGGATAGGAGACCGGCTTGATCGTGCGGAAATAATACTCGCCGGTGGAGCCGGTCAGGAAACGGCCGAAGCCTTGGAAGTTCTTGTCGCGTTTGTCCCCACCGTCGCTGCCCTTGTGGAGATAGACGCCGTTGTGGTCGCATTGCCAGATCTCGACCAAGGCATTGCGGATGGGCTCGCCCTTGATGTCGGTCACCCGGCCCGTGAGGTGGGTGATGTTCCCCAGCGCCGGGGTGAGGGCGTCGTTGAGGACGATCAGGTCGTTGTCCGTGTCCAGCGGCAGATCGACCGGATAAAACGGCCCTTCGGTCTGCTTCGGCGTGAGCGCCAGCGCTTCGGCGAAGGCTCCGGGCACCCACAGGCCCGCAGCCCCAAGGGTGAAGTTCTTCAAAAGACGGCGGCGGCTGAGGTGGTGCATGGCGGTGTGATGATCTTGGGAGAAGCGAAGCCGCGAGTCGATTCCCGTCTATCCACTTGCATCAGGCCGCGGACTCCACGCTATTTCACTCATGGCCGACATTTGGTCCGCGGAGAAGCGCTCTGAGGTGATGTCGCGGATCCGCGGCGGCAACACCAAGCCGGAGCTCCTCGTGCGCTCGCTGGCCCACCGGCTGGGCTACCGCTTCACCGTGGCCGGCCCGCACAACAAGCTGCTGCCGGGAAAGCCCGACCTGGTGTTGCCGAAACACCGCGTGGTCATCTTCGTCCACGGTTGCTTCTGGCACGGCCACGAGCATTGCCCGGACTTCAGGATGCCGAGCACTCGCCGCGACTGGTGGGTCGCCAAGATCGCCGGCAACCAAGCCCGTGACGCCCGCGTGGAAAACGAGCTGCGCGCGCTCGGCTGGCACGTCGTCACCCTGTGGGCCTGCGCCGTGAAGACCAAGGGCGCACGGGCGTGGCTGGAGGAACGCCTGCCGGTGCTGATCGAGGGCAAGCCGAGGGTGGTGTCGCTGAAGGTGGCGGAGGAGTGATTCCTCCTTGT
>CBKZPU010000027.1:0-40826 GCA_966696705.1 uncultured Verrucomicrobiaceae bacterium | reverse complement strand
AAAATCCGGACTTTGCTCCGGAGGGTGGCACTTGATATGAATGGCTGGATGGACGATCTAACTCCGGGCCGTGGTCGCCACTGCTGGCAAGCGGATGGGCGAGGGGACAAGGGGTCCCGCGTCAGGAGGACTGTGAGGAACGGCGGACGACGATGAATCCGGTCTCCATCATATGGCCGATGATCGCCGGTGCCTGTCTGGTGCTGGCGGTGGTCCAGTTGCTCGTGCGGCTGCACGACCGGAATGCCCGGGCAAACTTGTGGCTGGCCCTTCTTTCCCTGGCGATTACCGGCATCGCGGCGGGCGAACTTGCGGCAATGTTCGCCCGTTCGCCGGAGGACTTCGCCACCGCCACGCGGTGGCTCCATCTGCCCATCTTCATCGCCTTCGTTGCCATCGTCCGATTCGTCTCGCGCTGCTTTGGCACCGCCCGCGCGTGGTTCGGCTGGACCGTGATCGGGCTGCGCGGATTTGCCCTGGCGCTGAACTTTCTCGTCGGCCTAAACCTGAATCACGATGCGATCACCGGCCTGCGTCCGGTCCGTTTCCTTGGATCCACGGTGATGACCGCCGAGGCGGTGTTCAGCCAGCGGACGCGGATCGGCGAGTTGAGCACCTTGTTGTTGCTGGCCTTTGTCGTGGATGCCTCGCGGCGATTGTGGCGGAAAGGAGATTTCAATTCACGCAGGCAGGCGTTGTCGATCGGCGGCAGCGTGGCGGCATTCGTCGCGATCGGCTTGACCCAAGGGGTGCTGATCCACTCCGGCAGGGTGGCGATGCCGTATTTGATCAGCGTGCCGTTCCTGGTGGTGGTCGCGGCGATGAGCTATGAACTGAGCCGCGATTTGGTGCGCTCGGCGCGAAACGCCGTGGAATTGCGCGAGGGAGCCGAAAGCATGCACCTCGCCGCCGAAGCCGCGGGGCTGGCTTTCTGGCGTTGGGAGATTCCCCAGGACCGGATCTGGGTGAACCCGCAGGGCCGCGCGCTCTACGGCGTGCCGGAGAACACGCCGATCAATTTCGAGCGCTACCTCGCGACCCTCCATCCCGAGGACCGTGACCAGGTGCGGCGCGAGGTGGAGGCCGCTCTCACCGGTAACGGCGAGTTCGGCAGCGAATACCGGGTCAAGGACGACGGCGGGGTGGAGCATTGGGTGGAGGCGCGGGGAAAGGTCGATTTCAATGATGACGGCAGGCCTCTCCGGATGCGTGGCGTGTCGATCGATGCGACCGAGCGACGGCAGATGCAGGAGCGCTTCCGCTTGAGCGTCGAGGCTTCGCCGAACGGCGTGGTGCTGGCGAACGCCGCGGGCATGATTCTCCTGACGAACCGCCGCGCCGGCGAGATGTTCGGCTACGCGCCGGAAGAACTGCTCGGCCAGTCCGTGGAGGCGCTGGTGCCGGAGCGATACCGCGGGGATCACGCGGCATTCCGCGGAAGCTTTCACCCCGCGCCGGAGTCGCGGGCGATGGGGGCGCGCCGCGAGCTCCATGCACGACGCAAGGACGGCAGCGAGTTCCCGGTGGAGATCGGCATCAGCCCGGTGGAGAGCCCGGAAGGCACGCTGGTGCTGAGCGTGATCGTCGACATCACCGCGCGCCGGGAGGCGGAGAGCGAAGCTCGCCGCCATCGCGACGAACTGGCGCATGTGACCCGCGTGACGACCTTGAGCGAGCTGTCCGGCTCGCTCGCTCACGAACTGAATCAACCCTTGGCGATCATCCTGGCCAACGCCCAGGCGGCGCAACGGTTGTTGGCACAGTCCCCGCCGGACCTCGGCGAGGTGAAGGACATCCTCGCCGACATCGTGGACGAGGACCGCCGTGCCGGTGAGGTGATCCAGCGGCTGCGCGCCCTGTTGAAACGCGGCGAGACGAAGATGTTGCCGGTCTCCTTCAATGAGATCGCCACCGAGGTCCTGCACCTCACCCATGCCGACTTGACTAGCCGCGGGGTGTCGGTTTCGCGGACATTTTCGCCGGACCTGCCGCTGGTTGCCGGGGATCGCGTGCAACTCCAGCAGGTGCTCTTGAACCTGGTCCTCAATGCGGCCGACGCGATGGTGGCCAATCCTGCCGGTTCTCGCCAGATCCACGTGGCAACGTCGGTGGAGGGCGAGGTCGCGCGGCTGTCCGTGAGGGACGGGGGGGGAGGTTTGCCGGATGACGTGGAGAAGCTCTTCGAGCCCTTCTTTACTACCAAGCCGCACGGCTTGGGGATGGGACTGGCGATATGCCGGTCGATCGTGGCGGCTCACGGCGGGCGCCTCAAGGCGGAGCCCCATCCGGAGCGGGGTGCCGTCTTTCATCTGGAGATCCCAACCTGTCCCGTCCCCGCGACTCCGTCGTGATCGGCGCGGGTGACGGTATCCACGAGAGACGCGGGGCGTCATGCCTCCGGCAGCGCGGAGGGCGCGGGCGACGTTGCTGCTGCCGCCGAAGCCGCTCTGTTTTTTCGGGGGGGCGGCGCTCGCCGGCGAGTCGTCACGACAATAGGCGAAAGGATCGAGAAGTGCCCTTTTGCTAAGGGTCGGGAATGTTCGCCAAATCTTAAGTGATGCAATTCGCAACAGCTGTTCCGGAGATGGCGGAAATAGTACCAAAGTCGTACTTCCATAACGCGTGAGAACTATCTTATGAACTAATAGGGCAGCGAAAGGCCGTTGACCTTTTGCGATCGCGCCGTTGCCCGTAACCACCGCTGCATTTCCGCGCATGAAAACCAACCTGACCGCCGGCCTGATGCTGGCACTCTCCCTAGCTTCCGGCCTGCGTGGCGAGGAAGCGTCTCCCGAGATCGCCGGCCTTGAGAAGGCCGCCAAGGATTTCGTCGCCGCCTACAACAAGAAGGACGCGGCTGCCTTGGCCGCGCTCTTCACCGAAGCGGGCGAGATCACCGACCTCGACGCCACCGACGTCACCACCGGCAGGGCCGACATCCAGGCCCGCTACGAATCCATTTTTGCGGCTCCGGATGCCGCGCAGATCGCCATCGACGTGGATTCCGTGCGGCTCGTCGGCAAGGACCTCGCCATCGAGGATGGCACGGTCCACGCCACCCCGGCGGGGGACGACCCCGTGCCGACCTCGATGACCTACACCGCGGTCCTCCAGAAAGGGGAGGACGGTGTCTGGCGGATCGCCAGCACCCGCGACCGCGGCGATGCATCGGATGTCGGCGGTGAACTCGCCGGACTGGCCAAGCAACTCAAAGGCGACTGGACCGCCATGCGCGATGGGTTGCGCCTCGACATCGCGTTCGGTTGGGATGATTCCGGGAACTACCTGATCGGCGACATGCTCGCCACCGCGGCCGATGCCAAGCCGCTGAAGACGACCATCCGCATCGGATGGGATCCGGCGGGGAAGACCATCACCTGGTGGACCTTCGACGATGGGGGCGGCTTTGCCAAAGGCGACTGGACCCCGGTGGACGACGGTTCCTGGCTGATCCGCACCGAAGGTGTCACAAACGAAGGCGAGGTGACCAGCGCCAACCAAACCCTCACCTTCGACGGCAACGACGCCTTCGTCTGGACCGCCGGCGAGCGCCTGGTGGATGGCGAAAAGCAGCCGGATGTCAAAATGCGCGTCGTCCGCCAGACGCCGGAACCCGCTGTCGAATGAGAACCTTTAACCTCCTCAAACCATGAAAGCTTCATTTTTCAATTGGATCGTAATCGCCATCATTGGCGCGTCCTTTATTGCCGCCGAGGCCGAGGCCCGCGGTGGTGGCCGGGGCGGTGGCGGCGGCTCCCGCGGCGGTGGTGGTGGTGGCGGCCGCAGCATGTCGCGCGGCGGTGGTGGTGGCTATGGCGGCGCTTCGCGCAGTCCGTCCCGCAGCTACGGTGGCAGCAGTTCCGCCCGGCGCAGTCCGGCGACCGGATCGAAAGTCCAGTCACGGCCCTCCTCTAGGCCTTCGGCCTCCAGCCGTCCCGCATCGAAGCCATCGGCCTCCACTCGCCCGGCGGCAAAGCCTTCGACGCGCCCCTCGACCAAGCCGTCCACTCGTCCTTCGACCAAGCCCGGTGGTGCCGGAGGTGGGGTGGGTCGTCCGGACGCCGGACGCCCGGATGTCGGCGGTGGCGCTGGAACTCGTCCCGGCGGGCCAAATGCCACCCGCCCCGGCACCTCAAGGCCTTCCACCCTGCCAGGGATGGTGGGCTATCCGAGCAAACCCGGCGGACCCGGTGGCGTTGGCGGACCGGGTGGTGCGGGTCGTCCTGGTGGACCCGGCGGCATTGGTGGGCCGGGTGGAGCCGGTCGTCCCGGTGGTCCGGGCGGTGTTGGCGGTCCCGGTGGCGTCGGCCGACCGGGTGGTCCAGGCGGTGTCGGCCGTCCCGGTGGTCCGGGAGGAGTCGGCGGACCCGGCGGTGTCGGTCGTCCCGGCGGTCCGGGCGGAGTCGGTGGCGTGGGACGCCCCGGGGGCATCGGTGGTCTTGGCGGCGTGGGTATTGCCGGTGGGATCGGCGGTCTCGGCGGCCTCGGGGGTGCCGGCGGAATCGGTGGCGTGGGACGCCCCGGCGGCGTCGGTGGGATCGGCGGCGTTGGTGGCTGGGATGCCAACAAGTGGGGTGGCAATCACGGTATTTGGGGTAATAACACCAATATCAACATCGATAATAACTTCAGGCGTAACAATAACTTCGCCTCCCGGCCCTATCATTGGGGCGGTCACCCGTGGTGGGGTGCCGGCAATTGGCATGGCTGGCACCACGGCCACTGGGGTTGCGGCTGGAACAGCGCCTACTGGCACAATAGCTGGTGGTGGGACGACGACGACTTCGGCGAGGGCTTCATGTGGGGCATCGCCGCCTGGAGCTTGGGCAGCATGATCTACAACACGGGCTACCAGTCGTACAGCAACCCGTATCCCGCTCCGCCGGTCCAGAACTCGACGGTGGTTTACACCCAGCCGATGTCGGTCACTGCCGCGGCCAATCCGCCGGGCGACGAAAAGGCGATGGCTGCCGCGGACACCAAGGCGGACGACGCCATGGAGACCTCCCGTGCCGCCTTCAAGAACGGCGACTACACCGCCGCGCTGAGATCCGCCGATGAGGCAATCGCGGCGACGCCGGACGACGTGACCTTGCACGAGTACCGCGCGCTGTGCTTCTTCGCCCTCGGGAAATACGCGGATGCCGCCGGCGTGCTCAATCCCGTGCTGGCCTCCGGTCCCGGCTGGGGGTGGGAGACGATGGTCGGCTTCTACGGCAGCTCTAGTACCTACGAGGAGCAGCTTCGCAAGCTGGAGGCGTGGGTGAAGGCCAGTCCGGACAAGGCGGAAGGTCACTTCCTCCTCGGCTACCATTATCTCGTCTGCGGCCACATGGAGAAGTCCTACGAGCAGTTCGAGCAGACCACGAAGCTCCAGCCGGCCGATGGCATCGCCCGCCAGCTTCGCGATCTGACGAAGAACTCGCTGCCCGACGACGGCGAGTCGGACGCCACCCGTCCGCCGAAGCCCGACCCGATTCCGAAGGAGAAGCTGACCGGCACCTGGACCTCGGATGCGTCCGGCGGAAAGATCACCTTCAAGCTTCAGGATGACGGCAACTTCGTCTGGAGCTTCGCCGGAAGCGGCCAAACCTCCGAGCTGAAGGGCACTTGGGGTCTCAATGACAAGGGCCTTCTGGTCATGAATGCCGAGGGCGCGCAGATGGTCTCTGCCGTTTCCTTGGAGGACGAGAAGTCGATGAAGTTCGTGCTCGTCGGCGGTCCGACCGGTGATCCGGGTCTCACCTTCAACAAGGACTGAGAGGCTCTCTCCGGGCCGGGGCGCTCATGCCGCCGCCCCGGCCCGCGTTCTTCCACCTCCAGATGAAAAGCTTGCTCCGAATCTTTCTCGCCGGGCTGCTCCCGGCCACCGCCTTGATGACCGGGTGTGCCTCGATGAGCGCCTCCAGCACCGAGCCGCTGCTGTCCGCCGCGGGCTTCCGCGTTCGCACGCCGGAGACCGCTGCCCAGAAGGCGATCTACGCCGAGCTTCCGCCCTACAAGGTCCAGCGCGGAACCCATCAGGGGAAGGTCTTCTACGCCTACAAGAACGAGAAGGAAGGCGTGGCTTACGTGGGCGGTGAGGCGGAGTACCAGAAATACCAGCAACTCGCGATCGAGCGCCGCATCGCCCGCGACCAGTACGAAGCCGCGCAGATGAACCAGGCGATGGCCTACCGCTGGTATGGCGCCTACCCGGGACGTTACTACCACGGGCGCTATTGATCCCCCGTGACCGGGCATTCCAAGAACCAGACTCATCCATGTCGCCATGAACGGAGCCACGATCCATCTCGTCGATGACGATGCCGGCCTGCGCAAGGCCATCTCCCGGCTCCTGCGGGCGGAAGGATACGAGGTGCGGGCCTTTGCCAGTGCCTCCGAGTTCCTCGCCGCTTGCCACGCGCAGGAAATCGAGTGCCTGCTGTTGGACGTTTCGATGCCGGATCTCGATGGCCTCGAGCTCCAGCGCCGGCTGGTCCGCTCCGGAGCTACGGTGCCCATCGTATTTCTCACGGGTTTCGGGGACATCCCGATGTCGGTGCGCGCGGTGAAGGCGGGAGCGGTCGACTTCCTCACCAAGCCGGTGGACGAATCCGAACTTCTGCGCGCGGTGGGCGCGGCGCTCGCCGAATCTGCCGCCGACAGGAGCGAGCGGGAGGATACCGCCCGGGCTGCCGCCCGCTTCAGCCGGCTCACGCCGCGCGAGCGCGAGGTCATGGAAGGCGTGGTCGCCGGCAAACCGAACAAGATCATCGCCGCCGAACTCGGCACCTGCGAGCAGACCGTGAAGGTCCACCGCGGCCGGGTGATGGAGAAGATGGGCGCGGAGTCCTTGGCGGATCTGGTGCGTGCGGCCGACCGTATCGGCGCGGTGAAGAAGATGGCCGTCTGCAAGGCGGGATGAAGTACTGCCTGCAACCGCTGGTGTTGGCCGTCGCCAGCCGGTGAAGCTTTATGCCCTGCAAGGCTACGACGCGGCGATGGAGCGCGACTTGAATGCCTTTGGCATCGCCTGGCAGGGCCGATGGGGGCGGGGTATTGAAGTGGTTGAACCATGGTGCAATGGCGGCGCGGGCGGGATTGCGGTGGGATGGCAGGGTGAACCACCTCCCGGTGATCGCGGTCCTCGATGACGAGCCGAAGTTGCGCAAGGCCTTGCGCCGACTGCTGGTGGCCCACGGGTTCGCGGTGGTCACCTTCGAGCGTGGCGAGGACGTGGTCGCCGCGCTGACCGCGCAGCCGATGGATTGCCTGTTGCTCGATCTCCACATGGAGTCAACGAACGGCTTCGACGTGCTGGAAGCCTTGGCCAGCCGGGGTCTTACCACGCCGGTGATCGTCATCACCGGCCACGGTGAACCCGATACCGCCGCGCGCGTGATGACCATGGGAGCCGCCTGTTACCTCAACAAGCCGGTCGATGAATCGGCGCTGCTCGCCGCCATCGGCGATGCCATTGGAACCCGCTCTACCTCTTGGAAGCCTCTCCCATGAAAGGACGCCTCGTCGTTGCCTCTCTTGCCTGCGCGCACCTGTTGCTTGCCTCGCTACCGCTGCTCAATTCCGGCTGCACGGGTTATGCCGCGGTGTCGGAGCGGGAGCCGAAGTTGCTTCCGATTCGTTCGAACGCGACCCCATTGGTCGAGGCGGAGCGGAAGATCGCCGTGGCGCTCAAGACCGGGAAAAGGGATCCGTCCGCGGCGATCGGCGAGCTGCTGGTGGCCGCCCGCCATGCGGCGGAGCATCTGGAGAAAGCACCCGGTGACACCGAGGCGGAGACCACCTACAACTACGCCATTTCGCGGGTCTTCGGCGTGCTCAAGCGGGCGTCGCTCGATCCGTGGACGAGCCCGCTTGCCGTGCCATCGCCCGAAGGCGAGATCGTGCTGACCCACCGTCACGACCCCCGGCCCGGTTGGGATCCCCGGCTCTTCGAATTCACTCCCGCCGACCGCATTGATCTGAAGGGAAGCTACGTGAAGCATCGTACCAAGCGCGCGGGCATCGGTGCGCCCTTGGTCGCGAAAGGGAAGGGGATGAACGAGCGGATGAAGCAGGACTTCACCATCCCGCGCATCTACTACGGGGTGACCGCGGTCGTCCGCTTCGAAGGCAAGCGCGCCATCGTTTCCTTCGAAGATCCGCTGGCGGTGGAAGAGGTGACTTTCGCGGGACACACCCACGCCTTGGCGGCGGACTTTACCGTGCCATTGGCGGTGATGCTCGCCAGCACCCAGGCGAGGAAGTTCGAGATCATGCGGATGCTCAATCCGGCGAAGTATGCCGAGACCGCCCGCATCGCGAGGCTCCAGCCCTACGACCCCGATAAGATGGTGGTGCTCGTCATCCACGGTCTGATGGACTCGCAGGCGACCTGGACGCCGCTGATCAACACCCTCCGCGGTGACCCGCAGATCCGGAAGAATTTCCAGTTCTGGTTCTACAGCTACCCCAGCGGCTACCCCTATCCCCACTCCGCCGCGCTGCTTCGCAAGGAACTGGACGCGATCCAACAACGCTACCCAATCAAGAAGAAGATGGTCGTGATCGGCCACAGCATGGGAGGCTGCATCGGCCGCCTGTTGATCACTGATTCTGGAAATCGGTTGTGGGAGGATCTCTTCAAGAAGTCTCCGGAAGAAACCCATCTGTCGGATCAAAGCCGGCGGCTGTTCAGTGACGCGCTCATATTCAAACACCGCAAGGAAGTTGGCCGGGTCATCTTCGTCGCCGCTCCCCTCAAGGGCAGCAATCTCGCCGGTCGTCGCTTGGTCCGTTGGGCATCCGGGATCATCCGCTCGCCGGTGACGCTGTTGAAAGCAGGGACCGAGGCGCTTCAAGCGACCACCTTCGAGGAGGGCGAGCTGAGATTGAAGCGCATCCCCAGCAGTGTCGATACCCTCACGCCGAACAACCGCTTCGTGAAGGCGATCAACCGCATCCCGATCACGCCCGGCATTCCCTACCACACCATCATCGGCGACCGAGGGAAAGGAAACAGCCCCAACTCCAGCGATGGCGTCGTTCCCTACTGGAGTTCCCACATGGACGACGCGGTGTCTGAAAGGATCGTCCCATCCGGTCACAGCGCCCACCAGAACGAGGAGGCCATCGCCGAGGTCCGCCGCATTCTGCTGCTCCACCGCGGACTCTGATCGACACGCCGCCCCACGCTTTTCCAACCCCAATCGAACTGAAACCATGAAACGCATCCTCCATTCGTTGAAGGCCGCCGCCGGTCTTATTCTAGCCAGCATGATGTTGAGCCAGTGCGCCACCGGGCCGACCTCCTCGGGCGCCAGCGCTTCGCAGATCTCGGCCGATTCGCGCGCCGCCTTGAGGGATCTCTACGCCTCCAATCCGAAGGCTCGCCAGCTCGGGGCAAGGGCCAAGGGCATCCTCGTCTTCCCGCACATTGCCAAGGGCGGCTTCATTGTCGGCGGCATGGGCGGAAACGGCGCACTGATTCGTCCGGACGGTAGCATTCAGGACTATTACCAGACCGGCGGCCTTTCCTACGGCTTGCAGGCGGGCGTGCAGAAGTACGGCTACGCCTTGTTCCTGATGGACCGCGAGGCCTTCGCGAACATCAACCGCGCCGGCGGGTGGGAAGTCGGGAGCAGCCCGAGCCTGACCATCGTGGACAAGGGAGTCGCCAGTTCACTGTCCACCACGACCGTCGACAAGGGCACCTACGCATTCTTCTTCAACCAAGCCGGCCTGATGGGCGGTCTCGGCCTGCAGGGCTCCAAGATCACCCGCATCCATCCCGGGCGTTGACGGATGCGTCCATTCCCGCGGGCCTCATTGCACCAAGGTGCAATGGCCCCGCGCTGCGGGCTTTGGCAGCGTGAACGACGGAGACTTTCTCCAATGACAATCGACCAGATCATGATCCTGAACCGATCCATTGTTCGCGGCACGCTGATTGCCGGTACCTGTGCCTCCTTCGGCCTGCTCGCCTCCTGCGCCAATTCCGGCGGCAGCGGGCGCGGGGCCTTCCTCGAGAAAACCTCGGCCACGCCGGAGTTCCAGAAGACCGACGTCCAACAGAAGTACTCCTCCGTCTATGTCGCGCCGGTCGATACGTCGCGCCTGGCGAAGCAGGATTGGTGGCAAAGCCAGAACTCCCGGATGAAGTCCGACGTGCTGGCAAAGGACGCACGGAAGCTCGGAAAGAAGCTCGAGAGCTCCCTCAAGCGCGAGATCCTCGCTTATCCGGGCAACCGCCTGAGCATCGCCTCACAGCCGGGGCCGAAGATCCTGACGATTGAGACGGCGATCACCGAACTGGTGCCGTCGAAGGCCTATTGGAACGCCGGTGCAACGGCGGCGGGTTTCGTGGTGCCGGGTGCCGGCCTGCTCAGCGCCGCGGGCAGCGGCAGCATCGCCATCTCCGGCCGTGTGCGGGACAGCGGCGGCACCGTGGCGACTTTCTCCGACCGCCGCAGCGACCCGCTCTCGCCGATCAACATGCGGAGCTACCAATGGTACGGCGGCGCCGAGGAGAACATAGAGATCTGGGCGAAGAAGGGATCCGAGTTCCTTCATGCGCCTCCGGGATCGACCGTCAAGCGCGCGTCCACCGTGACGCTGAATCCCTTCTAACCATCGAACGAACCCATGAAACGAACCCTCTTCTTTTGCTTCGTGGCCGCGGGACTTGCCGTGGCGCAGGAAGCCGAAACCACCGACTTGGAAGCCCGCCGTCAATCGGTCGTCACCCTGAAGCAGCACCTCGCGATGCGCGAGGAACGGTTGGCCGAAGTGGCCGCCGAGATCCGCGAGCGTGGCGAGGCGACCGACAAGAAAATCGGCCGCATCGTGGACATGCTCACGAGCTTGAAGGACTCGCAGTCGTCCAAGCGCCGAGTTTCCGACATCAAGGGCGAGGCGATCGCCGGTCTCAAGAAGATGCTCGAGGTCTATAAGCGCGAGCGGAACGCCATCGTCCAGAAGATCCGTGGTGACAACTCGGCGCCGGTCGAGGCGCTGATGAAGGACATGGAAAACATCGACAAGCTCGCCGAGAAGCGCGTGGGCCAGATCGTGGAACTGGTGAAGTCGATGCCCGGCGGCGAGGATGTCTCCAAGTACGAGCAGGACAGCAGCTACGAGTACAATGGCATCTATTACGAGAACAGCCGGATCAGTGAAGAATGGCGCCAGAATCGCCGCGACCGGGTGGAATCGGAGAAGACACGCCGCGAAGCGCAGGAGGCGCTGCAGAAGGCGATCGCCGAACTCGAGCGCCGCCGCGACTCTCTCAAGGCCCAGCTTGCCGGCGGAAAGCTCAACGAAACGGAGAAGGAGCTCTTCGAGCAAGAGCTCGGCCAAGTGAGCATGCTGGTCGATGTCCGCAAGTCCCAGCTCCTGACGGTCGCCGCTCCGTCCACCGCCGCCGAGAACACCGCCTCCAAGGGGGAAGCGGACGATCTGAGGCGGCTCTTCCAAGATGCAAGGAAGGACATCGCCGAGGACTTCGCCAAGACCGTCCGCCTCTATCACTCCGCGGCTGCCGAGCGGGAGAAGATCCACGCGGTGAAGGAGAACCTGGCCGCACGCGAGAAGTGGCTTCAGGAGAACGATCCTGAAGCGAAGAAGAGCGAATAGAACAACCCCTACTGTCGCCATGAGCCTCGCCAGCCGGCTTTCGAATCATTTCAGCGCCTGCCGCCTCGTTAGTCTGGCGAAGCTCAAGGCGGCGTCGGAGTTCTTGAATCGCGACACCAACGGTCCCTACGTGATCATGCAGCATGGCTACGAGCCGGGGGATCCGACGATGCGCGCGGGCGACTACATCCTCGGCCGGTCCGGCGCGTGGTTGGGCACGCACTGGTTCATCCGCATGCCCGTGCCGGAGCGCCGGAAGGAATTCCTCTTCGGCACCCTGGCCGAGGTGATGGAGCTGATGGAGAGCCTCACCAGCAAGGTGGAGGTGATCCGCGACAAGCCCGCCAACGTGCGCGAGGACGCTCCGCCGGACGAGGAAATGCAGAAAGCCATTGAGGAATCCTGAACCGCCCCATGTCCCATGAAATACAACTTGGATCCCGACCGGAAGATTTGCATCGAAGTGGGTGACAAGGACACCGTGGAGTTCAAGCTCCGCGACATCCTCGTCCCACCCGACACGAAGGTGTCATTGAAGAAGGACTACGATCCCGATTTCACCGGCGGCTATGACGACAAGGCCGGAGCGCTGGAGCGGGTGGCCTCGAATGTACAGCGTCTCGCCGAGTTCCAGGAGAAGCTCTATGCGCAGGACATCTACGGCATCCTCATCATCTTCCAGGCGATCGATGCCGCCGGGAAGGACGGCGCGATCCGCCATGTGATGTCCGGCGTGAATCCCCAGGGATGCCATGTCACCAGCTTCAAGGCACCGTCCTCCGAGGATCTCGACCACGACTACATGTGGCGTGCAGCAAAGATGCTGCCGGCCCGCGGGATGATCGGGATCTTCAATCGCTCCTACTACGAGGAGGTGCTCGCGGTGAAGGTGCACCCTGAGTTCCTCGCCAAGCAAAACCTGCCCGGAAAGCCCGGTGGCAAGGTATTCTGGGAGCGCCGCTACAAGGAGATCAACCGCTTCGAGAAGTATCTCACCAGCAATGGCATCATCCCGATCAAGTTCTTTCTCAACCTGTCGAGGAAGGAACAGAAGAAGCGCTTCCTTGCCCGCATCGACGAGCCGGAGAAGAACTGGAAGTTCTCCGTGGCGGACTTCAAGGAGCGCGCCCTGTGGGACGACTACCAGCAGGCCTTCGAGGACATGCTGAATCACACCAGCACCGAGCATGCCCCGTGGTTCGTGATTCCCTCCGATAACAAGTGGTTCGCGCGGCTCGCGATCTCGGAAGCGATCTGCGCCGTGATGGGGCGTCTCAAGCTCGAATTCCCTGACATCGGCGATGAGCGCCGCGCCGAGCTCCTCCGGATCCGCGAGGACCTGATGAACGACTGACCCAACCTTTCACTCCGATGGATTGCCCCGCCTCCAATCGCCTCCGTTTTCCCGGAAGCCTCCTGCTTCTCGCCGCGGCGATGCTCTTTGCCGCATGCAAAAAGGAGGATGCGGAAGCCGCGCCGCCGCCGCCCCCGGCCGTTCTAACAGCCCCGGCAACCAGCCGTAGCGTGGACATCGTCCGCACTTGGACCGGCGCGCTCGACGGCTCGAAGAACGTCGATGTGCGGCCGCGGGTCTCCGGATACTTGCTGTCGCGCGGCTACGAGGAGGGCAAGACGGTGAAGAAGGGAGATGTCCTTTTCACCATCGACGCCCGCCCGTTCGAGGCCGAGTTGCGGCAGGCGGAGGCGGACCACCTCATGGCGATTGCCCAACGGACCAAAGCCGAACAGGACGTGGCACGTTATCGACCGCTGGCGGAGAAGCAGGCGATCAGCCGTGAAGAACTCGAGCACGCGATCCAAGCTCAAGAGGCAGCCAGTGCCAAGGTCGCAGCGGCTCAGGCGGTGATCGAGCAGGCGAAGCTGAACCTCGGCTTCACGACGATCGTCAGCGAGATCGATGGGGTAGCGGGCTTCGCCAATCGCGAGATCGGCGACTTGGTCGGGCCACTCGATTCGAAACCCTTGGCGACCGTTTCCACCGTCGATCCGATTAAGGTCAGCTTCCAAGTCAGCGAGCAGGAGTACCTGGTGGCCAAGCGCAAGCGCGAGGAAGCCGGCGAGCCGCCGACCGACGTGCCGGACGTGAAAGTTGGCCTGATTCTTGCCGATGGCCACCGCCATCCGCAGCCGGGCAAGCTGGTCAGCATCAGCCGCGAGGTGAACAACCAGACGGGCACGTTTGAGATCACCGCTCATTTTCCCAATCCCGGCAATCTCCTGCGTCCCGGCCAGTTTGCCCGTGTCAATGCCGTGATCGGCACCCTCGATGCCGTGCTCGTCCCGCAGCGCGCGGTGACCGAGGTCCAAGGCTCCTATCAGCTCGCTCTGGTCACGGACGGCAAGGCCGAGATCCGGCCAGTGAAGATGGGGCAGCGCGAGGGCAGCGACTGGGTCATCGAGTCCGGCCTGAAGGCTGGCGAGGTCGTGATCGTGGAAGGTGCCACGAAGGTGCGCGGCGGCATGCCGGTGCAGGCCAGCCCGTGGACGCCACCGTCTGCCGGAGACCAGCCCAAACCCGAGGGGAAATAAGCGCGCATGGCCTCCTTCTTCATCAATCGCCCGATCGTCGCGATGGTCATCTCCATCCTGATGACGATCATCGGGATCATCACCTACTTCCGCCTGCCGGTTGCCCAGTTCCCGGACATCGTGCCGCCGGAAATCCAAGTGAAGACCACCTACACCGGTGCCGACGCCTTGACGGTCGAGCAATCGGTGGCCACGCCCATCGAGCAGCAGATGAGCGGCGTGGACAACATGAACTACATGCAGTCCGTCAACGGCAACGACGGCACGCTCAAGCTGACGGTCAACTTCGAGGTCGGCACCGACGTCAATGAGGACCAGATCCTCTCGCAGATGCGTTCGAACCAGGCGTCGTCGCAGCTCCCGCAGGACGTGACCAAGTTCGGCGTGACGGTGCAGAAGTCCACCTCGTCGCCGCTGATCATGTTCGCGCTCTTCTCGCCGAACGGGACCTACGACAGCGTCTTCCTGGCGAACTACGCGAACATCAACCTGAACGACGAGTTCACCCGCGTGAAGGGGATCGCGAGCGTGACCGTCTTCGGCGCTGGCCAGTATGCCATGCGCATCTGGGTCAAGCCGGACCAACTCGCCAAGCTGGGGGTCACCATTCCCGAGATCCTGAACGCGGTGCAGACCCAGAACGCGGTGAACCCCGCCGGCACGATCGGCGGTGAACCCATCCCGAAGGGACAGGAATTCAGCTACGCGGTGCGCGCCCAAGGTCGCTTGGAGACGCCGGAGGAGTTCGGCGACATCATCGTGCGCGCGAATGCGGATGGCTCGATGCTGCGGGTGAAGGACGTCGCGCGGATCGAACTCGGCGCGCAGAACTACGCGATCAATGGCCGCCTCAATGGCAAGCCTGCCGCACTCGTCGCGCTCTATCAACTTCCCGGGTCGAACGCCATCGCCGCCGCCGATGGCGCGAAGGAAACGATGAAGCGGCTTTCGGAGAAATTTCCGGAAGACCTCGACTACGTCACCTGTCTCGACACCACCCTCGCGGTCACCGAGGGCATGGTGGAGATCCAGCACACGCTGATCGAGGCGCTGGTGCTCGTCATTCTGGTCGTTTTCATTTTCCTTCAAGGCTGGCGCGCGACACTGATCCCGCTGCTCGCCGCGCCCGTCTCGCTGATCAGTACCTTCGTGCTGTTCCCGGCCTTCGGTTTCACGGTGAACACGCTTTCGCTCTTCGGACTGGTGCTGGCGATCGGCCTCGTGGTCGATGATGCCATCATCGTGGTGGAGGCGGTGGAGCACCACATCGAGCACGGCCTGTCCCCGAAAGAGGCGACCCGCAAGGCGATGCAGGAAGTCAGCGGTCCGGTCGTCGCGATCGCGCTGATCCTTGCGGCGGTGTTCGTTCCGACAGCCTTCATTCCCGGTATCACCGGCCGGCTTTACCAGCAGTTCGCGGTGACCATCGCGATTTCGATGCTCATATCGGCGTTCAACGCGTTGACGCTATCGCCGGCGCTCGCGGCCATGCTGTTGAGGCCGAAGAAGAAGAGCGGGGGACCGCTGCAGAAGTTCTTCGACTTGTTCAACCGCGTCTTCGGCGTGGCGACCAACGGCTTCGTCACGGGGTGCAATTTCCTCGTCCGGAAGTGGATCATCGCGCTGATCGTCCTCGGTGGCTTCGTCTTTGCGACCGCGAGACTCGGCAAGGCCGTGCCTGGCAGCTTCCTGCCCGAGGAAGACCAAGGCTACTTCTTCGCCCAGATCATCCTTCCCGACGCTGCCTCCATGCAGCGCACCGACGAGGTGATGAAGCAGTGCGAGCAGATCCTGAAGGATACGCCGGGAGTCGAATATTACAGCACGGTCACCGGCTACAACTTCCTCACCGGCGTCAACACCAGCTACAGCGGCATCTTCTTCATCTCCCTCAAGGAATGGGGCCATCGCAAGGCGCCCGAGGAGCAGTACGATGCCATCCTCAAGCACGTGAACGCCGAGTTCGCGAAGATCTCCGCGGCGCGTGCTTTCGCCTTCTCGCCGCCGGCGATTCCCGGCATTGGCACCAGCGGTGGCGTGACCTTCCTGCTGCAAGATCGCTCGGGCAAGGACGTTCAGTTTCTCGCGGAGAATGTGATGAAGTTCACGGCGGCCGCCCGCGAGCGAAAGGAGCTCGCCGGTGTCACCCCGATGTTCTCGCCTTCCGTTCCCCAGGTCTTCCTCAATGTGGACCGCGAGAAGGTGTTGAAGCAAAGCGTCGATCTGGCGGATGTTTACAAGACGCTCCAGACCTTCATGGGCGGCTACTTCGTGAACTACTTCAACCGCTTCGGCCGCCAGTGGCAGGTCTTCGTCCAGGCCGACGGTGATTACCGCACGAATGTCGATCAGGTCGGGCAGTTCTTCGTGAAGAACAAGGAGGGGGGGATGGTCCCGCTCAGCGCGCTCACCAATTCGAAGTCGATCAGCGGGCCCGAGTTCACCATGCGCTACAACCTCTACCGCAGCGCCCAGATCAATGCCACACCCGCCCCGGGTTACTCATCCGGGCAGGCCATGAAAGCCATGGAAGAAGTCTTCGCGCAAACGATGTCAACCGACCTCGGCTTCGGCTACCTCGGCATGAGCTATCAGGAGAAACGTGCGCAAGAAGGCGTGTCGTCGGCAGTGATCTTCGCGATGTCGCTGCTCTTCGTCTTCCTCATTCTGGCAGCCCAGTATGAAAGCTGGACGCTGCCCTTCAGCGTGCTTCTCAGCGTGCCCGTTGCCGTCTGCGGTGCCTTCGCCGCGCTCCTCGTCGGCAAGTACGAGAACAACATCTACGCCCAGATCGGACTCGTCGTGCTCATCGGTCTGTCGGCCAAGAATGCCATCCTCATCGTCGAGTTCGCCAAGATGAAACACGAGGAAGGCATGGCGCTGATCGATGCCGCGCTTGAAGGCGCGAAGCTGCGCTTGCGACCGATCCTGATGACCAGCTTCGCCTTCATGCTCGGCTGTGTCCCGCTCGCGACCGCCAGCGGAGCCGGCGCCCTGTCGCGTCAGGTCATGGGCTTCGTCATCATCGGCGGCATGATCTTCGCCAGCTTCCTCGCGATCTTCCTGATCCCCGTGCTCTACTACATGGTCGAGCGGATCGGCGGCAGAAAGAAGCCCGTTTCTGATGAACCCGCCACTCCGCCGCCAGCCCATGCGTGACCTGCGCCAGTTCGGCTTGTTCGCCGCGTTGCTGCTCGCCGGCTGCAACATGGGTCCGGACTTCCAGTCGCCTGACGTCAGCGTGCCCGTTGCCTTTCGCTTCGACCGCAACGCGAGCCCGCAATCGATCGCCGACTTGCCGTGGTGGAAAGTCTATCGCGACCCCAAGCTCCAGTCGCTTATCAACGAAGCGTTGTCGAACAACCACGACCTGCGCATCGCCGTCACCCGCGTCGAACAGGCCCGCCAGGTCGCACTCCAAACCCGGTCGCTCTCCTTGCCGAGCGTTGACTACGGTGGCAGCGCCAGCCGTGGCAGAAATCAGGCGGGCGGCAGTGCGTCGTTCACCGGCGGACGAACGACCGACGACGCGGCGGCATTGCTCTCGGTGGTTTGGGAGGTGGACTTCTGGGGGCGGATCCGCCGCCTCAGCGAGGCGGACCTTGCCCGCTACCTCGCCACCGATGAAGCCCGTCGCGGAGTCATCGTCTCGTTGATCGGCGATGTCGCACAGGCCTACTTCGAGTTGCTGGAACTCGATATGGAGAGGGAAATCTCCATCCGCTCGCGCGATTCGTTTCAACAGAGCTTCGACCTTTTCTATAGCCGGCTCGAAGGGGGAATCGCTTCCAAGATCGAGACCTCGCGTGCCACCGCCGCCACCGCGCAGGCGGCGGCGCTCATTCCGGACATCGAGCGGCTCATCGCGCAGAAGGAGAACCAGATTTCGATTCTCACCGGACGCGCTCCGGGGCCGATCATGTCGCGCGGTTCGCTCGACGCCCGCGCGATCGAGCAGAGCGTGCCGCCCGGCCTGCCGGCGGAGATGATCCGCCGCCGGCCTGACATCCGCCAGTCCGAGCAGCTTCTCCGCGCGGCCAATGCCGAGGTCGGCGCGGCCATTGCCAACTACTACCCGCGCATCGGCCTCACGGCTTTTGCCGGCCGCGTCAGCCCGGACCTTTCTGATCTAACTGATGGCGTTGGCAACGCGTGGTCGATCGCTTCGAACATTTCAGGACCGATCTTCAATGGGGGGCGTTTGCGTGCCCAAGAGGCCCAAGCTCGCGCCGCCTTTGACGAGGCGAAGCTCCAGCACGAGAAGTCCGTGCTGGTCGCCCTCGGTGAAGTCTCGAATGCCTTAATCGCGCGGCAGAAGTTCGCCTCCGCCCGCACCGAGCAAGAGAAGGCCGTCGCGTCACTCAGCGATGCCGTGGGCGTCTCCACCGAGCGCTACAGCGCGGGCCGGGCGAACTACTTCGAGATCCTCGACTCCCAGCTCGAGCTTTTCCCGACGGAGCTCCAACTGGCGCGGATCCGGCTCAACGAGTATCTCGCGGTCGTCGGCCTCTATCGCGCCCTCGGCGGCGGTTGGTCGTCTAGTGCGATCTCCTCGGCGAAGCAGGGTCTTTAGGGGCGGGGAAGACGGAGGGCAGGGCCGGTCGCGGTTCGGATCGGCTTCCGCACTGGCGATTCGGAGATCGCGCTTTCAGATTCAATCGTTCATGGCTTTAATTCCGTGGTGAACAGCAGCGGGATCGGTTAGATTGGACCGGCCGGCCGGAACCCAAGCCATGTCCGAGAAGAAAGCCGCCGTCACCAGTGAGATCCTGCGTCGCCTCGGCCGCGTCGTGTGGGCATTCCTCCGCTCCAAGAGGGCACGGGCCAAGGCTTGGCTGCTGCTGGTCTCGCTGCTGATCCTGATGCTCGCGATCAACGGCATGAACGTGCTCAACAGCTACGTCGGACGCGACTTCTTCTCGTCCATCGAGAAGCGCGACCACCACGGGTTTCTCCGCTACGCCTGGCTCTATGTGGCCGTCTTCGCCGGATCCACGGTGGTGTCGGTATTCTTCCGCTTTTGCGAGGAGCGGCTGGCCCTGCTGTGGCGCGAGTGGCAGACCCAGCGCGTGGTGACCGGTTACCTCGGCCGCCGCGTCTATCTTCACCTCAAGGAGACCGGCTCGATCACCAACCCCGACCAGCGCATCACCGAGGATGTCCGCGCGCTGACCATGACGTCGCTGTCGTTCCTGTTGATGATCCTGAATGGAACCTTCACCGCGATCTCGTTCTCGGGCGTGCTGTGGTCGATCAGCCCGGTTTTGTTCGCGGTGGCGGTGCTCTACGCCGCGGCCGGCTCCGGGCTGACCATCCTGCTCGGACGTCCCTTGATGCGCTTGAACTACCAGCAGGCCGACCGCGAGGCCGATTTCCGCTCCGAGCTGATCTACATCCATCACAATGCCGAGGGCCTCGCCTTCACCCGCGACGAGGCGCGGATGAAGGAACGGTTGATGGCGCGCATCGGCCAGCTCGTCGGGAATTTCCGCAAGATCATCGCGGTGAACCGCAACTTGAATTTCTTCACCGGCGCCTACAACTACATGATCCAGTTGATTCCGGCGCTGTTCGTCGCGCCGATGTTCATGGCCGGCGGCGTCGAGTTCGGAGTGATCGGCCAATCGACAATGGCCTTCGCCACGCTGGTCGGGGCGTTCTCGCTGGTGGTCACCCAGTTCCAGTCGATCTCGTCCTACGCGTCCGTCATCACCCGCCTCAGCGAACTGGTCGATGCCTCCGAGCACGCCGTGGTGCGCGATTCGAGGTCCTGCCTCGATTGCCGGATGGATGCCGACCGGATCGTCTATTCGAAGCTGTGCCTTCGCTCGTCGCAAAAGGACGAGCGCTTGTTGCTACGTGACCTGGAAGCCACCTTCGCGCCCCGGTGCAGCGTGCTGGTCACCGGTCCGGGTTCGGCGGCCAAGTCGGCGCTGTTCCATGCCACCGCCGGTCTGCACGAGTCCGGCAGCGGCAGCATCCTGCGGCCGCCGCCGTCGAAGATCGCCTTCGTACTAGAACAGCCGTACTTGCCTCCCGGTTCGCTACGCGAGCTGCTCACGCCACCGGACGGTCCGCCCGCCACCGACCAAGCCATCCTGTCGATCCTCAATGAACTCGGTCTCCAGGTGCCGGGCGAGCGCGAGCGGGACTTCGATAGTTCGCGCCAGTGGGACGACGAGCTCGGTCTTGCCGATGGCCAGCTTCTGGCGGTCGCCCGCGCCCTGATGGCGAAGCCGGACTTCATCTTCCTGGATCATCTCGACTCCGCGCTGGACGACGCCGCGTTCGTGGCGGTCCGCCAGGTCGTCGCCCGCCATGGGGCGGCCGCCATCGTCATCGGCAACGGCAAGACTTCCGACAGCGGCTACGACGCCGTGCTGGAGCTCTTCGCCGACGGAACTTGGAGCTGGCGGGAGAGGAACGTGTCATCGGGCATCGCTTCCGCCGGTGGCGAGGGAACTCCGTGAATCAAAACGGCCACACCGTGCTCCACACGCTGGCCTTGGCACAGCGGATGACCTCTTCCTCGTCGGCCACCCGCTTCAGGGCACGGCTGCTTCTCAAGGCTTCGACTCCTTTCGCCACGGCGCGCCATTCGATGGCCATGCCGGACAGGCGCAGCAGCGTCCAGAATGCCACCGTGCCGACCGCCCCGCTCACGGCCCAGCCGGCGGGCACGCGCTTCGATAAGATGGCGAATACCGCGATCAACATGACCAGTGCTGGCAATGCCTTGGTGAGAAAGGCACCGTTCGTCCTCACCTTGGCAAGCCTGTCGCCCTCATTCTCTAACAGCGCCAGCCCGCACTCCCGGAGTGCGTTGCCCAAGGCCGCGGCGTGGGTCTCATTTCCCCGGCGGCCGGCAGGAACGCCGAGTCGCTCCCGGAGTTCCCGCACGCTGGTGCCACAGTCCCGTCGTAGCCCCTCCATCCGCACGCGGGTCCAGAACCAGTGCCGCCCCAGCCAGGCGCCGGCCAGCGGGATCAGGGAGAGAAGCAGGACGACTTTCCACACGGCTTGTTAGATTTCAGCGTTTCTGGCCGCCCGCGGCAAGCCATGCCTTCGGATCGTCGGGCCAAGGATGTTTCGGATAACGTCCGGCGAGATCCTTCTTCATCTGGGTGTAGCCGCCGGCCCAGAAACTGGCGAGGTCCTTGGTCATCTGCCACGGCCTGTGGTTCGGCGCACAGATGTGGACGAGCAGCGGCACGCGCCCGCCGGCGATGGTGGGCGTCTGCCACACGCCGAAGAGATCGCGCACCCGCAGGGCGATCCATGGGTCCTTGCCGGGCTCGTAGGTGATTTTGGCGCTCTGGCCATTCGCCAACGAGATGCGCTCCGGAGCATACGAGTCCAGCGCCGCGCGTTGCGGGGCGCTGAGCCATTCGCGCAGCACGGGCCAGACCTCGCGCTCCTTGATGTCCTTGTAGCTGACGGCTCCGTGACAGATCTGCGCGACCGCGGCGGCACGGTCGTCGTCGGACCAACCGGGCAACTCCAGGTCAGGCATCCACCTGCCGAGGCAATCGAGCCGCGTGCACCACTGGTCCACGGCGGCATCCCAGTGCTTCAGCACCAGTTCGCCGGAGAGCACGCGTTCCGCGAGGATCTCCGCGGCGGCGTCCAGGTTGATGCCGTGGTCGCTTTCCTTCGACTCCAGCACCAAGTCGCGGAAACGGGTCTCCTTCCGCGAGACGACCCTTCTACGAGGTTCATCGTAGGCCGCGCCATCGCTGTGGGTGAAATCCTCGGGAAAGAGCTCCTTCAGCCACGCTGGATCGACGGCCGTGGCCCGGCGGAGCTGGACGGTGACGTCGCGCCCCTCGACTTCGGTGATTTCCGCGGCGACGAAAGCGGCGGCGTTCTTCGCGGCGCTGTCGTCGTCGAGCTTGCCCTTGCGCTTGTGGACCACCCGGCAGGCGAGCGTGGCCTCGCCGAAGCGCACGGCCAGCCGGTCGCTGAACGACGCCAGCATGGCGCGGCCCACGGCCTCGCGCCGTTTCGCGAAATCGACTCCTTCCCACGGCCAGCCGCGTTGGAGGGCGAGCTTCCGCAGGCGATCGAAGCCCTGCGCCACCTCGCGGGCACCGCGGCCATGAATTCCGAGCGGAGCACAACGCTGAGGGTGAAACTCCATGCCCGCGGCGGAATCGAAGGCCCGCCATTCCGCTTCGAAATCGCTGGCATCGTCTTTGAACACGAAGTCCTTACGACCGATCCCGCCGCGCTTGTTGACGAAGATCCCTTCGCCCTGCACCGCCGCGGCGATGAACGCCATTTCGGCGACGCAGCCTTGCTCGACGCCCGCGAGCATCAGCCGCGAATAGCGCGGCTCCAGCGGCAGCGCGGCCATGGCCCGGCCTTCATCGGTCAGCTCACCGTGGGCATCGGTCGCCCCCAAGTCGTGCAGCAGGGATTCCGCGCGCTGCAGGCTTTCCTCCAGCGGAGCATCCAGCCAGCGGAATTCGCGCACTTCGCGGACCCCGGCGGCTTTCAAGAGAAGCACCGTTTCCGCCAAATCCACCCGCCGGACTTCCGGGGCGTCGAAGGCCTCGCGCCGGGCGTGCTCGCTTTCGCTCCACAGCCGGAAGGCGCGGCCCGGCCCGGTGCGGCCGGCACGACCGGCGCGCTGCTCGGCCGAGGCGCGGGAGATTTTCCGCACCAGCAGCGTGTCGATGCCCCGGCGCGGGTCAAAGCTCGCCTCGCGGGCGAAACCGGCATCGATGACCGTCCGCACGCCCTCGATGGTCAGCGAGGTTTCGGCGACATTCGTGGAAACGATGATTTTCGGCCGCTTCCCTGGCGAAACTGCCGCCTCTTGCGCCGCCGGGGGCAGCCCGCCGTGCAGCGGGAAAATGTCGTGGCCGCGGGCGAAGGACGAGTTTTCGAGGGCTTCGACCGTCTTCCGGATCTCGTGCATGCCGGGCAGGAAGCACAGCACGTCGCCGGCATCCGGCAGGGCGAGGGCCTCCTTGCAGACCGCGGCGATGCGCTCCCAGACCGGCGTTTCCTGCGGCGGGCCGCCGCGCCGGTCGTTGACTTTCGGGCGCTCCGGGCGGTAGGCGATTTCGATGGGGAAGGTGCGACCGCCAGCCTCAAGCATTTGGGCTGGAGCGAGATAGTCGGCTAGGCCGCGGGTTTCGAGGGTGGCGGACATCACCAGCACACGCAGGTCCGGGCGGGCGGCTTCCTGAAGGTCGAGGCAGCGTCCAAGGGCGACATCGACGGCAAGCCGACGCTCGTGGAATTCGTCGAAAACGACCGCGCCGACGTCTTTCAGCTCGGGATCGTCCTGCAGCCAGCGCTGGAACACGCCATCGGTCAGGTAAATCAGCCGGGTGTCGCGGCCATAATTCGTGTCGAAACGGACCGCGTAGCCGACTTCGCCACCCAGCCGGGAGCCCCGTAGCTTGGCCACCCAGCCGGCGAGCAGCCGCGCGGCCATCCGGCGGGGCTCGATCACCAGGATTTTCCGGGAGATTCCGGCGTCCATGAGCATGCCGGGCACGGCGGTCGATTTTCCGGAGCCGGTCGGGGCTTTCAGCAACACGCGGTCGCGCTCGCCGCGGGCCACGGCGGCTTTCAGGTCGGCCTCGATTTCATGCACCGGCAATTGCACGCCCCGGCGATAGCGGCGGGCGAGGGGATTGAAAACCGCCAATCTCGGTGCGGAGACAATCACCGTCATTCATGGATTCGTTGAACCAGGCCCGTCGTTCGCGTCGTTATTACCATTGCAAGTGGCCCCCGGCGGCCCTAGCCTTTCCCACATGAACACGCCACTCGCGTTTATGAATCTCGGCGGACAAGAAATGCTGATCATTTTCGTGATCGTTCTTCTCCTCTTCGGCGCGAAAAAAATTCCCGAACTCGCCCGCGGCCTTGGCAAGAGCATGGGTGAATTCAAGAAGGCCCGCGACGAATTCGAGCGCGAGATCACCCGCTCCGAGGATGAGGTCCGGATCAAGGAGGCCTCCGGCAAGGAGGCTCACGACAAGGCCTGATCCGGGTGAAGTTCCACGCGCGCTTTTTCAAGATCGCCCCGGGTTTGCTCGGGGCGTTTTTCTTTTCGCTGGCCACCGGCTGCGAAAAGAAGGATCAGGCCGGAAATTGGGCGGATCAGGAACCGCCACCGCCAGCCGAGGCACCGGCCAAACCCGCTCCGGCACCCGCGCTGCCCGCCCCGGTGGCCAAGGGCGCGGAGCCCCCGGTCGCGGCGGCCGATCCGATCTCGAAGGGGCCAATCCGGTTCGTCGTTTACAACGTCCAGAACTGGCTGACCATGGACCGCCGCGTCAACGGCAGGACCGAGAAGGGCGCGCCAAAACCGGAGAAGGAGCGCCTCGCGATTGCCAGGCTGCTGGCCGGTGAGAAGCCGGACATTCTTGGGGTTTCCGAGATCGGCACGGAGGAGGATGTGACGGACCTCCAGGGCCATTTGGAACGGGCGGGCCATCCGATGCCGCATTTCCACCTCAATCGCGGGGCGGATCCGACGCGCAGTCTGGTGATGTTGTCGCGCTTTCCCATTGGCAAGACCGTCGTCCACCGGAACCTGAATTACCGGTCGAAGGGACAGGCTTATGGGATGCAGCGCGGCATCCTGGACGCCACCATCGAGACGCCCGCCGGAGCCTACCGTTTCCTCGGCGTGCACCTGAAATCGAAGCGCGAGACCGGCGATGGCGACCAGGAGGACATGCGCCTGAACGAGGCACACCTGCTGCGGCGCGAGATCGATGCGATCTTTCGCGAGGAACCGAAGGCGCGGCTGGTGGTTTACGGCGACTTCAACGACACCCGCAACAGCCCGGCCTTGCGGGCAATCCGCGGGGCGGGAAACAGCTCGCGTTCGCTGCAAATGATCGCGATCAAGGACTCGCGGGGAGAGTATTGGACCCATTACTGGGAGTTCCAGGACACCTATTCGCGGGTTGACTACGTGATGGTCAGCGACGCGCTGCGGCGTTCGGTCGAGCGCGATCGATGCAAGATCGTGGACAGCCGGGAAGTCGCCGGTGCCAGCGATCACCGGCCGCTGTTGGTGATTTTGAAGTAGCCGGGTTCGACGGCCGCCATGCGGTCGTGGGAAGGAAAGTCACGGGGTGGAGATTTCCACCACCATGGCGTTGAGCGGGCCGAGCGCGGGTAGGGCGACACCCTCTTCCGGAACCGCGGATGCAGGACATTGGGCGGACCACCCGGAGGCGAGCCGATCCTTGAATCCCAATGAGGTGGCGTCCTTTCTCCCCAGCCACTCCAGCGCATTTCCGGGCAAGCGGATCTTCGCGCCTTCAATGGTCCGGGTTCCGTGGAAATTCGCGACAACGAGGAAGGCTTGGCCGCTGGTTTTGTCGTGACGCAGATAGCTATAGAGCCAGTGGCCGCTGGCGGTTTCTCCATCGAGTCGGCCGTAGTGGGGGGTGTCGTTGTTGGCGTGGTTGAGGCCGTAGAACTCGCCCTTGGTGAAGGCGGGCTCGTGCATCAGGCGCAGCAGTTTGCCATACCAAGCACGCAGGGCTTTTTGCTCATCGCTCAGGCGGCCGCCGTCGAATTTGCCGCCATTGACCCATTTTGTGAACTCCGGCATCGACCAGTAGTCGAAGATGGTGGTGCGCGCATCATCGCCGCCGAAGCCTTCTTGTCCCGCAGCGGGTTCGCCGACTTCTTGTCCCGAATAGAGCATCAGCGGGCCACGGCCCATGCCAAAGAGGACGGCGCTAACCGGTCGCCCGACGTGCATGCCGAGGCCGCCCCATTCCTTCGGGCTCGCGAGGCGGACCTCGTCGTGGTTCTCGGCGTAGCGGAGCGAGCGATGGAAGCGCTCGCCGGTGAACGTGAGGGCGTCGAGGTCGTTGGCCCACTTCCCGGAGTCGTAGAGGCCTTCGAGCACGTCATAGACGGGATCGTCATAAACGGCGTCGAAGCCGGCCTTGAGCAACTCATCGAGCACATGGCCGTCGGTGAGCTTGGCGGGGTCGTTGTCGTAGGCCTCGGCGGAGAAGAAGACGCCCGCCTCGCGGTCGCGGGCGCGCTTGATGGACCAGCGCCAGAACTCCATCGGGATCATGTGCGCCATGTCGGCGCGGAAGCCATCGACCCCCAGATCCTGCCAATAGGCGAGGATCGCGTCCATGGTGCGCCAGGTCTTCGGCACGTCGGCAGGTGAGGCGTCGGGACCGGGAAGATGGGAGGTGTTGCGGCCGGTGGTGAAGTCGTGGCCGTAGTTGAGCTTCACTGTTTCGTACCAGTCGCCGATGCTGGGTGACCACGAGATGACGTTGTTTCCTGTCACGCGGCCGAACTCCGTCTCGGGTGCGAAGCGGCCGGTGCAGCCATGCAGGTCGGCGGTGGGGAGTTTCAGCGGGGGACCTCCGCCGGCGTCACTACGACGGAGATAGTAGAAATGGTTGTCGCGCGCGAAGAAGGCCGCGGTGTCGTCGCCCTTGCCGAACGAGTGCTCCGGTTTTACGTCCGACTCGTAGGAGCGGGCGACGTGGTTCGGGACGAAGTCGATGATGACCTTCAGCCCTTGCGCGCGGCAGCGGTCGAGCAGGGCCTTGAATTCATCGAGCCGCTTCGCCGGGTCGGCGGCGTAATCGGGACAAACATCGAAGTAGTCCTTGATGGCATAGGGGCTGCCGGCGATGCCCTTCAAAATGTCCGGCGCATCAGCCGGGCGATCGGGATAGGCTGTGCCGCTGGCTTGCTCCAGCACACCCGTGAGCCACACGTGGGTGAACCCCATGTCCTTGATGGAGCGCAAGGCGGCCTCATTGATGTCGCGGAACTTTCCGCAGCCGTTTTCCGCCAGCGAGCCGTTGACCTTGCGGGTCTCACAGGTGTTTCCGAACAGCCGCGGCAGGAGCTGATAGATCACGGGACGCTCGGCGGCATTCATCACGGAGGCAGTCAAACAAAGCAGGAGGCCGGCCACAAACTTCATCGTTTCAAGGGGTGGCGGGTTGGTCGTCCTTCACCAGCAACGTGGCAACCGCGGCAATCAGCAGGCAGACGCCGCCGAGGACCACGGCGGACAGCCGGTTGAAGCCTTCGATATCCTCCATCGCCCGGCTGAGCACGATCGCGACGAGGATCTGCGGAATGACGATGAAGAAGTTGAAGATGCCCATGTAAACCCCCATCCGGTTCGCGGGGAGGGCGGAGGAAAGCATCGCGTAGGGCATGGAAAGGATGGACGCCCAGGCGACGCCCACGCCGCTGAAGCAGACCCACTGGAGGATCGCCGGGTTTTTCACCAGGCCGGTTGAGGCCAGCCCGAGACCGCCGAGCAGCAGCGAGACGAAATGGATGCGCTTGGCGGAGCAGACCCGCCCCAGCCACAGGAAGGCCATGGCGGCGAAGAAGGCGACGAGGTTATAGACGGCGAAGCAGTTGTTCGCGAGATCGATGCCGTCCTTATAGAGCTGCGACTCCGTGTCGGTGGCGCCGAGGATGTTCCGCGCCACGGCCACGCTGTAGAAGATCCACATGCAAAACAGGCCCATCCAGGTGAAGAACTGGACCACGGCGAGCTGTTTCATCCGCCCCGGCATCTCCTTGAACGCCGCGAGGATCTCGCCCGCTCCCGAGTGCTTCCGCGGCTTCTCATCGGGCGAGGGCGGATGCTCCCTCGTCGTGAACACGGTCCACAGCACCGCCAGCAGGAACACCACCGCGCCGACCGAGAAAGCGACATGGACGGTTTGCGGGATCGGTTGGCCGGCACCGGTGACGGCGCTCACCCCGCCATGGTCGCGCAGCCAGCCGGGGAGCTTCGAGGCGATCACCGCGCCCGCCCCGATGAAAACCGACTGCATCGCGAAGCCGACGGTCCGCTGCTGCTCCGGCAGCAGGTCGGCGACGAACGCGCGGAACGGCTCCATGCTGACATTGACCGAGGCATCGAGGATCCACAGCAGCCCCGCCGCCATCCACAGGGCGCCGGAGTGCGGCATCAGGAACAGCGCGAGCGAGGACAGGAGGGCACCCACGAGGAAATACGGCCGCCGCCGGCCCCAGAACGGATGCCAGGTGCGGTCGGACATCGCACCGATGATCGGCTGGACGATCAGGCCGGTCAGCGGGGCCGCCAGCCACAGCAGCGGCAGTTCGCTCTCCTTGGCACCCAGATATTCATAGATCGCAGACATGTTGCCCATCTGGAGGCCCCAGCCGAACTGGATGCCGAAGAAGCCGAAGGACATGTTCCAGATCTGCCAGAACGAGAGGCGGGGTTTTTCAGACATGGGTTTGGGAAAGGGGAATTCCCCAGCTTGGACTGGAGATTGGGGATTTCCGGCCGGTGGAAATGCCCGGCATGAATCCTCCCCGCTTCCGGATGTCGGGTCTAACGACCCGGTTTAATTCCGGAATGAGTTCCGGTTTGGAATTGCCCCGGCTCCGTAGTTTTCCTTAGCGTTCGCGAGCAATGAAAGCATTCCGCCCCTGGTTTACCGTTCTTCCCGTGTCGGCCCTCGTCCTCGGTTCCTGCGAGAAGAAGGAGCAGCCATCCGCCCCGGCAGCCCCCGGAGAAGTCGCCAAGGCTCCGTCCGCGACGCCTGCCGAGACTCCCGCTGCCCCGGTGGCGAAAGCCCTGACTCCCGGCGAGCGGGCGGCCATGCTCGGCATCGTCGGCCACCTCTCCAAGGACACCGAGGGCGTGCTGGCGCTCTATGACGGCAAGGACATCGTCAAGCGCCTGAAGTCGCTCAAGAGCTGGGAGTTCATCCGTGAACTGGCCAAGGAAGAAGACGGCACTGACATCGAGGCGGAAATGGCCGAAGGCGCGGAGGAAGCCGGCAAGTTCCTCGGACAGGAGATTTTCCTCGCGAGCGGCAAGGGCACCGGACCGCAGGTCGCGAACCTGATGAAGCTCAGCCAGCGCAGCAATTACTACCAGATGCGCGTGTTGGCCCAGGCCTTCGCCGCCGGCGCCAAGGATGGCGATTTCTCCGGCCTGGATGCCGCCAGCCAAGGGGCGATGATGGAAATGGCCAAGGAGATCGGCAAGGAGATGGCGCTGATCGAGAATGCCGTCGTGCCACCGATGCTGATGGGCGTGAAGGCCCAGGACGCCGAGGCCCTGGCCATGGCTCAGGAACAGCTCACCTCCGGCTTGGAGGGCATGGCCGGGATGCTGGGCGAGGGTGCCAAGCCGCTGGAATTCACCAAGGGTGGCGTCACCTTCAAGGGCTACAAGCTGGCCGGCAGCTTCCTCGCGGAGCAGATGGAAGCAGGGCGCAAGGACATGGAGGAAACGCTCGAGCCGGCCGACGTGGATCGCTTGATTGCCACGATCAAGACGAAGAACCTGGCCATCGCCCAAGGGGCGCTCGGCGACTACCTGATGATTTTCATCGGCGACAACGAGGAAGCCTGCCCGCTGGTGGACAAGGTCGAGGATTCTCTTGCCGCCAACGAGGCGATTTCCTTCGTGGACGGCTATCAGGGCAAGAAGCTGGCCGGCTTCCTTTACGGCGAGCAAGGCGTGGTCAAGTCGGGCGTGGCCGGCAGCCTGAAGGACATGGCGCTCGGCGTGCGTGACGGCTTGGCCGGAGCGGAAGGCCTCGGCGACACCCGGGAGCTGGCGTCCCTGCTTGAGTTGGTCGGCGAGAAGGAAGACTCGCTGCTTGGCTTGGCCAAGGCCGATACCGTCGGCGGCCTGGTCGTACTCGAAGAGGGGGTGAAATTCGAATTCTTCGGCGGCGTCGATCGCGGCTCCGTCGATCACGAGGCGGCGCACAAGCTCGCGAACCTCGGCTCCAGCGACGATGTGTTGCTCTTTGGCAACTGGGTGGCCGATCCCGAATACTCCAAGCGCGCCGGCGAGTACGGCGAGGCGCTGGTGGAGACCGCCTACGCCATCGCTGAAAAGGCCGCCGGCTTGAAGATGGAGGACTCGGAGGAATTCGCCCAATTCCAACAAGGCTTCTCCCTCTTCAACGAGAAGTTCCGCACCGACACCATCGCCCTTTGGGATGCCCTTTCTGTCGCTGACTCCGGTCTCGGCAATGAAACCGCCCTGGTGGTGGACCTCAAGGGCGCGGTGCCGCCGATTCCCGGCGTGCCGCAGGAACTCGTCGATGGCGGGCGCTTCGTCCGTGCCTCGCTGGTTTCCCCGGTGACCGACCGCGCCAAGCTGCAGGAGTCCTGGTCCAAGGTGGACAGTTCGTTGAAAAACATCTTCAAGACTGCCAGCGAGATCGCCGGCGAGGAGATCCCGATGCAGAAGCCGATGTCTTCTGAAAAGGACGGGCTCAAGACCTGGTTCTTCTCGATGCCGTTCTTCAACGACGACTTCCTTCCGTCCGTGACGATCAGCGACAAGTGGTTCGTGGCCTCCACGTCCAAGACCCAGGCGCTCGATCTCGCCGTGGCAGCGGACAAGGCGGCGGGTGACCGCAAGGGCGCTTGGCTGGAGCTGGACTTCGACACGCTGCGCAAGTTCACCGGCGACTGGGTCACGCTGCTCGAAAAGAACGGCGAAGCCGCGCTCGGCAGCCCCGAGAAGTTCGCGGAGTTCAAGGAACAGCTCCCGCGGATCAAGAAGGGCCTTGAGGCCTTGGAGGAGTTCGACCAATTCAGCTTCAGCGAGCGTCGCGAAGGCGGAAAGCTCCGCAGCACGATCCACTTCAAGGTCCGCTGAGGCTCGGACACATCATCCCGAATTCAAGAGGCCTCCCGCAAGGGAGGCCTTTTTCGTTTGGGACTGCGCGTGACCGGAAAAACAGCGGGCCGGTTTCAGTCCGGCAGGGGAACCATCTCCCCCAGATGCTTCGGTCGAGTCCCGAGCACCCGCACATCCAGCCACATCTTCACCCGCGCGCCGACTTCGCGTAGCTTGGTTTTCAGACCTCCATGGCCGGCCACGTCGCGGGCGTTGTAGCCGCAGTAGGTGATGCCGTTCGCCTTGGCGAGATACGCGGCACGCTCGTTGTGAAAGCGCTGCGAGACGAACACCATGTCGTTCAGCCCGAAAATCTCCTTCGCCCGCACCACGGAGTCCAAGGTCCGCAGTCCAGCGTAATCGCAGACGATCCGGCCCTTCGGAATGCCGCGCTGGATCAGCGCCTTTTTCATCTTCTCCGGCTCGTTGTAATACTTCTCGCTGTTGTCACCGGAAACGAGGATCAGCCGGACCTTGCCGGCCTTCCACAAGGCTTCCGCGGCGTCGATCCGGTAGCGGAAGTACAAGTTCTCGCGGCCTTGGAAGCGGTCGTCGGTCCCGAACACCAACGCGACTTTTCCCGGCGGGACTTTCGAGACATCGTCAAACAGCTTGCCGCGGCCGGCATGCAGCGCGGCGAAATTGGCCCACGCGACGAACGCGACCGCCAGGAGGCCAAGCACCACCGTCGTGACAACAATCCGTTTCAGCCAGCGCTTCCACGATGGCTTCCGCGGCTCTCTCACGCCTTTTGCTCCTGCGGTTTCCATTTCGTCCACGAAACCATCGCCTTGACCGCTTCCACAAAACGGCTGCCGATCGGCTCGGCGGGCGCAAGCACCCTCAAGCGGCCCGGATCCTGGTTGCCGAAAACCACTTCCTTGCAGCGCCCGACCAGTTCGCCATCGACCTGGACCGGCACCTCGCGGTCGGCGGTCACGCGCAGCGCGTGGGCTTGCAGGTAGCTGACGGTGGAGCCCGCGTGTTCCACGCCGCCGAGAGCGAGGCCGCGCAGCGAGTCGAGCACCAGCTTGTAGCCGGCCTCCTTGAAGACCAGCACGTCGAGCATGCTGTCGCGATTGTCGGCCTTGTGGAAGAGCTTGAACTGGCCGCCGTAGAGCGAGCCATTGCCAGCCAGGACGGCCACGCCTTCTTCCTGCCGGCCGTCGTCGCAGGTCACCAGCATGCGCGGCGGCGATTCACCGAGCACTTTCACCGCCGCCAGCAGGTAGGCGAGGGGGCCGAGCACCTTCTTGCTCTCCCACGTGGTTTCCTCGATGACCATCGCATCGAAGCCCACGCCGGCCATCTGCACGAAGGGGATGCCATTCGCCTCGAACAGGTCGATCTCCTGCACCCGCCCCTCTTCGATCACCTCGAAGGCGCGGGCGAGATTGTCGAACGGGATGCCCAGCTCGCGGGCGAAGACATTCATCGTTCCGGCGGGCAACACGCCGAGCGCGGTCTGCGATCCGGCAAGGCCTTGAACCACCGCATTGAGCGTGCCGTCACCGCCGGCCGCGATCACGATCGGCTCGCCATTGCGGGCGAACATGGCGGCCAGCTCGCGGGCTTCCTCGATGCTGTTGGTGGCGTGCAGCGCGAAGCGGGTCGCGTGGTCCATCAAGAATCGCAGGGCCCGGCGGCCTTTCTGGCTGCGTGCCTTGGGGTTGAAAATGAGCGGATACCGGCGCGGTCCCTTCACGACCGGAGAATGGAAGCCGGGCGCGGGAAAATGCCAAACCCGAAATGGTGCCGGCCTCACTCGATGTTCACCGGCTTGTAGGCGGTGAGCGCCACTTCTCTTCCGGCGATGCGGGCTTTGACCGCCCGGTCAGCCTCCACCCGGATGATATTGCCGTCTTTCAACTGCAGGATGAACCCGCACGACTCGCCGAAGCTCACGTCATCCGCTCCGTCGCCATCCAGATCGATGGCTTTTCCGACCCCGCCGGCGGAGGTTCGTCCGACGTAGAGGGTCCCCTTGACCCGCCCCAGGACCGAGGAGAAGTCCTTGCCGTCCCGCTTGAAGCTGGCGCGCACGCTTTCCGCATCCGGATCCCCGGCGCTGCGGGGATAAACGAAGGTGTCCACCACCTTGCCTGCCGCGCTCGTGACCTGTACCGGCTTGAAATCGCCATAGCCACCCCGCACCGACGGCGCGCTCGTGTCGAGCCGGTGGTCGTCGCCCAGCGCGATGAAATGCTGCCGGTCGGGCTCGTTCATCGGGACGGAAAGCGGATGAAAGCGCAGTTCGTCGATCACCGCACCCTCGTCGCTGAACTCAATCCGCACGGTATTCGCCGCGCCGGGCTTCAGCGTCACCGGCAGATGGAGCTGGTGCCAGAACTCGCGGCCACCGGTACTCTGGAATGCCACCTCGCGGGGCGCGCCGCCATTGATCGTCAGTTTCCCGCGCCGCGTGTCCTTCGGGTTGATGCCGAGCGAGTAGCGGAAGCCGAGCGTCGTGGTGCCGCCCTTGTCGCCGGGGATTCCCTTCCACTCCATGGACCCGCCGGTGACCGGAAACATCACCGCTCCCTCGCCGTTGAAACCCGGGCGGTCCGAAACCACCGTGCCGCTCTCGATGGCCGCGTGCTCCGCTTGAATGGTGGCGATCGTGGATGACGACGGAGGATACGCGGTGGACGCGATTGCGCCGGCGATCCGCGTGTCGAGTGCCGTCTTGCCGTCGAATTCGAACAGCGGCCATGTCACGCCGAACTCATTCGTGCCACCCGTGCGCGTCGTTTCCACCCGCGCACCATCGGGCGTAAGCGTCAGGCGCATCGGGAAGGATGGTCCACTTTGTCCCGATACCGGCGCGATGGTGAAGGTGCCGCGCGTCAGCAGCGGATGCACGAACTCCGGCTCGAAGCGGCCCTCGAAGCGCTTCGGCTCCAGACAGACGCGCTTCCATTTCCCATCCTCCAGGAAGCATGGTGCGAAGCTGACGCCATCGTTGAAATCCGGATGCACATGACCCGCGCCCGGGCCCAGCCGGCCGTCCCAGCCGGTGCGGCTGAAGCGGGTGATTCCCAGCACGTGCCACTGCACGCCGCCGTAGTTGTCCGTCTCGCCGCGGCTGCAGAGCTGGGCCTGCATGCCGCCGGCATTGAGGAAGACATTGGCGAAGGACGGAGCGAGTGTCGCCACATAGCCGCCGATCTCCGCGGGGGTCGCCTCTTCGGCGATCTCCGCTTTCCGCGCGAGCAGTGTTTCTCCGAGGCAGGCAAGCGTGAAGGCCTCGTAGTTGGCGATGCCGCTCCACGTCGCGTAGCGGTTCTTCAGCGCCGGCGGGAAGGCGTTCTTGGTGATCGAGAAAAGACCACTATCCTGTTGGAAGCGGGCGTGGCTATCCAGCAGAAGCTGCGAGGCCCGGCGGAACTGCCCGGCCAGCCGCTCCTTGCCCTCGCGCAGGCTCGCTTGGGCGATGAGTTCGAAAGCATTCGCGTAAACGGTGTCGTCCCAGATGTGTTCACCGGTTCGCCCGCCAGCCGGGGCCTCTCCGGAGCCGCTCATCATCAGCAGCGACGCTTGCAGGTTGCGGCTGATCGTCTCCCGCATGTCGGTCGCGGACGCACCATCGTAGCCGTTCTCTAACATATCGAGCAGGTTCGCCGTGGTCGCGCCGTTGTAGGCAAAGGTCTCGGGATTGGCGGTCTCGTCGTGATAGAGGAAAAAGCGTGGGTCGCGTCGAAAGCGGTCGCGCTGGCCGCCTTCGGACGCCTCGGTCCAGTTTGCCTCGTTCCACTTCACGCCGTCAGCGATGTAGCCGCCTTGCTGCCGCAGCCACTCGCCCTTCATCGCGAAGGTCCGCCAGTTTTGCTTCACCTTCATGTTCATGAAGCGGGTGCGGTCGGCGGTCATTCGTTCGCGCCACGCCTTCATCCGTTCCGGAGTGAACTCTCGATGCTTTCCTTCCAGCGGGGCGAAGATCCGCAGTGCCTTTACCATCGCGGCGCAGAAAAACTCTCCGTGCCAGTCGTTAGCCGGGCCGTCGGAAATGTCGCGGGTGCAGCGGTCGAGCGCCCGCGCCGCCTGCGGGAGCAGGTCCGTGGCGTGGCCCTTGTGGTAAAGCACGGCGATATTGAAGGCGAACAGCGGCGTTCCGTACTGGATCTCCTTCCTGTCGTAGGGGTCGATGATCGCGCCGTTCATCACGTTCTCCGGATTTTCAGGATTCCACTGCTGCATCGGGACCATCGCGCGGACCGCCTTCTCCATGGAGAGTGTCCATGCCAACTCCGGCGTGGTGACCGGCTGCCAAGGCCGCGCGGTCAGGTGCCAGTGGAAGTCGGGCAAGTCCGCTGGCACGCTCGAACTCTCCTGCGAGAAAACGGGGTAGCCTGCCGCCACCGAAAAGAGGATGGCACGGACGGCGAGGCGGGCGGGTTGCGCGGACATTCCCGAGGCTGTCGCGACGGCCAACCCACATCAAGATCGCATCGCCCCCCTTCCGTGGGGGGCGACAGGCGGTGGAAACTTCCACCGTAGTCTTCCTGCGATGAATTGCCCCCATTGCCACCGCCTGCTCTACAGTCGTCAGCATCCTCGCTGTGGCTACTGCGGGGCTCTCCTGCCGGAAGGCGTCCGCTTGGCCGGCTACGAAATCGATGAGATGAAGGCCGAGATCCGCGAAATCGACGCCCGCCGTGCGGTGGCGAAGGAGAAGGAAGAAATCGAGCGCGAAGAGCGCCGGCGGCGCGAACAAAACCTCGACACCGCCGGCGGTGGCTTCAGCGGAGGTTTCTGAGGCCTTTGGATAACTCAGAGTTCCGAGCCCGCTTCGGAGTCGAGGTAGAAGGTCGCGTCCGGATGCTCCTGTAGGAACGACGCGCTCACTTGGTCGGTGATCGGGCCGTTGAGCGCTTCCTTCACGATCGAAGCCTTCGCGCTGCCCCAGGCGAGCAGCGCGATTTTCCGGGCTTCCAGGATGGTCCCGCAGCCCATGGAGATGGCGTGCGTTGGCACATGCTCCAGCCCGCCGAAGGCTGGCGCGGCGTCCTCGCGGGTGATTGGGTCGAGTTCCACCTTGCGGGTCCGGCTGTCGCGCGGCGAACCGGGCTCGTTGAAGCCGATGTGGCCGGTCCGGCCGATGCCGAGGAGCTGGAAGTCGATGCCGCCGGCATCGCGGATCGCCTTTTCGTAGGCGGCGCAGCGGGCGGGAATGTCCTCGGGGGTGCCGTCCGGAATGTTGATGTTTTCCGGCCGCATGTCCACGTGGCTGAAAAGCTCGCGCTCCATGAAGGTCCGGTAGCTTTCAGGATGGCCGTGAGGCAGGCCGAGGTACTCGTCGAGATTGAACGAAATCACGTTCGCAAAGGACAGCTTGCCCTCGCGATGGAGCCGGATCAGCTCGGCATAGAAGGGCAGGGGAGTCCGCCCTGTGGCAAGGCCCAGCACCGCGGGACGGCCGGTGTCGTTGATCGAGCGGACGAGTTCGGCGACCTCGGCGGCGAGGACACGGCAGGCTGCGGTGCGATCGGCAAAGACGCGGGCGGGAGCGGACTCGGTCATGCGGCGGGAAGTGAGGGCGGGGTCGATGATTGTCAAAATCAAACGGGTCGCAAAAGCGCAGGGAATTTGCGAAAAAGCGATGACTTTGGGTGGATTGCTACGGGGAAGTCTACCCCTTGTTTTTCGGCAAAGCTTGGGGAAATCGTTGAAAGCGACCTTGCCGGAACGGCATGTTTTCCGCTAGAAGCGGAATGATCCTGCTCCATCTTGCAGGCGCACCCATCATGAACCCAGCCGTGGATCAGACCTGCCCCTTGTACGTCGGAGGAAAGTGGAAGGAGGTGGCGGGCAAGGGCAGCAGCAAGGTCTTCAATCCCTCGCGCGGCAAGGTGATTGCCAACGTGCCGATGTGCGGTCCGGCCGAGGTGAATGAGGTCGTCGCCGCCGCCAAGGCCGCCTTTCCCGACTGGCGCGACACGCCGCCGAACGAGCGCGCCCAAGTGCTGTTCCGCTTGAAGATCTTGTTGGAGGACGCCTTCGAGGACCTCTGCCTGGGCATTTCCACCGAGCACGGCAAGACCCTCTCTGAAGCCCGTGGCGACCTGCGGCGGGGCATCGAGGTCGTGGAGTTCGCCTGCGGCATCCCGACGCTGCTGACGGGCGAGTCGCTGGAGAACATCGCCCGCGGCATCGACTGCCACACCGACCGCCATCCGCTCGGCGTGGTCGCGGGGATTTGCCCGTTCAATTTCCCGGCCCTCGTTCCGATGTGGATGTGGCCGATCGCCATCGCCTGCGGGAACACTTTCGTCCTGAAACCCAGCGAAAAGGTCCCGCTCACCATGCAGCGCGTGGCCGGCTTGTTAGAAAAGGCCGGCCTGCCGCCTGGCGTGCTGAATATCGTCCACGGCGGCCGCGATTGCGTCGATGCCCTGCTGGAACACCCGGACATCGCGGCGATCTCCTTCGTCGGATCCACGCCGGTGGCTCGCGAGATCCATCGCAAGGGCACCTCGAACGGCAAGCGCGTCCAAGCGGCAGGCGGCGCGAAGAACTTCGTGATCCTGATGCCCGACGCTGATGTCGATCGCACGGTCGAGGCGGTGAAGGACGGCGCTTTCGGCTGTGCCGGCGAACGCTGCATGGCCGGCTCCACCGCCGTGGCCGTCGGCGAGGCGGGCGACAAGCTGCTGCCCGCGCTGGCTGATCTCGTCGGCGCGATGAAGGTTGGCCCCACCGACACCCGCGACTCCCAGCCGGACATGGGCGCCGTCATTTCCGCTGAGCACAAGGCCCGGGTCGCCGGTCTCGTCGATGCCGGCGAGCATGCCGGTGCCAAGGTGCTGACGGACGGCCGCAAGACGAGGGTGGACGCCGCTCCCGAAGGCTTTTTCCTCGGGCCCACCGTCATCGACTACGTCACGCCGGACAATCCGCTGATGGCCACCGAGGTCTTCGGTCCCGTGCTGGCGGTGCTGCGCGCCAAGTCGCTCGACGACGCCATCGCCCTCGCCAACCAGCAGGCCTATGGCAACGGTGCGTCCATCTTCACCAACTCGGGCAGGGCCGCCCGCGAGTTCCGCCGCAACGTCAGTGCCGGCATGGTCGGCATCAATGTCGGCGTGCCCGCCCCGCTCGCGTACTTTCCCTTCACCGGCTGGAACGACTCCTTCTTCGGCGACCTCCACATCCAAGGGAAGGAAGGCGTCGAGTTCTTCACCAAGCGCAAGACCACGACGACCCGGTGGTTCTCCTTCGGCGACGGCGAGGTCTGGGCCAAATGAATCTAACAGCTCCAGCTTGGCGAACTTGGCGTCTTGGCGGTTCCCCTTATTCTAACAGACCATGAGCTTGCTGATCTGCAATGGCGACATCGTCACCTCCACCGCGCGCTTCACCGCCGACATCCTGTGCGAGAACGGCGTGATCACGGCCATAGCCCCCGATCTGCCGGTGCCTCCCGGTGCGGAAGTGATCGACGCGTGCGGCAAGTATGTCTTCCCCGGCTTCATCGACCCGCACGTCCACATCTACCTGCCCTTCATGGGCACCTATTCGAAGGACGACTGGGCCAGCGGCAGCAAGGCGGCGCTGATGGGTGGCACCACGACGCTCATCGAAATGTGCTGCCCGTCCCGGGCCGAGGATCCGCTCGAAGCGATCCGGCTTTGGAAGAGCAAAGCGGCTGGCATTGCCTCCTGCGACTACACCTTTCACGCCGGTATCACGAAGTTCGACGACACCACCGCGGCGGCGATGCAGGCGATCGTGAAGGAGGAGGCCGTTTCTTCTTTCAAGGTCTTCCTCGCCTACAAGGGGGCCTTCGGCATCGACGATAGCGAACTCTATCACACCCTCGCCACCGCCAAGGAACTCGGAGCAGTCGTCACCGCCCATTGCGAGAACGCCGAACTCGTCGCCGAGACCCAGAAGAAACTCGTCGCTGAAGGAAAGCTCGGTCCCGAGTGGCACGAACCGTCGCGTCCGATTTCGGTTGAGGCGGAAGGCTGCCACCACCTCATGACCTTTGCCGGCATGACTGGCACCGAAGTGTATGTCGTCCACACGAGTTGCAAGCCGGCGGTCGAGGCGATCATGGAAGCGCGGGCCCGAGGCGTGAAAGCCGGCATCGAAACGGTCGCGCCCTATTTGACGCTCGACAGCAGCTACGCGGAGAAGCCGGACTTCGAAGGCGCGAAGTGGGTCATGAGCCCGCCGATCCGCGCCAAGGAACAGCAGGAGTTCCTCTGGCAATGCCTCGCCGACGGCACCATCGACACGGTCGCAACCGACCATGCGCCGTTCGATTTCGCGACGCAGAAGCACATGGGACATCCCGAAGCGGGCAAGGCTGTCGATGCCTCATTCCACCCGACCGGTAAGTCCGCCAATTTCACGCTCATTCCCAATGGCATCCCGAGCGTTGAGGAGCGGGTAAAGCTGCTCTACACCCTCGGCGTCGCCACCGGGCGCATCGAACTTCACACGTTCGTTAGGCTCGCCAGCACCCGCGCGGCGGAGATCTTCGGCCTCTATCCACGCAAAGGCGAAGTTGCCGTCGGCAGTGATGCCGACCTGGTGATTTGGGATCCTTCGTGGCGCGGCACCATCTCCGCCGCCACCCACTCGATGGCCACCGACTACTCCGCGTGGGAAGGCTGGCCGGTCGAAGGTCGTCCGGAAGTCGTGACGGTCCGCGGCAAGGTCATGGTCCGCGATGGCACATGGTGCGGCGAGACCGGTTGGGGGAAATTCCTGCCAAGATGTGGCGGCGGTCTATGACCGTCGCACTTTGTAAAAAATGAAGCAACGCAATACGCCAATAGGCCGGACTAACCTGACAACTCACACATACAGCCACCGGCGGTCATAGACCGCCGCTACATCCGCAGATGCACCAACCCCTCCACGACGAACGCCTGACCAACCCCGACTTGGCACCCGTGCCGCCGGAGAAGCGCACGTGGACCTGTTGGAACTTCGCCGCGCTGTGGGTCTCAATGGCGGCCTGCATTCCCACCTACATGCTCGCCTCATCGCTGATCGACGGCGGCATGAACTGGTGGCAGGCCGTGCTGACCATCTTCCTCGGCAACGCCATCGTGCTGGTCCCGATGGTGCTCAATGCGCACGCGGGCACCCGCTATGGCATCCCGTTTCCCGTCTTCTGCCGCGCGTCATTCGGTACGCTCGGCGCGAACATCCCGGCGATGCTGCGCGCGCTGGTCGCCTGTGGCTGGTTCGGCATCCAGGCGTGGATCGGCGGCGAGGCGATTCACAAGATCCTCGCGATTTTCATCCCCGCCTTCGCGGCAGGAGAAAAGCTCGGCGGCCTCGGCATCACCGGTTCGCAGCTCGGCTGCTTCCTGTTCTTTTGGGGAATCAACATGTGGGTGATCTATCGCGGCATCCACACGATCCGGATTCTTCTATCGATCAAGGCGCCGCTGCTCATCGTGCTCGGCCTTGCCTTGCTGTTCTGGGCATACCGCGCGGCGGGTGGCTTTGGCCCCATGCTCTCGACACCTTCGGCCTTCAGTCCGGGCCAACCGAAGGAAGGCCAGTTCGCGTCGTTCTTCATTCCCGCGCTAACCGGCATGATCGGCTTCTGGGCGACGCTGTCGCTGAACATCCCCGACTTCTCCCGCTACGCCCGCTCGCAGAAGGATCAGATCGTCGGGCAATCCATCGGCCTGCCGCCGACCATGGGCCTTTACTCGTTCATCGGCGTGGCAGTGACTTCGGCGACGGCGGTCATCTACGGAAAGACAATATGGGATCCGGTCGATGTCCTCACCCGCTTCACCAATCCGGTGGTACTCGTGGTCGCCATGATCGCGCTGTGCATCGCAACGCTCGCGACGAACATTGCCGCAAACGTGGTCAGCCCGGCGAACGACTTCGCTCATTTAGCACCGCAGAAGATCTCGTTCCGCACCGGCGGCTTCATCACCGGCATCATTGGCGTGCTGATGATGCCGTGGAAGCTGGTCGCCGATCCCAGCGGCTACATCTTCACCTGGCTGAT
>CBKZPU010000026.1:0-41040 GCA_966696705.1 uncultured Verrucomicrobiaceae bacterium | reverse complement strand
GCCACGAAGGGACTCCCTCGAGTTCCAGTGGGATCCCGAGAGTTTCGGATTCTTGGCCGATTTCCGGTTATTGGGTTCCGGGTCGGTCAAGGAAAGACCAAGGGGAGGGAGGCTGTCTGGGGGGACGAGCCTCCCTCCCCGATTCGTTCTCCGGCGAGGTTCTCTTGTGAGCCTTCATTCTACCCATCGCGGTGAGATACGGCGGATCCGGATGCATCTCGCAGTTATGCGGGAGCAAGAGGGTATTGGTTTTTAAGCAAGCGAGGGGAGGTTTTCCGTAGGGGATCGGGCATGTTTGGCACCGCTCATGGGGGAACGCCCCGGCCCGCGAGCGACCTCGCTCTCCGTTTTTCAACGCCAAGACCCACACAAAAAATCATACCGTGAAACCTCAATTCAATTCCACCCATCGGGTGTCGCGCGCGACCCTGCTGGCCACCAGCCTGGGCCTCGCTGTCGCGGGCCACGCGGCTGAGACCACCATCACCAAGGCCGACAACGCCGACGCCTTGAATCTCGGCACGAGCTGGGCCGGTGCCACCGTGCCCGGAGCCACGGAGGTGGCCCTTTGGGACAACACCGTGACCAGCGCGAACACCACCTTGCTGGGCGGTGACCTTTCGTGGGCCGGCATTCGCATCGCCGATCCGGGCGGTCCGGTGGGCATCAGCGCCGGCAATACGCTCACGCTCGGCAGCGCGGGCATCGACATGAGCGCGGCGTCGCAGAACCTTACCTTGGCCAACGCCCTGGCGATTGGCGGGGCCCAAGCGTGGAACGTGTCGGTGGGTCAAAGCCTGACGGTCAGTGGCGCGCTCAGCGGCTCGGCCGCGATCGCCAAGTCCGGTCCGGGTGCGCTTGTGCTGGGCGGCGCCAATGCCTCCTTCGGTGGTGCGGTGACGATCGATGACGGCACCTTGCAGCTCGATAGCGCCGCGGCCCTTGGTACTGCCAACGCCATCACCCTTGGCTCTTCCAGTGGCGTCGATCCCACCCTCATCATCGGGGTGGGTGGAGTGCAGCATGCCTTGGGAGCCGTCACTGTGCCGGCCTCGGTTTCGGGAGCGAGGATTTCCATGCCGCAGAACAGTGGCACCCGGTCGCACACGATTGCCGGCGCCGCACTTTCCAGCCCTCTGACGGTGGCCCAGAGCAATACCACCGGGGCCAACTGGAGCCAGGTCACGTGGACTTCCAAGATCACCGGCACCGGCGGAGGCGCCGGCAACGACACGCTGGTTTTCCACAATACCGGCGCCACCCAGAATTACTTCACGACGAGCAACGGTGCCGCGCACGATTTCAGTGGCAACGTCCACCTCAAGGGCGGACTGATCGCCGTTCAAAGCCAAACGCCCAATGGCAACCTGACCATTCCGGATTCCTCACTGCTTTGGCTTGAGGCGGGAGAATGGCGGTGGAACAGCGGCGGCATGGTTGAGACGATCGACGGCCTGCGCGGCGCGGGCACGATGGGCAATCCTCACAATGTCACGCTGACGATCAGCGCCAACAACAGCGCCAACGATGGCAACCGCAGCTTCTCCGGTACCCTCGGCAACATGGGCGGGGCGCTGACCTTGGGTGGCAGCGGCACCCAGGAATTCAGCGGCAACAGCGTCACCTTCACCAACGCCACCAACCTCAACAATGGCACGCTCAAGCTGACCAAAACCGGCAACTGGGGCAGCAGCATCGCGATGGGCGCGTCGAACTCGCCGAAGGTGCAGCTCAACTCGCCGCTCGCCACCGACGCGTGGGATTTCAAGAAGGTGGTCAGCGGGGCCAATGCGAGTGCCTCAGTGGAAAAAATCGGCGACGGCGCACTGACCGTCCCCATCTCGCAGACCTATTCCGGCGCCACCCTGGTCAGCGCCGGCACCCTGAAGATGCAGAGCGTCGATTATCCGACCGCGATGCCGTCGATCCCGGGCATGCGGGTGTGGCTCGATGCCGCGGACCCGGAAGGCGATGGCGACACTACCATTCCCACGAATGGAGCGGGAGTTTCGACGTGGAAAAACAAGGGCACGATGGGCGCGACGGCGGACTTCACCGCGTCCACCAGCGGTTCCAATGCGCCGACCTACACTTCCGCCGTCGCGGCTTTCAACAACAAGCCGACGATCACCTTCAACGCCGCCACCGGCAAGATGTTGGCAAACACGGTCAACTACGGCAACTCGGTGTCCGTGGTCTATGTGGGCCGGATCGGCGCCACCAAGGCACGCTTGGTTTCCGGCGGTACCCAGAACTGGATCCTGGGCTACCACGGCGGCAACATGAACACCAACTACTGGGGAAGTGCCTCGACCGGCTCCGGTGCCGCGGACACCAATCCGCATATTTGGATCAGCGGGGCCACCAGTGGCTCCAACATCCTGGGCTATCGTTTCGACGGCGCTGGCGAAACCTCGCTGCCCACCGGCACTGGTTCCACCGCGCCGACCGCCGGCTTGACCTTGGGCGGCGGCTGGAACGTCGCCACCACGCCGACGGAGAAATCCGATGGCGACATCGCCGAGCTCTTCGTCTTCGACCACCAATTGACCACGACCGAGCGGGCGCAGTTGGAAGGCTACCTCTACAACAAGTACTTCGGCACGCAGTATCCATCCGCAATCACCAGCCTCAACGCCGCCAGCCCCGTGGGTGTCGCCGGCGGAGCCTCGTTCGGCGGCTACGGCAGCGCGGGCAGCACCACGGTCGCCGCGGGCGGCACGATCCTCGCCGGCAATTCCGGCCTCGGTGCCCTCACCTTGGCCGGCCTCACCTTCAGCGGAGCGGGCACGGTTTCGGGCACGCCGACGACCACCGCGGCCCCGCTGGTGGTGAATGGCCCGCTCGTCACCGCCGGTACGAACACGGTGAGCCTGGTGGTCCCGCCGTCGCTCGCGGTCGGTATCCATCACCTCATCCAGTACGGCAGCCTCAGCGGTTCGGTCGGCGACTTCAAGTTCCCCGCGCCGGTCCGGACGATGACGATCGCCAACAACGCGCCGTACATCGACGTGGTGGTTTCTCCGACCACCGCTTATCCGGTATGGACCGGCACCGGCACCGGCGAGTGGAGCTATAACAGCGGTTTGGGCAACTGGAAGCTCTCATCGAACAGCACTCCCACGGACTTCATGGCCAACGATGCGGTGCTCTTCGACGACACCGTCGGCGCGGGCAACACCGCGATCAGCGTGGGCGTGTCCAACATCAGCCCCGGGGTCATTACCTTCAACAACAGCAGCGCGAATTACTCGCTGACCCAAGCGAACGGCATGGACATCAACACCGGCAGTCTGGTCAAGACCGGCAGCGGCACGTTGACGATCTCCGGCTCGTTCACCTTCTCCGGAGGTTCCTCGCTCAATGGCGGCTTGGTTTCCGTCGATAGCGTCACCTCGCTGGGCACCGGCGCACGCAGCTTCGATGGCGGCTCGCTGGAATACACCGGTGACACCGGCACGATGGCCAGCACCACCACGCTCAATGCGGGTGGCGGCACCATCGGCGTCACGAATCCAGACACGACGCTGACCTTCGGCGGAGCTTTGAGCGGCACGGGCTCGCTCACCAAGACCGGCGCCGGCTCACTGATCACGCCACTGGCCACGGGGACTTACTCGAACCCAATCCAGATCGATGGCGGCACGTTGGGCCTCAACTATGGCGCCAATGCGGTCGTCCTTTCCGGGCCGATCAGCGGCGCGAGCAGCGGAGTACTCCGCCTGCAAGGCACCGGTGCCAGCGCCACCACCGGCTTGACGTTCACCGGCACCAACACCTTCACCGGTGAGACCCACATCTACGGCCGTCGAATCTTCCTCGACCGGACCGGCGGTAACGCAATCAACGGCGACATCGTCTTCATGCAGAGCAACTGGCCCTACCACGACCTGTCGCTCAACCAGAACGAGCAGATCGTCGACACCGCACTGCTGCGCTGGGAGCAACCTTCCGGATCGGATGTCTACGAGTTCCGCCTGAATGGTAAGACCGAAACCGTGGCCGGCTTGATTTCGTCGGCTACCAGCCCCGCGATCATCGAGAACGCCGGCTATGACGGCGGCAACGACAACAACATCCCGGCCGGCAAGCTGATCGTCAACACGCCAACCGGCGCCGACTACAGCTACACGGGAGGTCTCCGCAACCAGAACGGCGGCACCGGCAACGGCGCGCTGAGCTTCGAGAAGCAAGGCCCGGGCACCCAGACGCTCATCGGCGGAATCACCTACACCGGCAGCACCACCGTCAATGGCGGCACGTTGGTGATCCAGGACGCCAGCCCGTCTTTCGTGTCGAGTGACGCCACGGTGGCCGCCGGCGCGGCGCTGGAGATCCGGCGCACCAGCGGCAGCGGCAGCACCGCCGTGCCGATCGCTGGCGCGGGCAATGTGACCAAGTCCGGTGCCGGCCTCACCACCCTGACCGGCAATCAAAACTACACCGGAATCACGACCATCGCGGAAGGCACGCTTTCCGTCACCGGCTCGCTGGCCTCCCCCGTGATCGATGTGCAGCCCTTGGGCGCGCTCAGCACGACCACGGTCGGCAACGGCACGTCAGTGCAGGGCAACGGCACGCTCGTGGGCGTGAGCTTCGGCAGCGGCTCGACGCTCGCTCCCGGCACCCCTGCCACCATCGACACGGTGTTCGGCGACGGCACCATCACTTTCCTGGCCGGTTCCACCTGCGCCATGAACGTGGACCGCACCGGCGGCAGCGTCACCAGCGACCGCCTGGAAGGCATGGATGCCATCGTCTATGCCGGCACGCTCACTGTTACGGCGACCGGCCAGGCGTTCCAAACCGGTGATGTGGTCTCGCTTTTCCCCGGTGCCACCACTTACGGCGGCGGCTTCACCACCACCAATCTCCCGGCGCTTGGCGCGGGCCTGAGCTGGGATCTTTCCGGCCTTACCGTCGATGGCTCGATCACGGTGGTAAGTTCCGTTCCGACACCGGTCTTCAATCCGCCGGCCGGCGGCTACGTCGGGGCGCAGACCGTCACGATCAGTTCGGCGAGTGGTGCGACCATTTACTACACGATGGACGGGTCCACGCCGACCACCTCGTCGCCGAGCGGCCCGAGTCCGATCACCGGTCTCCCGGTCCCGACCAATTCGACGGTCACCATCAGGTCCTTCGCGAAGAAGGCCGGCCAAGCCGACAGTCCGGTGACGACCGCGGTCTATCACACGCTGGATGTGCCGGTGTGGACTTACGATGGCTTCGGGTCGTGGCAGGATGCCTTCAACTGGCAAAGCGGCGTGCTGGCCCAAGGCACCGGCGTGACCGCTGACTTCAGCACCCTGACCACCACCGGCGCCAACGAAGTCTGGCTCGATGGCCCGCGTACCGTGGGGCAACTGATCTTCGGCGATCAGGGCAACCAATTCGGCTGGACCTTGTCGTCCGGAAATGCCGGTTCGCTCACCTTGGACAACGGCGCCAGCGCGCCAGTGGTCAATGTGGTCAACCAAGCAGCCGCCCTTTCCGCCCCGGTCACCAGCGGCAATGGCCTTGTGAAGACCGGCGCCGGCAGCCTCGTGCTGAATGACGTGAACTCCATCAATGGTGCGCTTGCCATCCGCCAGGGCACCTTGGAAGCCAACCACGCCGGCGCGCTCGGTGCCGCCACCAATGCGGTGACCCTCGGCGATGCCAGCACCGGAGCAACACCGGTGGGATTGAGCTTCGGCAGCGGGGTCAGTGCGACGGTGAACCTGAGCTCGATCACCAACTCCAACTTTGGTGCTTCGCAGCAGATCACCCTCAATGCGGGCTCCGGTCTGGGGGCCAATGCCCCGGCGTTGGTCACCCAGCTCAACCTCAATGGTTCGGTGCCGGTCACACTCAAGTCGATGAATACCGGCGGCCACAGCACCGCGCAGGACGTCAATTGGCGCATCGTTGGCACCGGCATCCCGGCCGGCAGCACCGCGTTGATCCTGGATGGATCCACCCACTCGCTACGCACCAGTCAATTGAATGGCACCTCGGCGGCGAGCGCCTTCACCGGCGATGTGCTCATCAAGGGGCCGGTCACCACCCAAGGCCGGACTTACCTTGGCAATGCGGCCGAGAACCAGAACCTGAACTTCCTCCAGAATAGCATTACGGTGGAAAGCGGCACCTGGAACATCGTCTGGGGTGGTGAAACGATCGGTGCCCTGAACGGCGCGGGCAACGTCAACCTGAACTGCCAGAGCGCGCTGAACAACATCGGCCTCACCTTGGGCAACAACAACGCGACGGGCACCCACACCGGGGTGATTTCCGGCGGCTTCGCCTTGTCCAAGGTTGGCACCGGCAATCAGACCTTCGGCGGTGCCAATACCTACAGCGGCGGCACCACGGTGAACGCCGGCACCTTGACCCTGGCCAACACCACCGGTAGCGCCACCGGCAGCGGCGCGGTCACCGTCAAGAGCGGTGCCACGCTGGCCGGCACGGGCAGCGCCAGCAACACCACCACGGTCGAAGCCGGCGGCACCATCGCTCCCGGCACCGCGGGGGCCGGCAGCCTGACCTTCGCCACCGCCTCCATGGCCGGCACCTACCAGTGCCAGCTTGACGGAGCCAGTGGCGACGCGATCACGGTGACTGGCACGCTGACGATGCAACCCGGCGCGGCGGTCAATGTCAGCACGCTGGGTACGCCCACCGAATCGAGCTACACCATCCTGACCTATGGAACATTGAGTGGCAGCCTGCCGACCATCACCGGCGTGCCTGAAGGCTACAGCGTGGACACCTCGACCACCGGCCAAGTGAAGCTGGTTTCGGCCAATGCGTTCGATAGCTGGATCAACGGCTTCACGGCGCTGACCAATCCGGCCGACAAGACGGCGACCGCGGACCCGGACAAGGACGGTCTCGCCAACATCGTCGAGTTCGTCCTCAACGGCGATCCGACCAACGGCACCATCACCAACCTCCCGACGGTCACCGCCAACGGCGCGAACCTGGTGTTTACCTTCACCCGTCGCGACGATTCCGAATCGCTCAATCCGGTGGTGGAGTTCGATGCCGACCTCGCCGGCACCTGGACCACCGCGGTGGATGGTTCGAACGGTGTCACCATCTCGGTGGCGGAGAACGGCACAAACCCCGATACCGTGACGGTGACGATTCCCAAGCAGGCGAACGCGAAGCTGTTCGCGCGGCTTAAAGTGACTCCCTGATCCTCTCCGGCCTGGATGGTTCGTCGAGGTCCCATCCAAGCCATGAGAAACCCCGGAGGGAGGCTCGCCGAAAGGTGGGCCTCCCTCTTCGCTTGTCGTCACGGACCCAATCGGCAGCCGTCAAATGGGTATCGGTTTTTCCGCAAGGGACGGGAGGTTTTTCGCCGCAGAAAAATCATTCTGACAGCGACCGTGGGGGATGAGCTGGTGCTCCACAATGCGAGGTCGCGATCTCCCCCTCTGCCCTTCGGACCCAAAAAACCCCAACTCAGACGGCACACCGTGAAAACCCGCTCCCTACCCACACACTCCGTGTCGCGTGCGACACTGCTTGCCTCCAGCCTCGGCTTCGCGCTCGTGAGCCACGCGGCGGACCAGACTTGGATCAACGCCAACGCCAACAACGACTGGAACACCACCTCCGCCACCAACTGGGACGCCGGGGTGGCGTGGACTCAAGGCAACAACGCCATCTTCGGCGGCACGGGTGAAACCGTGACCCTGACCGAAGCCATCAGCGCCGGTGGACTCACCTTCGGGGCCAGCAACTACATCATCAGTGGCAACACCCTGACTCTCACGACCGGCGTTGACACCGGAGCCGAAACGGCCCGGATCAACTCCACCTTGGGCGGCACCGGGTTCACCAAATCCGGCACCGGCACGCTGGTGCTTGGCAGCACCAATTTTGGTGGCATGCTGACCGTATCCCAAGGCCGCCTGGAGCTCACTAGCGCCACCAGCTTGGGGGGCACCGGCAGTCTCATCATCGGCGATGGCAACAGCGGCGCCACCGCCCCGAATGTCTTTTTCAACAACGCCACGCCGTCATTCGTTTCCCTGACGGTTGACAGCGGGGTGACGGACGCGGCGATCTACTCCAACAGCTGGGCGCAGAACGTGACCGGCTCCACCACGCTCAACAGCCCGCTCAAGATCGTCCGTACCACCGGCGGTGGCGTGCACGGCGGCTTCCAGAACTCCGGCAGCATTACCGGCAACGGCGGCGGCGCGGGCAATGACTCGCTGATCTTCGAACACGGCGGCGGCGGCAATTTCTACTGGCAGGCCAACAACACCACGGCCAACGACTTCGCCGGCAACATCCACATCATGGGCGCGGGCTCGATGAACGCCCAGGGTGGCAGCAATGGACCGAACAACGTGGTGATCCCGGATGCCGCGATGGTGACCATCGACACGGGTTCGTCGTTCGTGTGGAACAACTTCGGTGGCAATAGCGTGGTCGAAACCATCGACGGCCTTGCTGGCGGCGGCACCATGACTCGCAACATTCCGTCGGGACTGGTTCCGAATCTGACCATCACGATCAATGCGAACAACCCGGCCAACGAGGGCGACCGGATTTTCACCGGCACCCTTTCGGGTCTGACCGGTCCGCTGACGCTAGGCGGCACCGGCACCCAGGAGTTCAGCGGCAGCGGCGTGACCTATGCCACCGCCACCAGCCTCAACAACGGCACGCTGAAGCTGACCAACACCAGCGCCTGGGGAAGCTCGATTGCCATCGGCGCGTCCAATGCTCCGGCGGTCCAACTGAACGCGCCGCTCGAAGCGGATGCCTGGAACTTTACCAAGCAGATCACGGGTGCCAATGCCTCCGCGACGGTGAACAAGACCGGTGCGGGAACGGTGACGGTGACCGTACCCCAGAGCTACACGGGCCCCACGCAAGTCCAAGGGGGCAAGCTGTTGTTGTCGAGCGGCACCGCCTTGCCGACCGGCTTTCCGTCGATTTCCGGAATGACCGTGTGGCTCGACGCTGCGGACCCCGACGGCAACAATGTCGCCGACACCACCGACGCCTCCACCGTGAGCACGTGGGTCAACAAGGGCACCTCAGGCGCTACCGGCAACTTCACGACCACCGGCGGCGGCAGCGATCCGGTGTTCACGCTGTCCAGTTCGTCGTTCAACAACCAACCGGTCATCACTTTCGACGACGCGGGCAAGCAGTTGGTCAATGGCACCAACTTCACCAACACCCTGTCGGTGGTGTATGTCGGCCGCATCGGTGCGACCAAGCAGCGCCTGGTGTCCGGTAACACGGTGAACTGGTTGCTGGGCTACTGGAACGGCAACATGAATACCAACTATTGGAATGGCGGTTCCTTGGGTTCAGCGGCCGACACCAACGCCCACATCTGGATCAGCGGCGCCACCGGCGGTTCGTACGCGGGCTACCGCTTTGATACCGGCGGGGAAGTGAGCATCGGCACAGGCAGCGGCTCGGCTCCCACGGCGGGCCTGATGCTTGGCGGTGGTTGGGCTGGAAACGAGAAGTCCGACGGTGAGATCGCGGAGCTGTTTGTCTTCGATCACCAGCTCACCACCACCGAGCGCCAGCAGCTCGAAGGCTACCTTTACAACAAGTACTTCGGTTCGGAGTACGGCATCGTTTCCATCAATGGCGCCAGCGCGGTCAGCGTCACCAACGGGGCGACCCTTGGCGGCAACGGAACGGCCGGCGACATCGCCGTCGCTGACGGCGGTGCCTTGGAAGGCACCTACAACGGCACCGGGACATTCACCGCGAATGCTGTCACGCTCGGCGCGGCGGCCGCCGACACGACCACCCTGAAGGGCACGATTTCCGCCGGTGGGAAGCCGATCAAAGTGAGCAGCCTGACCATCAACGGCGGCAACGAGAAGGTGCTGCTCAATGGCTCTGGCACCGGCCTGGTCAATGGCACCACCTACGACCTGTTGGAGTCGGACACCGTGATCACCGCGCCGAATGCCTCCAACGTGCTCTCGTCGCTGAAGTCGAGTTCGCGTTCCTACACGCCGGTGGTGGATGGCACTGGCAAAAAGATCCAGCTCTACTACGACGCCAACGCCAGCATCTACTGGAGCGGCGCGAGTTCCAACGTTTGGAGCACCGGCACGACCAACAACTGGAAGTTGAGCGGAAACAACTCGACCACCCAGTTCCTGGCCAATGACGTGGTGTTCTTCCACGACAGCCCGAGCGTGAGCACGGTGGACATTGCCAACGAGAACGTCACCCCGCTTTCGACCACCTTCGACAACACCACGGCGACGGAGTACACGCTCGAAAGCACCGGCGACTTCGGCATCACCACCGGGACCATCACCAAGAGCGGCGATGGCACGGTCAACTTCACCAACCACAACCTCACGCCGGGAGCCGTCGCGCTCAACGGCGGCAATGCCTTCCTGTGGTATGAGGACAGCCTTGGCACCGGGCCGATCACCTTCGACGGCGGCCAATTGACCTACGACGGCGGCTTCGCCACCTGGACCCGCAACTTCACCATCAACGCCGGCGGCGCCAGCGTGAATGTGACCGGAAACGCGGGTTTGCTTTCCCAGACCGGCACGGTCAGTGGCACCGGCTCGCTGGTGAAGACCGGCCCGGGGATCTTGGCCCTGGGTGGAAACAATGAAACTTGGACCACCGGATTCACCGTCAGCCAAGGCACGCTGCAGATCGCTTCCGGCGGCAACAGCAACGCCTTCGGTACCGGGCCGATTACCCTCGGCGACGCGAACAGCGGTGCTGAAACCCTTGCCTTGGGTCTCCACGGGATTCTTTCGAGCACCGTCATCGGCAACGTCACCGTGGCCAACCAAGGCGGCGGCACCTCGATCCGTGGCACACTCAATTCCACTGGCGCGAACGCCAATGCGGCGATCCCGACCCTGACGCTGAACAAGCAGGTGACCCTTCGGCAGGCTGACGGAGCTCCCACCGGTCGCGCGTGCGACCTGCTTTTTGGCACCATCACCGGTGCGGGCGCCGGCGCCGGCAATGACACGCTCGTGATCGACGGCGGATCCGCGATCGTGCGCACCTCGGTGACCGATACCGGCACTGCCAGCACGTTCACCGGCAATGTCCACGTGACGTCCGGTACCTGGCAGATGCAGAACCGGGCCTACTTGGGCTATACCGCGGAGCACAGTAACCTGATCGTGCCGGATACCTCGGACGTCACGGTGGATTCGGGCGCGACCTGGGGAATCACGCATTCGCTGGATGAGACCATCGGCGGCCTCAACGGTGCGGGCACGGTCATGAACCGCTTCTCGAGCCAAACCACCACCCTCATCGTCGGTGGCGGCAATGCGAACGGCGACTTCAGCGGCGTGGTCCAAGGCGGCAGCTCCGGCTTGGCACTGAAGAAGATCGGCAGCGGCACCCAGATCCTGTCGGGCGAAAACACCTACGGCGGCGGGACCACCGTCGAAGCCGGAACGTTGGTGCTGAACAACACCGCCGGCTCTGGTGCCGGCAGCGGCACGGTGACCGTGCAGAGCGGCGCCACCTTGTCGGGCACCGGTTCGGCCAGCGGTGCGACCACCATCGCGGCGGGAGCCACCGTCGCCCCCGGCAACAGCGCCGGCACCTTGACCTTGGGGTCCGCCACCTTGGTGGGCGCCTACCAGTGCCAGCTCGATGGAGCCAGCGGCGACCACCTCGCGGTGACCGGCGAGCTTACCATCGATCCGGCCGCCACGATCTCGGTCAGCACGCTCAGCGCGCCCACCGAGCCGGAGTACACCATCCTGACCTATGGCTCGTTGGTTGGCACCCTGCCGACGATCACCGGCGTGCCCGCGGGCTACAGTGTGGACACCTCGACTCCGGGCGTGGTCAAGATCTCGGATGGCAGCGGCGATCCCTACACCACTTGGATCGACAGCTTCACCTCGCTGACCAATCCCGCGGACAAGGAGATGACGGCGGATCCGGATCAGGACGGCCTGGCCAACGTCATCGAGTTTGTCCTCGATGGCAATCCGGCCAACGGCACCATCACGAACCTGCCAACGCTCACCGACGCGGGTGCGAACATGGTGTTCACCTTCACCCGTCGCGACGATTCCGAATCGCTGAACCCGACGGTGGAGTTCGACGCCGATCTGGCGGGCGCCTGGACCACCGCGGTGGATGGCAGCAACTGCACCATCGTGGTGACGGAGAACGGCACCAACCCGGACACTGTCACGGTGACGATTCCCAAGGGGGCCAATACGAAGCTGTTCGCCCGGCTCAAGGTGACACCCTGAGATTTCTCTGGTCCGGGCGGTTCGTCGAGGTCCCGTCCGGACCATGAGTAAACACGGGAGGGAGGCGTGCCCGACGGGCGGCCTCCCTTCCACTTTTTACTGAAATGAGATCCCGCGTCCTCCTCGCTTTCCTTTGCTGCTTGTTGCCGCTCGCTTCGTGCTTTCCGCGACTACCGTGGTCAGCCGTTGCCGGCCACGCCGAAGCATCGCCCGTGGAGCGCGCCACTGGTGGCCGGTTATGCGATCGGATTGCAAGCGGTGGGGGCGGCGAATCTCACGGTCAGCGAGCTGACGTATCATCCCGCCGGTCCGACTCCGGAAGAGGTTGCGGCGGGCTTCAATGACCCGGATGACTTCGAGTTCATCGAGCTTCGCAACACCGGCGGCAGCCGGGTCAACCTGTGGGAGGCGCGCTTCACCGAAGGGATCGATTTCACCTTTCCGGTGACGCTCGCTCCGCCGCTGGCCGGATTGGAACCGGGTGAAGCGGTGCTGCTCGTGAGCGTCACCGACGACCGACTGTCGCGAAAATGAGTATGTAAACTTGCTCAAGAGAGAGGAAGCTCGTCACGAGGGTTGCCGACATTATAATGTCATGACAGTCGGTTATCGTCTCGCCTCGCGCCCTCCCGGTGAAAGGAAACTGCGACGCCATGCCCGCAATGACCGGGGCTTCGCCCTGATCGTGGTCATGGGGTTGATGGTTCTCGTGATGGTCCTCGCGGTGGGCCTGCTCGAGTTGAGCACGTTGTCGCTCCGCACTTCGGGGCATTCGGCGATGATGGCGGAGGCTCGTGCCAATGCCCGGCTGTCCCTGATGCTGGCGATCAACCAGCTCCAGAAGGAACTCGGCCCCGATCGCCGGATCAGCGCGCCGGCCGGGATTCTCGACAGCAATCCAGACTCGCCCGAAGCCGACGGGGTGACCCAACCGCATTTCACCGGTGTTTGGGACGCTGCCGAGTCGCCCTTCACGAAGTGGACGCTCGACAGGCCGTCCTACGACAAGAAGGCGGGCTTCCGGGGCTGGCTGGTGTCGGGCGATCCGTCCGATACGAAGCTGATGGACTTCGCCAGGAATGTCTCGTCCGGGGATGAAAGCCGTATGGCGGTGAGTGGCGACGCCGCTTCGGAGCGCGCCGTCGAGGTGCCGTCGATCTCCGGCGATCGCGCTGGCTTCGCCTGGTGGACGTCCGATGACGGAGCCAAGGCCGTCCTGCGCGCTGGCGAGAAACCGGATTCCTCGTCGAAGTTCCAGACGCTCGCCAGTGCCCGGCGGGGGAATGGCGACGGGCATGCCGAACTCGATCCGCGGATTCCCGACCGCGACAATGGCCTGGATGGTCGCCTCGTCGATCTGGCCACGGCGGATGTCGCGGTGCCGCACACCGATGCCGAGGCCGCGGTGTCCGAGGAAAGAATCCACGACCTGACCACCCGTAGCGAGATTGTGCCGGTGGATGTGACCACTGGCGGGTTGCGCAAGTGCATGAATGTTTACCTCGACTGGCTCGCCGCCCAGTCGGCGTCCAATCGCGCCGCTGCCGGCACCCTCGGCAAGCTGCGCAATGCCTCGATGGACTACCGCGTCTGCTCGTGGGACCAGCTCCGCAACTACGAGAGCCTCGGCCGCGCCGGCAGCATGGTAACGATCGATTCCGTGACCAAGCGGCTCAAGATCCGCACCTACAAGCAAACTGGAGCGGCTCCCGAGAAGGAGTGGAATCCCACCATGAGCGACGACCGGTTCCGGATCCAGCCGGTATTGCTGAAACTCTCCTACGTGGTGAGCTACGCGACCGAAAAGATCAGCGCGCCGGCGGACCCGAACAAGCCGTATGCCCTGCGCCTCTTCCTCTATCCAATCGCGGTGCTGTGGAATCCCTACAACGTCGATCTGGAAGTGCCCGAGTACTGCGCCTCCGGCATTTGCCCGCTCACCTTCGACATCAACAAGGGCGCTTCGAATGCCGCCAAGATCGACCTCACCAAGACCAACACGGCGACGCGGCTTGCCTTCGGCCCGGAAATGGGGGGCGCGCAAAAATTCTCGAATCTCTTGATCCCGGCGGGTGCCACCAAGGTTCTCTACCCGCAGCCGGTCCGCTGGCAGACCCACTCGGACGAGCATCGCTACAAGCCCAAGGCCCCGTACGAATACTACATGTGGGCGCAAACCACGAAGTTCGATTTGGGTGACTCGAACTACGGCGGCATTCTCAAGAACCTGCTCGGGAGGGCTGATAGCTTCGCCAGCATCCCGGCGCAGGAATTCACCGGTGCGGCAGGCGACTCGATCCGGATCGCCGTGGCGCCGGTTGGAAAGGACGGCTTGATTTCCCTCGGCGTCGATGGCGCCCACACCGACTGGTGGGGAAACAATGGGCCGGGTGCGGACACCCAGGACACCATGCAGAAATTCGGGACGTCCACGTCGGTGCGCTACGCCATGGAAAGCTCATCGCCCCAGATCAGCTTGATTGCGGAGAACGAGGTTCCCAGCCGCACCTTCGGCCAGTTGGAGAACCGTCCGACGCCGCTGCTGTTGTTCGAGTTCTATCGCAAGGCCGCCGATGAAGACCTGTTTCCCAACAAACCCGGGGCCTTCTCGGTGGCGGGGAATCCCGCCCAGGGAACAACCAGCAGCACCCTCGGCACCAGCGATTCCGTGACGCCGTGGTTCGAGAGCGCGTATTCGTTCCGCTTCAAGTCGATCACGTCCTGGATCGATGTCAGCAAGACCTTCCAATTGCCGCCGGACCGCGACGACCGCGTCTATTTCGGAGCGAGCTACTCGCCGCGCGGACAGCTCAATGTGGTGGACCAGGAGATCCCGCTCTCGCCGATGGTCTCGCTCGCCGAGCTCCAGCATCTGCCGCTGTTCGACTACCGGCCGACCTATGACTCCTCGATGAAGAACTTCACCACGGTGTGGTATCAGGGGGATTACTGGTTCTATCTGGGACGTCTGACCCAATTCGCGCAGAACCACGCGATCGGCAACTCTTACGCCAGCCCGGGCATTCCGGCCGACAAGTTGACTCAGGCCGGTTGGCGCACCGCCTTTGGTTATGGCGAATTCAATCACCTCCGGGTGGACCGCTCGTACGTCGCAAACTCGGTGCTGTGGGATAGCTGGTTCTGCTCCTCGCTTGGCGCGCAGGATGGCCTGCTGCTTACCCAGGACGGAAAGAAGCGCAAATCCCGCGAGGTGGCCCAGGACTTCTTCGAGGGCACCACGCCGTTGCCCAATGACGCGATCCGCCCGCGCTTCCACGGCGACCGCGACGAGCTGGTGAAATCGCTTTTCGAGGCCAATGGCAATCCGGCCCGCAATGCCCATGAAAAGATCGCCGAGTACCTGCGCATCGAAGGTGGCTTCAACGTCAACTCCGTCTCTGAGGAAGCGTGGGCCCACTTCCTTTCCAATCTCCTGTCCCGCCCGGTGCTGATGATGGCGTCCGCCACCGGCAAGGAATCGGTTACGGTGCTTGAGCCGGAGAAGAACAAATTCCTCATTTCCCGCTACTCGCTGGTCAATGCGCCGCCTGCCGACCGAAGCAGCGGCAAGGCCCGCGAAGATGGCTACTGGAATGGCGCCCGTGAAGTGACCGCCGGCCAGATCCGCGAGCTGGCGTCCGCCATCGTCAAGCAGGTGAAGAAGCGTGGGCCCTTCCTTTCGCTCGGCGAGTTCGTCAACCGCCGGTTGGTTCGTGAGGACGAGCTCGCGCGCTGCGGCCCGCTCCAGGCGGCGCTCGATGACCCCGATGTCACGATCAACGAAGAGTTGCGCGACGGCGAGATCACGGGCTCGGAGACGACGTCCAAGGGCAAGCCGCGCTATAGCTTCACCGCCGCCGCCACCGGCCCGCGCAAGCAAGGCATCACCGGTTACGTCACCCAGGCCGACCTGCTCGCCTCGCTGGGCGCCTCGATCACCCCGCGCTCCGACACCTTCACTGTCCGCGCGATGGGCGAGGCAAGGGACGACGATGGCAAGGTACAGGCCCGGGTGTGGTGCGAGGCTGTGATTCAGCGCGGTGCCGAATTCGTGGATCCCGTGGATATCGCCGCCACCGCGACCGCGTCGCTCAAACCCGTCAATGCTCGCTTTGGCCGTCGCTTCGAGATCGTCTCGTTCCGCTGGATCAATCCTCAAGAAGTGAAGTCCGTTTCATGAAACTCCGTTCCCTGATTTCATTGCTGGCCGCCATGGCTGGCGCGACCGGCTCGCTGCACGCCCAGGCCGAAAGCGCGTCCATTCGCCTGCTCGCCTTCAGCCGCGTCGGTGACGTGCGTGAGGTGATGGTCGCCGATGCCGAGGGCAAGCTGCTCCATGACAAGCCGCTCGCCTTGCCAACTGAACAATTGTCGCCGTCTCTGACCGTTGGCACGCGATCGCTCGTGTTCCAAACCCCCGGTGCCACTCCTTCGCCGGTGGGCAAGGTGGAGTTGCCCGCGAGCGGCAGGGATTTCATCCTGATTTTCCTGCCGGATGCCAAGAGTGCGGCGCCCTCCTACAAGGTCGATCCCGTGTCGGTTCCCAACGGTGGCTTTGGCTCCGGCGATCAGGCATTCGTCAACTACAGCGGCTCGAATGTCGGCTTCGTGATCGGCGGCGAGAAGCTGTCGGTGCCCCAAGGCAAATCCGCGATTTATCACCCCAAGGAGGCCAGCGGCAACCGCACCATGGCCGGCTACCACCAGGGCAAGGACGGCAAGTGGAGCACGACTCCGTTTTACTCCAGCCGGCTGATTGTCCAGAAAGGCGTGCGCAACTTGATCCTCATCGTTCGCGATCCCAAGACGGGTCAACCCGATTTCCGCGGGATCGCGGACTTCGTGGAGAAGCCGGGTGAAGCAAGGTAGGGTCGTGCTTGAGAGCTGACGGCCTACTCACCAACTGTAGGCGCGTCCGCGAGAACGCGGAAGCACGGGAGCTGCCTGCCTCAAGGGACCATTCCGCCACCGCGCCTACTGAGAGCAGCTACCCACTCTCAGGCCAGAATCTCCTTGAGAACCTTCGCCGGCTCCACGCCGGTGAGCTTCTGATCGAGACCCTGGCTCTTGAAGGTGAGCCGGGTGTGGTCGATGCCCATGCAGTGCAGCATCGTGGCGTGGAGGTCGTGAACGGTGACGGGATTCGCCACGACATTGTAGGAGAAGTCGTCGGTTGCCCCATGAGTGATGCCGCGCTGGATGCCGCCGCCAGCGAGCCACATCGAGAAGCAGCGCGGGTGATGATCGCGGCCGTACTGCGTGGGCGTGAGGTTGCCTTGGCAATAAACGGTGCGCCCGAACTCGCCGCCCCACACCACCAGCGTGTCGTCTAACAGACCGCGCTGGCGCAGGTCCTGGAGCAGGCCGGCCTGGGCCTGGTCCACGTCCTGGCACTGGAGCGGCAGGTCTTTCACCACGCTGCCGTGGTGGTCCCAGCCGCGATGGTAGAGCTGGATGAAGCGCACGCCGCGCTCGGCCATGCGACGGGCCATGAGGCAATTGTAGGCATAGGTGCCGGGCTTCTTCACGTCGGGGCCGTATAGCGCGAGCGTCGATTCGCGTTCGTTACGGAGGTCGGTGAGTTCGGGCACGCTGGCTTGCATGCGGTAGGCCATTTCATACTGGGCCACGCGGGCGAGTACCTGTGGGTCCGCGCAACGCTCGGCTTCGCGGCGGTTCATCTCGCCGAGCATGTCGAGCATCTTGCGGCGGTCGGTGCGCAGCATGCCCTTGGGATCGTTGAGGTAGAGTACGGGATCGGCGGCGGCGCGGAATTGCACGCCTTGGTGCTCGCCGGGCAGGAAGCCCGCGCCCCAGAGGTGGGAGAACAAGGCCTGCATCTGCCCGCGGCCCTGGCTGATCATCACCACGAAGGTCGGCAGGTTCTGGTTCTCGCTGCCGAGGCCATAGGACAGCCATGCGCCCATCGAGGGCCGTCCGGGGATCTGGTTTCCCGTCTGCATGAAGGTGATGCCGGGGCCGTGGTTGATCTGTTCCGTTGTCATCGAATTCACCACGCACATTTCTCCTGCCATCTGGCCGGTGTGGCGAATCAGTTCGGACACCCACAGGCCGTCCTGTTGGTTGGCATGCTGCTCGAACTTGAAGATCGACGGTGCGACCGGCAGCCGCTTCTGACCCGAGGTCATGCCGGTGAGCCGTTGCTGACCCCGCACGGATTCGGGCAAGTCCTTGTCGTAGAAATCCTTCAGCCCGGGCTTGTAGTCGAAGGTATCGAGCTGCGACGGCGCGCCTTCCTGATAGAGAAAGATCACGCGCTTGGCCTTCGGAGCGAAGTTCGGGAAGAGCGGTGCCGTGGGCACAACGGGCTGTTCCGCCGCGAGGAGCTGCGACAGGGCCGTGCTGCCAAGCATGGAAAGGCCACCCGCGCCGACGCCCTCCAGCAGTTGCCGGCGGTTGATGTGGAAAAGCGGATGATCGGAAGTGTTCATCGGTTAGTCCCGGACGAGGGTTTGATCGAGGTTGAGGACGGTGCTCGCGACGAGCATCCAGGCGGCGAGTTCAGAAGGATTGAGTGCGGGATCCGCCGGTAGCGCGCCTTGTTTCAAGAGCGCGGCGGCGTCGTTCGGTGCACCACGGAAGCGCTCGGTCAGCATGGCCAGCCCGCCCTCCAGCGTGCGCAAGTCTTCGGCCGAGGCGGTGCGCGCGGTCACCCGGCGATATAGCGAGGCAAGGCGGCTCGCGGTCGGCGCGGAGTCGCGGAGGGCACCTGCCGCGAGGTGCTTCGCGCACTCGAGAACTTGTTCATCGTTGAGTGCGGCCAGCGCCTGCAGCGGAGTGTTCGTGGCGACCCGGCGGACGAGGCAGGAGGTGCGCTCGGGCGCGTCGAAGATCGTCATGAAGGGCGGCGGTGAGGTCCGCTTCCAGAAGGTGTAGAGGCTGCGGCGATAGAGGGACTTTCCTTGGCTCTGGACGTAGGTCTTGGTGTTGCTGCCACCGTTCGAGCGCTCTTCCCACAGGCCCGGAGGTTGATAGGGAAAGACCGGCGCGCCGCCGAGTTCCTCGACCATCAATCCGGCGGCGAAGAGTGCTTGATCGCGCACTTCCTCCGCGGCCAACCGGCGGCGCGGGAACGATGCAAGCAGACGGTTCTCGGGATCCTTCGCGGCGACATCGGCGCGGATCTTCGAGGACTGCCGGTAGGTGGCGCTGGTCACGATCTGCCGCACGAGATGGCGGGTGCTCCACGGCTTGGCGGTGGTACCGTTGCCATCGCGGAATTCGATCGCCAGCCAATCCAACAATTCCGGGTGCGCCGGGTAATCGCCCTGCAGCCCGAAGTCATCTACCGACTTCACGATGCCCGTGGAGAAGAATTGCTGCCATAGTCGATTCACTGTCACCCGGGCCAGCATCGGATCTTGCGGCGAAACCAACCATTGCGCGAAGCCGAGGCGGTTCGCCGGCGCACCGGGCAGGGGAGGGCCAAGCACCTCCGGCGGTTTTCGCGACGCTGGCTTGGACTTGTCCGGCTGATCATACTGGCCGCGCGTCAGGACGAAGGCCGGCACCGGCGCAGGTGCCTCCTGCATCACCATGACCTGCGCCTTCGGCCCCTGCGGCGCGAGCGGCGAGGCGATCTCAATGAATGGCGCGTAGGCCGGCGAGTTGTTGTTCTCGACGTGTTTTTCGGTGGTCGAGTTGAAGTACGACTTGAGGTTGTAGAAGTCCTGCTGCTGGAGCGGATCGAATTTGTGATCGTGGCAGCGGCAGCAGTTCATGGTCAGCCCCATGAAGACCGTGCCGACGGTCTGCACGCGATCGGCGGCGTATTCGTTCAGATACTCTTCCGCCAAGGTACCGCCCTCGGCGGTGATGAGGTGATTGCGGCAAAAGGCGGTGGCCAGCACCTGTTCCGGCGTCGCGTTGGGCAACAGGTCCCCGGCGAGCTGCTCGATGACGAAGCGATCGAAGGGCATGTCGTCGTTGAAGGCCTTGATCACCCAATCGCGCCACGGCCATCCGGTCCGCAGGATATCGTGCAGGTAACCGTTGGTATCGCCGAAGCGGGCGAGATCGAGCCACTGTGTCGCCATCTTCTCGCCGTAGCGCGGCGAGGCAAGCAATCGGTCCACGACCCGCTCGTAGGCACCCGGCTGCTGGTCCGCGAGAAATGAGTCGATTTCCTTGGGCGACGGCGGCAGGCCGGTGAGGTCGAGCGTTACCCGCCGCAGCAAGGTTTCCTTGTCGGCTTCGGCGGAGCGCGCGATGCCCTCGCGCTTCAAGCGTTCGCCGAGAAAGGCATCGATCGGATTCGCATCGGCTGAAGCCGGGACCGGCGGACGAACGGGAAGAACGAAGGCCCAGTGTTTTTCATACTTCGCGCCGGACTCGATCCACTGGCGAATCAGCTCTTTTTCGTCCGGCGAGAGGGTCTTGTGCGAGTCGGGCGGCGGCATCACCTCGTCGCGATCCGTGGTGACGATGCGCTGCCACGCTTCGCTGTCGGCGATCGAGCCCGGCTTGATCGCGGGCCGGCCGCCATCGGTGATCGCGTGCGCGCCTTCCGCGGTATCGAGCCGGAGGTCGGCCTCGCGATGCTGGGGATCGAAGCCGTGGCAGGAGAAGCACTTGTCGGAAAGGATAGGGCGGATGTCCCGATTGTAATTCGGTACCTCTGCGGCGACGGCTTTCATCCCGAGCCACCCTCCACTCGCGACGATCAGAAGACGGACCTTCATTTTTCCCGGAAGAATGTCCGCACATTCATCAACGGTCTTGGAAGCGGCGCGCAAAGATTTGTAAAAACGGCGCATGAAATCGCCCTGCTCGCGGGATGCATTCCTGGCGGAGATGGTCCCGGGTTCGCTCCATCCGCTCTACGACCTGATGCCGGACGTGTCGTTCTTCATGAAGGACACCGAGGGGCGTTTCGTGGCGTTGAGCCGCCTCGGCTGCGAGTTCTGTGGCGTGAGATCGGAGGAAGAGGCTTTCGGCTGCACCGATTTGGATTTCTTTCCCGAAGGCCGCGCCGCCGAGTACATGGCGGATGATCAACTCGTGATTGCCACGGGGCAGCCAATCGTCAACCGGATCGAGCCGGCCCCGGAAATGGAAGGCTCGCCCCGGCTGGTGGTGACCAACAAGATTCCGGTGCGCAACCGCGAAGGGCGCATCATTGGCGTGGCCGGCTTTTCCCGGCGGGTCGAGCACCTGCGGTGCGCCACCAGCGTGATCCGGAAGCTGGCCGCGGCGGTGGACCAAATTCACCAGCACTACGCCGACGCCTTCGACACCGCCGACTTGGCCAAGCAGGCCGGCCTTTCGACGAGCCAGTTCGAGCGGCTGTTCCGCAAGGCGCTCGGCAGCAGCCCGCGCCAGTACTTGCAGCGGGTGCGCATCGAGAATGCCTGCCTCTTCCTCGTGGAGTCCGAGGAAACGGTGGCGGCGATCGCGCAACGCTGCGGCTACTATGATCACGCGCACTTCACCAAGGCCTTCGTGGCGCTCAAGGGAGTAACGCCCACGGCCTTTCGCAAGCAACGGCAGGCGACGCCCGCCGAGTCACCAGGCGGGCAGCCTGCCCCAACTCGTCGGCGCTCCTGAGCGGGGATCACGCGCTGCGGGCCTTGCGGCTGTCCGGCTGCTGGATCTGGAGCCGGAAGGCTTTCGGGGTAAGACCGGTCACTTCCAGGAAGCGGCGGTTGAAGTTTGAGAGGTTGTTGTAGCCCGCTTGGAAGGCGGCTTCGGTGATGGACAGCTTGCCGTGGGCGATCTCGGAGCAGACCCTGGCGACGCGGATTTCGTTGAGGTAGCGGTTGAAGACGCAACCCATGTTCACCTTGAACCAGCGGCTGAAGGCGGCGGGCGACATCTTCACGCGGGCCGCGGCTTCCTGCTGGGTGATCGGCTCACCCAAGCGGCTTTCGAGCCACGCGAGCAACTCGTCGAGCCGCGCGTTCTGCCAATCGGATTTGCCTTCCTCGACCGCGTGCAGCGAGTGGACCTCCAGCTCCGTGAGCAAGGTAAAGATCTTCCAGAGTTCCATGAAGCCATCGAGGGAGGAGGAGTCGCGAGCCGCCAACGCCTCGATCCGCCGGCCGACCTCCTCGCACCCCTCGCCGCTGAAACGCACGCCGCGTTGCGCGCTCTGGCAGAGGGCGTGGAAAGCCTTGATCTCCGGCAGCTTCCAAAAGGCATCACCCCACACCTGTGGCAAAAAGTGGATCACCGTGACGAGCGTGTCTCCGACCTGATCATTGCTGGAAAACCAGGTGTGGGGGACATTGCCTGGCAGCATCGTGAGATCGCCGGGACCGAATTTCTCCACCGAAGTTCCCACATGCCGGGTGCCGCAGGCGTTCCGGACGAAGACAACCTCCCATTCCGGATGGTAGTGCCACAGGAACCGGAAGGTGGGCTCACGGTAGCTCGTCGCGGTGAATGCGCGGGTTTTGGTCAACGGGAGCACCGTGAAGCTCGGTTGCCCGTAGCCGGAGATCGAAGGCGCCACCTGCATGGCCCTTGTTAACTCCGTATGCATTCCAGCGCAAGCCTGTAGCAGCCTCGCTTTCGAATTCTTTCTAGGGTATCCCTCTTCTCATGAGGTCTTCCGTAGCTGCCGCCCCACTTCCCGATAAACCGAAGAAAATACCGGCCGCTCCGCTGCGGCTTTGTTTCATCGGTTGCGGTGCCCGTGCCCGCGCCTATGCGGAAGTGGCAGCGACCCGCCCGGAAAAACTGACCACCGTGGCGATCGCCGATCCGGTTGCCAGCCAGCGCGCGGACGTCCGGCAATTCTTGGGCGATGCCGAAGTGAACGAGTTCGAGACGGGCGAGCAACTGCTCGCCGCCGGCCGTCTCGGCGACGTCGCGGTCATCACTACCCAAGACAAGTTCCACTACCATCAGGCGATGCTCGCGCTGCGCGCCGGCTACGACCTGTTGCTGGAAAAGCCGGCCGCCTGCACGTCGGAAGAAGTCCACGACCTGGTGCGGGTGGCCAATGAACTCGGCCGTCGTATCGTGCTGTGCTTCGTGCTGCGCCACACGCCGTTCTACCGTGCGGTGAAGCAGGTGCTCGATAGCGGCCGACTCGGCAGACTGGTCAGCATCCAAGCCACCGAGGGCGTGGAGCCGTGGCATTTCGCCCACTCCTTCGTTCGCGGCCACTGGTCGCAGAGCGCGAAGTCGACGCCGATGATCGTGGCCAAGTGCAGCCATGACACGGACATCCTGTCGTGGCTGGCGGACTCCGAATGCACGGCGGTTTCCAGCTTCGCCGGAAACCAGTGGTTCCGCCCGGAAAACGCACCCGCCGGGGCCACCGCGCGCTGCACCGATCCTTGCCCACACGCCAACGGTGCCTGCGCCTACGCTGCCCAGCGTTACCTCACCGACAAGAAGCAGCCGTGGCTGCCGCAGGTGATGCCCGGCCACGCCACTGCAAGCGACGACGAGATCCTCGATTGGCTGCGTGAGGGGGATTGGGGTCGATGTGTGTATAGCTCTGAACACGATACGCCGGACCATCAGGTCGTCTCGCTGCAGTTTGCTTCCGGTGTCACCGCGCAGCTTTTGATGACCGCCTTCGACAAAGGCCGCCGCATCCGCATCCACGGCACCGAGGCAATCCTGCAAGGACACATGCATGCCGATGACGAGATCCACCGGCTCGAATTGCGTCGTCACGACGGCAGCGTCGAGCAGGTCCCCGTGGAGGATCCTTCGGAAAACGGATACGCCGGCCACGGTGGCGGAGACTTCGGCCTCATCGATGCGCTCCACGAACTGATCTCCGCGCCCGGCCCCTTTGACAACAGTCACTTCATGGAAGGTCACCTGATCGCCTTCGCCGCGGACGAAGCGTTCCGCAGCGGACAGATCGTCGTTCCTTCCGGACTCCTGAAACCTTCCGCCTCCTGAGCGCATGCACCTGCACTTTTTCGATTGGCTTATCGTCATCGTCTCCTTCCTCGCTTTCGCCGGAGTCGCGGCATGGAGCGGCCGCCAAGCCAAGAGCGTTTCCGGCTTCCTTGTCAGCGGCCGTTGCGCGGGACGCTACCTGCTGACCATCGCCGCCGGCATGGTGTGGATCGACGCGATCAACATCATCGCCATGTTCGAAGCCTACTACGTCGGGGGCTTCCCGGTGATGGGGTGGGGCTTGATGATCCAGCCGCCGCTCGCCGTGATCATGGCCGTGTCCGGCTGGGCCGTGTATCGGTTCCGTGAAACGCGGGCGATGACGGTCCCGCAGTACTTGGAAATGCGCTACAGCCGCGGTGTCCGCATCACCGCGGGGATCGTCGCGTGGGTCGCCGGCATGATCAATTTCGGGATCTTCCCGGCGGTGAGCGCCCACTTCGTCATGTGCTTCTGCGGGCTGCCCGATCACTTCGGCGTGGCCGGGATGATGCTGCCGACTTTCCCGCTGCTGATGGCGGGGATGATGGCGGTCACGCTGCTATTCGTTTTCCACGGCGGCCACATCACCGTGCTGGTGATGGATTTCTGCCAAGGGTTCTTCATCAACGTCGCCGCGGTCCTGCTGGTGCTGGTGATCGGCTTCACCTGGCTGAACTGGAACGAAGTCGTGGAGGTGCTCAACCTGGCGCCCGCCGATGCCTCGCTGCTCGACCCGGCGCGCACGTCGAACGTGAAGGATTTCAACATCTGGTACTTCGTCATCGGCACCATCGGGATGTTCTACAACCGGCTGTCGAACTTCCAGGGCCAGGCCTTCGATGCCGCGGCGCGCACGCCGCATGAAGGCCGGATGGGCAATGTGCTTGCCCAGATCCGCTGGCATACCCTGTGCCTGTTCTTCATGGTGATGGTGATCGCCGCGATGATGGCGCTCAAGCATCCGGCGCACGCCTCGCTCGGCCAATCAATCCAAGCGTGGCTCGATGTCCTGGAAAAACAGCACGGGGCGGCCGTCCGCGGGCAGATGACCGTGAGCACCGCGCTCGCCTTCATCCTGCCGGTCGGTGGCAAGGGCCTGCTGCTGGCGATCATGGTGGCGGCGATGATCTCGTCGAAGAGCGCCTTCATCCACTCCTTTGGCTCGATCTTCGTGCAAGACGTGGTGATGCCATTCCGCAAGACTCATCCCGAGCCGGAGCAGCAGTTGCGCTGGCTGCGCTTGTCGATGCTCGGCGTGACCTTCTTCGCCGTGCTCTTCGGCTGCTTCTACCGCCAGACGGAAAGCATCCTGATGTACTTCGCCTTGAGCAATACCCTTTGGCTTGGCGGCTCCGGTGCCATCCTGATCGGCGGGCTTTACTGGAAGAAAGGCAGCACCACCGGCGCTTACGCGGCCATGACCGTCGGCGCGGTCTTCGGCCTCGGTGGCTTTGCCATCATGCAGGGCTGGGAGAAGTGGTTCGGCGCACCGCCGCAGCTGTCGATCGCAGGTCATGCCTTTGACCTCAATCCGCAGTGGTGGCTGCTCATCACCATGGTGATCTCGACGGTCACTTACGCTGGCGTTTCGTTGCTGACCAATCGAGGCATCAGCTTCGACCTTGATCGCCTGTTGCACCGCGGTGTCTATCGCGACGACGCGACCCCCATGATCGACGACGATCCGAAGGTCTCGTTGTGGAAGCGGATTTGTGGCATCACGCCGGAGTTCACCCCCCGCGACCGACTCACCGTCTATCTGCTCTTTGGATGGATCTTCGCGTGGTTCGGCGCCTGCGTCGTGATGATCGCGCTGTCGATCTCCGGCAAGATCGGCAATGCCGACTGGGCCAGCTTCTGGAAGACCTACCTGATGGCGTTGTTCGGACTGCTGGTGTTCACCACCGTGTGGCTCGGGATGGGTGGCATCCGCGACCTGCGCACGATGTTCCGCTTGCTCAGGGAAGCTCACGCCGACGCGTCTGATGACGGCACGGTCCCATCCGGCAGCGCCGAGGTGGCGGCCGAACCGACGGTCCCCGACAAGGCCGCGGATCCCGCTTGATCCGACTTTTTCACAGACCCCGATCCGATTCCTTTCCACATGAAATTCACTCGTTCGTTGCTAGTGGCCGCAGCCCTCGCAAACCCGGCACTCGCTGAAGTCCAGCCGCTCGCCCACTACAACTTGCAAGGCCAAGGCGGCATCCGCGACACCGCCGCGCCCGCGGAGCTGTCGGGCCAAGTCAAAGACGCGCCGGCGCTGGCCCGCCAGGGTTCGCCCAAGATCATGTCGAACAGCCCGGAACCGCGCCGCCAGGTTTCGGACTCCTCGATCAAGTTCGAGAACGACGACCAGTGCTACAGCGCCGGCAAGAACCTCGCCAACGGCGATCGCTTCGTGGTCGAGGTGTGGGCTTATGCGACCAAAGGCAACGAGGCCGGGCTTCACGCGGTGCTTGCCAATGGCAACGGTGCCAGCGGCTTCCTCATCGCCCAGAACGGCGACCAATGGCAGGTCTTCGTCGGCGGGGTGGGTGGCACGTCGATCGGCAAGGTCACTCCGGAAAAGTGGACCCACCTCGCCGTCGTGCGCGAGGGCGGCAGTTGCGGCGCGTGGGTCGATGGCGTGCGCGCCGGCGACCTGCCCGGCCTTGGCGGGGGCCACGCCAATTTCTCGCTCGGCGCGTCCGCACCGGGCAAGGAGCCATTCCGCGGCTGGATCTCCGAGGCGCGCGTTTCGACCTTCCAGCCCGGCGAATTCGAGGTCACCGACTTCCTGCTCGATGAGACGAAGATGAAGGCGCTCAAGGAGGCCGATCTCGCCGAGCGCGCCCGTTTCATGGAGGGCCTGCTTCAGACAGCGGGCGCCAAAGTGGTGAAGGAGTTTGTCGAGAAGCCGGCCACCGAGGACTGGCTGATCGAGCCGCCGACGCAGCCGTCGTCGATCCAGCTCCGCGTCGATGACAAAAAGCAGTTCGCCCAAGTCCTGCTCACCAACGGCCTCGTCAGCAGGACCTTCCACATCACCGACAAAAACCTCGGCTGCATCAGCTTCCGCCGCATCGACAAGGACATCGAGTTCGTCCGCGCGATCAAGCCGGAAGCGCGCATTTGTCTGGATGGCCACTGGCTCGAAATCGGCGGCCTTACCGGCACACCGGACCAAGCATTCCTCACGCCGAGCTGGTTGCCGATGCTTCGCTCGAAGCCGGGCAGCTTCCAGCTCGTCGGCATGGAAACCGGCACCTGCGTGAAGCCCTACGAGTGGCAGCCGAAATGCAACTCGCCGAAGGACATCGCGTGGCCGGCCAAGGGCCAGCGTCTGACCTTCCGCTTCGCTGCCCCCGAGGGCAGCCCCTACAAGGGCGCCGGCGTGGCCGTCAGCTACGAGATCTACGACGGCATGCCGGTGATGATGAAGACCTTCAAGTTCATCAACAAGTCGGGCAAGGAAGTCGTGGTCACCAAGTTCGAGAGCGAGCATCTGGCCGTCCAGCCGAGCAACTCGCGCTTGATGCACGTCGAGAGCGACTACTCGTTCGCGATGGCCAACGCTACCGACAAGGGTAGCGGCATCGGCATCCATGTCAGCGGCGGCAAGTCCGAGTTTTACGACTATTCGTTCGGCGGCGGCACCACCCGCTTCGTCCGTGATCCGAACTGGGGTTCGATGGCCACGCTCAACCAAGCCGAGGACCTATTCCTCGACGATCCCCAGAACGCGCTCTTGCTCAGTCGGCCGACCGTCGGCCCGAACTGGACGGTCAAGCAGGGCGAGTCCTTCGACGCCTTCCGCACCTTCACCATTCTCAACGACAGCACCGACAAGGAGCGCTTCCACCTCGCCCAGCGCCGCTTCTATCGCAAGCTCGCGCCGCAGACGAATGAGAAGATGTTCGAGGTGCACGCGCCGGTCACCCGCGACATGAAGACGCTCGCACCGCTGATCGACCAGATGGAAGAACTCGGTTTCGACATGCTCCAGGCACCCGAGCATCCGGGCGGATTCAATTACGCGGACACCTCGGACGGCAACGTGAAGTCGATGAAGGCGATCTGCGACTACGCGAAGCCGAAGGGCATCCGCGTCGGTGCCTATCAGCTCATGATGGCCTCGCAAGGCTGGGGCTCGGCGGAGGACAACTACAACTGCATCAGCCCCGCCACCGGAAGGCCCGGCAGCCTCTTCGGCCAAAGCGCCTGCGGCGCGAGCGCATGGGCGGACATGTATTACGACAACATGTGGAAGACCATCGAGGCCGCCGGAATGGGTGGCTTCAAGCCCGACGGTCCGTATCACGGTGACCCGTGCGCGGCGAAGGATCACCCGCACCACAAGGGCCTCGAGGACTCGCAGTGGGCGCAGTGGAAGTGGATGTGCAAGGTGCTCCACGAAGGCCAGCGCCGGAACCTCTACCTGACGATCCCCGACTGGTACTTCCTCAATGGCCAAGCCTGCACCGGCATGGGCTACCGCGAGGCCACCGACAACATCGACATCAACCTGCAGACGGTCATCTACCGCCAGTACATCTTCGACGCCACTTGGCACAAGACCGCGCAGATGGGCTGGGTCAACCTCAACACCGAGGTGCTGCACGGCGGCATGGAAAAGAACCTCGACAAGTACGAGCGCACCTTCTTCGGCATGCTCGCTTCCGGTGCCCAAGTCTGGGTGCGCGGCCATCGCCTTTACGACGGTCCGCAAAGTCAAGCCATGCTCAAGAAGTGGATGGCGTGGTATGACCGGCACGAGGAAGTCATTCTGGGCGACATCATTCACCTCCGTCGTCCCGATGGACGCGGCCTTGACTACTATCTTCACGTCAATCCCGGTGGAAAGGAAAAGGGCATGTTGCTGGTCTTCAATCCGCTCGATCAGGAGGTGAAGAAGGAACTCACCGTTCCGCTCTACTACACCGGCCTCCGCGGGAGCGCTTCGGTGCGGAAAAGAGACGGCCAAGCCGAATCTCTCAGGCTGGATCGCGACGATCAGGCTCGGGTGACCGTCGAACTCCCTGCAGGCGGTTTCGCTTGGCTGACCTTCGAGTAGCCGCCGAGCAGGCCGCCCGCCCGCAGGCAGCGCAACTCCGTATGCGTTTTTCTGCAAATGGGACAGAGCGGGCGGGGACGGGTGCCGGTAGCGTGTTATCAAAACCCGGAGTACCTGAGCCGCCTGAGCTTCACCGTCTATCATGCAAATCCGAGAGATTCTCCTTCTTCACCACTCCCACACGGACGTCGGTTACACTCATCCGCAGCCGGCCTTCTGGGAGCTTCAGCGCCGCATCATCGACCAAGCGCTCGATCTTTGCGAAAGCACCGCGGATTTTCCCGATGCGTCCGCGGCGCGCTGGACGTGTGAAACCACTTGGCCGGTGATGCACTGGTTGAATCGCGCGTCGTCGTCGAAGATCGAGCGTTTCCGCGCCTTGGCCAAAGCGGGTCGCATCTCGATCGGAGCGCTGCCGATCCACTTGTCGCCGCTGGCGAATACCCCGCAGTTCGCCCACGGCTTGCGCGCGGTGAAGCTGCTGCGCGACGAACTCGGAGTGCCGGTCCGCACCGCGATCAGCCACGATGTGAATGGCGTGCCGTGGCCGCTCACCAATCTTTTGTTAGATGCTGGCATCGAGGCCTTCCTGATGGGCATCAACGTCCACAGCGGCGGCTTTCCCTACGAGCGCCCGCGCTGGATGAACTGGCGTAGCCCCGACGGTCGTCCGCTGCTCACCTACAACGGGATGCACTACAACACCTTCGGCCGCGAAAGCCGCTATGCCGAGGGCTGCACCGCCATCATGCAGGAAGCTCTCAACGACTACCTCGGCCGGCTCGAGGCGGCCGGGAACCCGCGCCCCTTCGTGATGCTCACGTCCACCCACCCGGTGTACAGCGACAACTACCCGCCGGACCCGCTACTGGCGCAAATGGTGCGCCGCTGGAACGACGAGGGACGCTTCCCGGCCATCCGCTTCGTCACGCCGGAAGATCTGCTCGATTATTTCCACCAACAGCCCGCGCTGCCGATCCCGGACGTGCGCGGCGACTGGTCGGACTACTGGAACTTCGGCTCCGCCAGCTCCGCCACCGAGACGCGCGTGAACCGGAACACCGCGCGGCGCCTCGTCGCCACCGGCCTGCTCCAGACCGCCTTGCCGGCATGTGAGGACACCACCGTGCGCTCGCTCGATGCGTGGCGCAATCTGCTGCTCTTCGACGAGCACACCTGGGGTCCCGACCGCACCGTGCAGTCCGGCAGCTCCGATCCCGTCGATGAGCAATGGGTGCTGGATGCGGCTTATGCCTGGCGCGCCCGTTCGATGACCGGCCTGCTGTTCCGCGACTCGCTGGACCTGTTGGTCAAGAATCCGACCAATCTTTCCGCACCGACTTCCGTCCTTTGCTTCAATCCCTCGCCGCAACGCCGCGAGTGCTTTGTCCGTGTCCCCAAAAGTTGGACGGACGGCACCTGGCGCCACTGCTCCAGCAACGTCGCGCGAATTGAGGTGGACCGCTGCCTGTGGGATGACTCGAACTCGTATCTCGCCGGGCCGTTCGAATTCGAGCCCTTCAGCGCCGTGTCGCTGCCGGTGGAAAAGCTCGTGCCCGCTGAGCCGGCCGGGTCTCTGGTTGCCGAGGGCAACGTGATCGAGACCGAGTTCCACCGCCTCACCTTCGATGCCGAGACCGGCTATGCGACCAGCCTTTACGACAAGAAGCTGCAGCGCGAGTTCATCGATCCAGATGCCAAGTGGCCGTTCTTCGGCTTCGTCCACGAGCAACCGGACCCCGAGCACCACGACGTCACCACCGGCGAACTTGGCCGCGATGCCTACTACCAGAGCATCTGGGACCTGCTGCATGCGGACGTCGATTGCTGGCAGTACGATTGGAAAGCCCAGTACCGCGGTGCCGGCAAGCTCCTAAGCCTCCAGATCGAGCGGCATGCCGATGGCATCACCCTGGTGACGCGTCGCGAAGCGCCAGGAGTGCAGCATGACAGTGGCGCCAACGGCTTCTCGCAAGGATTCTTCGCTCACCTGCCCGGTGACCTGGTGCAGCGGATCAAGCTGAGCAGCCTTGCTCCGGTAGTCGAATTGACGGCCACCTTCTCCAAGGACGAGAACCGTCGCGCCGAGGCGATCTATTTCGCCTTCCCGCTCAATTTGCCGCAGTGGTCCGCCCACTACGATGCCGCCGGCGTGCCGGTCCGTTGGGATGAAGAACAGCTCGAAGGCTCGTGCAAGAACTGGGTCACCACCAGCACCTGGGCCAGCGTGCACAACGCCGATGCCGGCGTGACGCTCGCCACGCCGGATGCCCCGCTGGTTCAGATCGGCGACTTCGGTTTCGGACGCCCGCAGGGCTTCGCCCGCAATGCGGAGAAACCGCTGCTCCTTGGTTGGCCGGTGAACAACTACTGGATGACCAACTTCAGACCCTGCCAGCCCGGCTCGATGCGCTTCCGCTACGAGCTGCGCACCCACGGCGCCTTCGATCCCGTCCTGTCCACCCAAGCCGGCCTCGATGCCGCCTGCCAGGTGGAAGTCCACCCGGTGATGAACGGAGCGCTTCCGGCGCGCGGTTTCCTGCGCGTGGAGAATCCGGTCGTGGTGCCGCAGCAGTTCTCACCTTGCGACGACAGCACCGGTGACCTCCTGCTGATTCTTCAGAACGTTACCGGCGAAACGGCGGCGACCGAGGTCGAGCTGCCCGGACTCTCCAACTGCCGCGTTTCCGAATCGAATGCACTCGGCGAAACCGGTGCCGGGCTCGCGGATTCGTCCCGCTTCTCCGTCTCGCTCGCGCCGCGCGCCACGAAGATCCTGAGGATCACCGTGGACCGGGGCGCTTCGCCGCATGGCTCGCCGCTTCACACGCTGTGGAAGCGGGCTGCCTGCTGATCCAGTCCTCCGTCCTCCCCCGGAGGGACCCAAACGAAGCCGGCGGCATGATCCATGCCGCCGGTTTCTTCGTTCTCGCGAGGTTCGGAGATGTCGGGTAGTCAGGCAAGATCCCGCTCACCACCTTCGCTGGCTCCACCCCGGTGCGAACGCCCAGTGCGCTTCATACTTCGCGCCTTGACGGATCCATTCCTCGATCAAGGCGATCTCGCGCGGCTTGAGTTCCTTGTGGCTCTCGGGCGGCGACATCACCGTCTTCGCGTCCTTCGACTTGATCAACTGGATCAGCAATGAGGCGGCGGGCTCGCCCTTCACGATGACGGGCTTGCCGTTCTCGCGCGTCGCCAGGGCCTCCACCTCAAGATCGAGTCGCAAAGGGGCATCGGCCGGCTTGCGCGTCGCGGAGTCCGGTCCGTGACAGTGGTAGCAATACTCCGAGAGGATCGGCTGGACGTGCTCATTGAACCCGATCCCGGCGGGGAGCTTTTCTTCAGCCGCCGGGCAATTGACGGCGACTAGAACTCCCGCCAGCGCCAAGGCTGCGTGGACGGCGCGCGTGGTGGGCGGAGGCAGGCGGAGTAAGGAAGGCTGGCGACCGGAGGTCATCGGGTTGAGGCGGTGCGAAAGCCTGGGTTGTGGGACGGTTTGTCCCATGGCGGCCCCAAGCCGGCACAGTTTACCCCGGGTCCGGAGCCGGGACCGATACTGGCTTGGGGAAAGACTGATACTCGATTTCTTCCTCTTCTTCTTCCTTGTGATTCGAGGGCGCACACCTTAATCGCCGAGATCCCGGGCCTTCGGGCCGGGGCCAAAACAACCCGTTCCCACTCGCGTCATGTCCGACCTTCGTCCCATCCTCGCCGCCGATCTCGGTGGCACGTTGATCAAGCTTGGCATCGTCCACGGCGGCAGGGTCGTCGCGCAAAAGGTCATCCCCGCCCGCTCCGACGAGCCGCTGGCCGAGCGCCTGCCGGAGTTGGAACACGAATGGGAGGCGCTCGCCAAGTCGGTCGGCTTCATGGTGTGCGCCTGTGGGGGCGTCGGCATTTCGTTTCCGAGTATCATCGATCCCGCCTCGGGGCACGTGCTCACGCACTTCGGCAAGTACACCGATGCACCGCAGCTCGATTTGAAAGCGTGGGCGTGGTCGCGCTTCGGGCTTCCCTTGGCCATCGAAAACGACGCTCGGGCCGCTTTGATCGGCGAGTGGCAATGCGGGGCGGGGCGGGGCTGCGACGACTTGGTAATGGTGACGCTCGGCACCGGCATTGGCACCGCGGCCGTTTGCGGCGGGCAGCCATTGCGCGGGGCCCACGGCCAGGCCTGCGGCGTCGGCGGGCATTTCACGCTCAACTACGCGGGCGAAGTGTGCGACGTCTGCGGCAATGTCGGCTGTGCCGAGCACGAAGCGTCCACCGCGGCCTTGCCGCGTTTGGCACGGCGCGAACCGGATTTCGCCGAGAGCGCCCTCGTTGCTGAGGACAAGCTGGACTACGCCGCCGTCTTCCGCCTCGCCGCAGCCGGAGATGCCTGTGCCACGCGCTTGCGCGACGACGCGCTCCGGGTGTGGGGTGCCGCGACTGCCAATCTCGTCCTCGCATATGACGTGTCCCGCGTCATCATCGGTGGCGGCATTGCCGAAGCACCCGAGGTGGTGCCGGCGATCCGCGATCACATCCACCGCCATGCCATGTCGCCGTGGGGCAAGGTCGAGGTGGTGAAGTCCGGGCTCGGCGATGCCGCTGCCTTGTTAGGTTGCGAGTGGCTCGGCCGTCATGCGGGAAATGGCCACGCGCCTATGACCACGGAGCGGTGCATGGCGGCGGGCTGACAGGAGCGACGTTTCCTGCCGAAATGGGGAAACGCGTTCGACCTGTATCGGGGTGCGACCTTCTTCGATAAAAAAGTATCGAAGATTTGGGCGCACAGTATGCGACAGCGCGACGATAGATCGCTACGCTCGTCGAACTGGCTGATTCCGTTAGAAGCGGATGGCCGGTCGCAAGCGCTGCCTCCCGAAAACCCAAAGGCGGCAATTCGCGCGGGCGAAACATCACCGTCGTCACCGTTCCGCGGTCTCGGCGGCTTCACATCGAACCCACCCGATGAGCCCCATTCGCGCCCTGATCCTAGTGGCGGGCCTGCTCCCGTCCTTGCCCGCGGCTGCCCAGCAAGCCGCTCCCCAGCCGGTCACTCCTGACAAGGGCGCGATCGACGCTGCCGGGAAGTTCATTCCCACGGGCAGCGGCCCGGCCAAACCGGCAGCCGAGGCCGCGGCGGAGGAAAACCAGCAACGCCAGTCCCTGCAAGTCGTGCCCGAAGGAGAAAACCGCTATCGCATCGGTGCGGTCACCTTCGATCGCGCGCGCCGCGAGGTGACCATCCCGGCCGCGGTCAACATGGACACCGGCGTGGTTGAATACGCCCTGGTGGCCGAAACGGGTAAGCTTCACGAGGCGCTGTTCTCCACCAAGGCGAAGCCCCGGGAGATCCACCTGGCCTGCCTCTTGTTAGGTCTGCCCAAGGAAGATCCGGCGAATGCCGGCTCGGCGGACTGCGACGTGAAGGTGAACGTGGCGTGGGACACCAACGGGCCGACGGTTCTCCACGAACTCGCGAACCTCGTGGTCACTTCGGACACGCCCGACGCTCCTGCGGACGCGAAATCCCTGGCCGGCGGTCCGTGGCGCTATGTCAGCTCGCAAATGGGCCCGGGCGGGTTCGCCGCCGCCGCCGAAGGATCGATCATTTCGCTGATCCACGATCCATCCGCCCTCGTCGTCAATCCGCGGGAAAGCGCCAACCGCGACGACGTCCATGTGGCCAATCGCAGCTTGATTCCGTCCAAAGGAAGTCCGGTCCGGATCATCCTCACGCTGCCTGCGCCTGCCGCGAAGCCCTGATTTCCCCGCCTCAAAAAAATCCCAGCTCCTAAAAAACCATGAATCCCCACGCCCTCTTCGGACGACTGCTCTGCCGCATTTGGTGGACCCTGCTGTCACTGTTGTTTCCATTGGTGGCATCGGCCCAGGAAGGACGGCAGTATCCGCTCGGGCCGATCGGTGGCTATTACAGCGTGACGGGCAACTCCAGCCTCGCCATTGTCCGCTCGGTCGATGCCGGCGGAGCGGGCGCCAATGCGGGCCTGCAGGCGGGCGACTACATTTACGGAGCCTTTGGCCAAACCTTCACGCCCACGGGTGGTGCCCACTATGGCGTTACCCAGGAGCTGGGTTTCGCTGTGGATCGGGCGGAGGCGGGTGATGGCATCCTGCCATTGCTGGTGATGCGATCGGGCACTGGCTCACTTACGATCAATGTCGCGCTAGGCGCATCGGGAGGCTTCGGCCCGGCCTATCCGCGGAACAGTGCGAAATACGCGCCCATGTATGAGACGGCGGTCGCCGATCTTCACACGCGGGCAATGAACAGCAATGGCAACATGGGCTATCTCACGGGATTCACGGGCCTTTGCCTGCTGGGGCATCCGAGTTGGAACGACACGACCGGGACCAAACCCTATCGGATTTCGGTCAACAAAATCCGCGACTTCGCTATCAGCCAGATCAATGCCTGGGGATACGCGCCCACGGAAGACGCGTTGGTGGACGGCTCCGCCATTCCCAATCCTTCCAGCGGTCCGAGCAACTGGGAACTGGGGCAACTCGTGATGTTCCTTTCCGAATACTACGAAAAAACCACGGACGCTACAGTGGTCGCCCCGCTCCAGCGAGGCGCGGAAATGTGCGCCAATACGGTGCAGTGGTGGAAACAGCCGGTGAGCGGCGGTTTCTCGCCGGAATACGCTCAGGTGGCGGGCATGAGTTCCCATGGCGGTGTCACCGGCGACTACATGCATCATGGCTGGACTTGCGGTATTAACGCGTGTGGCGTGCATAATCTCAACGGCCTGGCCTTTGCCCGGCGCGCGGGAGCGAATATGGATGTTCGTCCTAAAGACGGGCATTATTTCGGCTATACCTCTCTCAATCCAGGCGATCCGATTCCTGCGGGAGTTGCCAATGCACTGCCTTCTTCAATTACCCTGCCGCAATACGCCGCCGATCCAGTCCGGGGTTTGGTAATTCAAAACACCTCATCTCCACTCAACCGTTCGGATGCGTCCGATCCGTTTTTCTACAATCCATCGCTGGCGCAGAAATTTCTCATGCAGATGAACTTTATCTGCCGTCGCAGCCAGTCTGGTAACGGAAGTGTCCGCTATTCGCCCGAGGCCGGTGATGATGCCGACACCCTTCGCACGTCCGGGGCGCTCCTCGGCATGATCTTGTATCAAAATGACGTCGGAGGCATGGATAGTGCGGACCTCGCCCGCCTGGAGTTAATGAAGCAGCGCATTACCACCAGCTATATGTCGCAGCAGAGTTCACACGTGGATTGCTTTATAGCAGGGCAGGTGTTCCAATCATTTTGCGCGCCTTTTCTATCAGACCGCCAGCAGCGATTTTCCCTCGATAACTGGCGCTTCTACTATGCGCTTTCAAGAACCGCGAATAACGGATATCGCTATTTCCAGTCGCGCGCTGGAGAGGATGCTGGTGTGTATTTGGACAACAATCACTGCGCCTCGATCAATATCGCGCTGCCCTACGGAATCGCCAATGGCGGCTACAGCCTGATCCCTGGCTACAACACCAACCGCACACTCGCGAACTTCAAGTCTCCCTTCCTGATGTGGCCATCACTGGCCGCACGAACTTGCACGGTCACCACCTCGTCGCAGGACTTCCAAGTGGATGTGTGTGATGGCAACGGCAATGTGCTCGCTCCCGCAAACTACACCGCCGCGTGGTCGCATGTGTCCGGCCCGGCCACAGCCACCTTCAGCAATGCATCCAGCGCCAACACGACCATCACCCTGCCTTCCGTCAGCACCACGGCATACCGCGTCCGCCTGACCATCACCCGCGCTGGCGTGCCGGATCTGGTCGAGGACATCGACATCACGCGCGCGAACCCGCCGACGCCGGTGCCGCCTTCTTTCGCCAGCCACCCCGCGAACCAGACCGCGGTTCCCGGCGGCAGCGCGAGCTTCACCGTGGGCATGGCCGGCACCGGTCCGTTCACCTACCAATGGCGGCTCAATGGCGTTTCCTACTGGACTGCCAGCCCGAACTCCACGCTCACCCTCGCCAACGTCGGGCAAGGTGCGGTCGGCTCGTACGACTGCGTGATCACCACGCCCGACGGGACCTTGGTGTCGAATGCCGCCACCCTCACCATCAACGCGCCGCTGGTGCGCACGCCGGGCGGGCTGCGCCGCGAGGTGTGGACGCCTTCCTACGGATCGGCGGTCGCCGACCTCACCTCCAACCTGAACTTCCCTTGCTTCCCTAACACCACCACCACGGTGACCTCCGCCGAAGCCAGCAGCTACGGCGACAACTACGGCCAGAAGCTCAGCGGCTGGATCAAGCCGCCCGTCACCGGCAGCTACAAGTTCTTCATCGCCTCCGACGACGCCTCGCAGCTCTGGCTGAGCACCGACGACACGGCGGCCAACAAGGTCAAGATTATCGACTACACCGCGACGACCGGCTACCGCGCGTATAGCAGTGGCGCGCAGTCGGCGTTCATCAATCTGGTCGCCGGTCAAAAGTACTACCTCGAGATCCTCCACAAGGAAGCCGGCGGCGGCGATCAGGTCAGCGTGGCCTGGCAGCCACCGGGCGAACCCATTCCGGCCAACGGTTCCGCGCCGATCCCCGGCGTCTATCTGGAATACGACCAGTACTTGCCGCAGCTCACCAACCACTGGACCTTCAACGAGACCTCCGGCAGCACCCGCGCCGATTCGGTGGGAAGCGCCACCGCCACGCTCGTCAATGGGCCCGCTCCGGCCGCCGGACAGATCAATGGCGGGCTCGGCTTCAACGGCGTGAACCAATATGCCACCGCCACGGTCAACGTCTCGGAGTCTGTCTACGCCGTGTCGCTCTGGTTCCGCACGACGCAAGGCGGCGGCGGACTTTTCTCCGTCACCGAAAGTGGCGGCGGCAATGACCGCCACATTTATTTGAACAACGGCAACATTTCCTCCCGCATCTGGAGCGAGGAAACGATTTCGTCCACCGGCCAGAACTATGCCGACGGCCAGTGGCATCATGTCGTTCACACGTTCGGCGGCGCGATCGGAGGACAAAAACTCTACGTCGATGGCGCGCAGGTGGCGTCGGGCGGCAAGGCCAACTCCGACTTCAATTGGCAAACCTCCATCCGTATCGGCCATGCGGTGAGTTCACCGGTCCAATACTTCAATGGCCAAATCGACGACGTGCGGATCTACAATGCCGGCCTGTCTGTCGCCGATGCCTCCACGATTCACGCCGCGGGCATCAATGCCGTGCCGCAGATGAGCCCCGCCACCTTCGCGGTTTCGGAAGGCGCGATCACCGGCACCACGGTGGGCACCATGACGGCCACCGATGCCAATGCCGGACAATCGCTTTCCTACAGCATCACCGGCGGCAACGTCGGCGGGCGCTTCGCGATCGACACCTCCACGGGCGTCATCACCGTGGCGGCGCCGCTCGACTTCGAATACTCCCCGTCGTTCGTCCTGACCATCACCGCGACCGACAACGGCACGCCGGTGCAGGCCGTCACCACCACCGCGACGATCAACCTCACCAACGTCAATGAGGCGCCTTACTTCGCTTCGAATCCGGTAGAAGGACAGCCCGCAGCGCCGGGCTTGGCCTACTCCGGGACGATCAGCGCCACCGATCCGGAAGGAGCAGGTCCGGTGACCTTCGCGAAAACCAACGGACCCGCGTGGCTTTCGATCGCGAGCGATGGCACGCTAAGCGGCACTCCCGCCACGGGCGACATCGGTTCCAACAGCTTCACCGTCCGCGCCACCGACAGCGATTCGCAGTTCGCCGACGTGACCTTGCTGATCGATGTGGTCGATGTCGCTGTAAACCCGGTCTGGACCAATGCCGCGGGCGGCTCGTGGCCGGTCGCAGGGAACTGGCTGGCCAATGGCGTCGCCAACGGCCCGGCGGCGACCGCGAACTTTGCGACCCTCAATTTGACCGCCAACACGACAGTCACCCTCGACGGCGCGCGCACCATCGGCGGCCTCAAGTTCGGCGACACCACACCAAGCCACGATTGGACGCTCAACACCGGCAGCGCCGGACCGCTGACACTGGCGGTGGCCAGCGGCAGCCCGGCGGTGCAGGTGACGAACCAGAACACCACGCTCAACTTGGTGCTCGCCGGCAACCAGGGCCTCGTGAAAACCGGCGCGGGCACGCTCACGCTCGGTGGAGTCAACACGCTGACCGGCACGTATGCCATCAGCCAGGGCACGCTCGCGGTGACACGTCACAACGCGATCACCGCCGCCAGCCTCGTGTTGGGCAATGCCAATACCGGCTCGAACAGCACCGGCTTCAAGGTCTCGCCCGGCACCACCACCGCGGTGCCGTTCACGACCCTCAGCACCTCGTCGTTCGGCACCGGTCACACCATCACTCTCGACTCCGGCGGCTCGCTCGGCGCCAACGCCTCGGCGCTGAACTGCACGCTCGATCTGGTTGGCAACGTCCCGCTGACGATCAAGACCGCCAACACCGGCGGCCACTCGACCGCGCAGGACTGGTTTGGCCGCATCACCGGCACCGGCATTCCCACTGGCACCATCGCGCTGGTGCTCGATGGCACCGCGTGGGGCCTGCGCCTGAGCTTCGGCAACAGCAGCAACCCGAACACCTTCACCGGCGACGTGCTGGTCCAAGGACCGGTCACCACCCAGAACCAGACCTACAGCGGCAACACCGCCGCCAACCAGAACAACGGTTTCCGCTTCAACAACCTGACCGTCGCGTCGGGCGGCAACTGGAATATCGTCTGGGGCGGCGAGACGGTCGGCGCCCTAAACGGCCCCGGCTCCGTCGGCCTCAACTGCCAGAGCGCGCTCAACAACATCGGCCTGACGTTCGGCAACACCAACACCGACGGCAACTTCAGCGGCGTGATCGCGGGCGGCTTCGGCATCGCCAAGACCGGTAGCGGCACGCAGATCCTCGGCGGGGCCAACACCTACGGCGGCGCCACCGCGGTCAATGCGGGCACTCTCGCCGTCAACGGCTCGATCGGCGGGTCCGGAGTGGCAGTCGCCTCGGGTGCCACTTTGCGCGGACGCGGCACGGTGAGCAGCGCGGTCACCATGAACGCCGGCTCCACGCTGGCCGCGGGCGATGCCACCATCGGAACGCTCGCCATCGCGAACACGCTCAACCTCCACGATTCGGGCACCGTCGCCTTGCGCATCGGCAAGCCCGGCGGCATCACCAGTGCCGACCGCATCGCGCTAACCGGCGCTTCCGGCCCGACCTACAAGGGGACGCTCACCGTCACGGCGGTCGAAGGCAGTGAGCCTCTCGCCGCGGGCGATTCCTTCGTACTGTTCTCGAAAACCGCCGGCAGCTTCTCGGGCAGCTTCGCCACGATCACCCTGCCGGGCTTGGCTCCCACCCTGATGTGGGACACCTCGCGCCTCGCGGTGGAGGGAACGATCGAAGTGGAAACCCTACCGGCGGTCGAGACGCCGGTCTTCTCGCTGGCTTCCGGCGGCTACATCGGCCCGCAGTCGATCAGCATTTCGACGGCGACTCCCGACGCCTCGATCCGCTACACGACCGACGGCAGCGATCCCTTCAGCTCCGGCACCGCGGTGACGGTCGCAGCGCCGGCTTCGGTGGCGATTCCGGCACCTGCGAGCGTTACCGTCCGCGCGTATGCCATGAAGGGCGGCATGCTCGACAGCGCGGAAGCCAGCGCCAGCTATGTGACCGTCGCGGCCGATGCCGTCACATGGACCAATGCGGCCGGTGGTTCATGGCCGGTGACCGCAAACTGGCTCCAAAACGTGGTCGCCGGAGGTAGCGACGTCACCGCGTGCTTCAACACACTGAACCTCGCATCCGACAGCGCGGTCACGCTCGACGGCGCCCGCACCTTGGGTGGCCTCAAGTTCGCCGACACCACGC
>CBKZPU010000025.1:0-41524 GCA_966696705.1 uncultured Verrucomicrobiaceae bacterium | reverse complement strand
AGCCACAGCGCGAACGCGAGGCCCAGCCACAGCGCGAACGCGAGGCCCAGCCACAGCGCGAACGCGAGGCCCAGCCACAACGCGAGCGCCAAAAACCGCGGGATCGCGAGAAGGAAGAGAAGGAGAAGGAGAAAGAGTGACTTCTTCCCCACCGGACAACTCATGAACACCCCTGCTTCAGTAGAGCGGTCGACTCCGGACCAGTGCGCCGTTGGGGACTTTGTCACGGCGCGCTCGGTTCCCGAGTGGTCGATCCACGAGCGACTTCACGCCTGCTCCTTGCCAGTCGAGACAGCGCCGATCCCCGCGGTGACTCCTACGACCCACCCCGCTCTTGCCATGCTATTCGAGCAATCCTCCCGGAAGGAATCGGACGGAACCGAAGCGATCATTTGGCTACGTCGGGAGTGAGGCGTGACGCTGCCGTTTGCGATGTGCGCTTGCAAAATGCCGCTGCGGGCAGTTGATTCTTATGGTGGAATCGCGCGGGGAGGCTGGGTCCTCGCAGTCACGAATCTGGCATACCGATTGCGAAAGGCCCTCCTCCATGCCTACCGACCTCCTCCATCTGTTTTATCGGAAGCTGCGCATGCTCTACTGTAGCGAATTGCAATTGATCAGCTTCCTTCCCGAACTCAACGCCCGCGCCAGCGAACGGAGCTTGCGGGCCAGCTTCCAGCAGGAACTGGAACTCTCCCGTCAGCGCCGCGACACGCTGGAGATCATGGCGGCCACCCATCGGATCTCCTCGGCCGGCGACGACTGCGACTCGATGCGCCGGCTGATCGACGAGAGCCGCGAATCCTTGCGTTCGGCCGCCTGGCATTTTCCCGGCGACGACGATCTCCGCTCCATCAGCGGCGCGCTGCACCGGCTCCAGATCCTGAACTACGGCGTCGCCCGTAGTTTGGCCAACCGGGTGCGATTGGCGGACGATGTGGAGAAACTTGACGGACTGCTCGACCTGCTGCTCGACCGCCATCCCGAGACCTGCGACGCGCCCGTGCCCGCGGGCCTGCTCGCGCGCGACCAACCGGCATTCCGCTGAGCCCTCATCCCGCCCGGCGGCTCTTCTTGAAATAGCTGGCGAGGAAGGCGCGCAGATCGTCCGGGGACACCGGTTTGACGAGATGCTCGTCGAATCCCGCATCCGACGTGCGCCGGCGGTCTTCCCGGCTCCCCCACCCGCTCAGGGCGACCATCACCGCTTGGGGGAACATCTTGCGGATCCGCTTGCACGCCTCGAAGCCATCGATCTTGGGCATGCCCAGGTCCAGAACCACGAGGTCCGGCCGAAGGGCTCGCGCCTGAGTGACGGCATCCTCGCCATCGTAGGCCACCGCTGCTTCGAAGCCTTCCATGCGGAAGAACATTCCCATGATGTCAGCCGCCGAGCGGGAATCATCGGCCACCACCACGCGTAATGCGGCCGGAGCGTTCGGCTGAGTGATCGCGACCTGCACCGCTCCGGACGTTGGCTCGCCGGGAAGCAGGATCGGCAGCAAGAGCACGAACTCGCTTCCCTGCCCATCCCCACCGCTCGCGACCGAAACCTTGCCCCCATGCATCTCCGCCAAAGAACGGACCAAGGTGAGACCGATTCCGAGTCCCTCCGAGGGGCCATTGCCGCCCTGATCGAATAGCTCGAAGATCGATTGCTGGAACTCCAGCGGAATGCCGCGACCGTCGTCCTTCACGGAAACCCTCAGCATCGCTTCCGAATCCGGCATCACCGTCAACCGGATGTGACCACGCGGAGGGGTGTACTTCGCGGCATTCGAAAGCAGGTTGGAAAGCATTTGAGACAACCGGTGAGGGTCCGCCTCAACGATCAGGTCATCGGATGAGACGTCCACGGTCAATTCCTGCTCCTGTCGCTCGATGATCGGCCTGATCGCCTCCAAGGCGCGTTCGATCACTTCGGAAAAGGGAACCTGCCCTTTTCGCAGCTCGATCTTGCCGGTGGTGATGCGCGAGATATCCACGAGATCGTCGATCAAGTGGGCCATCTGATCCACTTGGCGCTTCAACATCGACGCCACGCCGGCGACTTTCTCCGGATCGCCGGGCGAGCGCAGGATGATGTCCACGCCCGGCAGAATCGGCGCGAGCGGGTTGCGCAGTTCATGGGCGAGCGTGGCGAGAAAGGCGTCCTTGCGCCGGCCCGCCTCCCGAAGCGACTCGGCCTGGCGGCGGTCAGTCAGGTCGCGCGTGATCTTGGCGTAGCCACGGAGTTCTCCGCTGTGGTCGAAGAGCGGTGTAATCAGCACGTGCCCCCAGAAGCGGGTCCCATCCTTGCGCATCCGCCAGCCCTCCTGTTCCGCCCGACCCTCTTTCAGCGCTTGAGCCAGCAGCTTGGTGGGCACCGCGGCCTCCTTCGCTTGCTCGGGATAGAAGATCGAAAAATGGCGGCCGACGATTTCATCCTGCTCGTAGCCTTTGATCCTCCGGGCGCCGTTGTTCCAGCTCATGACATGCCCCTCGGGGTCCAGCATGAAGATCGCGTAGTCGTGCACTCCTTCCACCAGCAGCCGAAAGCGTTCCTCGCTCTGTCGCAGCGCTTCCATGGTCATCCGGCGCTGCGTGAGGTCGCGGGTGATCTGGAGAAAGCCTTGGATTTCCCCCCCGGGCACCCGCAGGGCGGTGATCGTCACGTGCCCCCAGAAGCGCTCGCCGTCTTTCCGTTGGCGCCAACCCTCGCCGCTGAATGAGCCGTCCCGCGCGGCAATCTCAAGAATCCCTTCGGGCACCCTATTGGCCCGCTCGACCTCGGAGAAGAAGTACTTGCTATTCCGGCCAATGGCTTCCTCGGAGGGGTAGCCCATGATCCGCTCGGCACCCGCGTTCCAATCGAGAATCTCACCCGATGGAGCCATGGTGAAAATCGCGTAATCCTCGACGACGGCGACAATCTCGCCGAAGGCACCGAGCCTGCTCTGGAGCCAGGGGGAGGCATTGCCGGGGGCGTCAAGCGCGACGGTCTTCTCGGAAGTAGCGGTCATATCCACGACACAAAGGATCCAAATCGAATGCGACCGGCCTCCGCAGGCCGACGTATCGAATACCCAGCAATCAAAGTGCCCGCCATTAAAACCCCATTTCGCGGCGGTGCTTCATTACCTTGGTGCGCATTCCGCCCGCTCCGCGGGAACAAGCCGTGCAGGCTGCATTCGAATTCCTCCGCGTGGCAGTCGATTGACTGTGGGTGCCGCTTGCTTGGCGGCGACACGCCAATCGGCTGGAGATGTGGGTACATCAAAAGGCCGGCGGCAAAACAACCGCCGGCCCTTTCGTTCCGATTTTTGCCTTGGATCAGACGCGGATGAGAGTGTCAACGATCTCAATCTTCGGATCGTATGGATTGAATCCTTGGCGGGCGGTTCCGAAACCTTCCATGAGGATGTCCAAGTCGCGAATCTCCGCCAACCGGAAGTAATCCCATCCTTCTTCCGGGTGGATCTTCCACGCGCAAAGGACGAATGCGTGGGTCTTGCGGAAGTTTCCAAAAAGGTGAGGCTCGGCGATCACCTCGACCTTCCGATAGATGAAGCGCATGCGGCGGCGCTGTTTGATGCATCGGCGGACATCATCGAGCGAGGCGTAGGAAAGAACGGACATGGTAGTCAGGAAGGGGGTTTCCGGTCCGCCCTTTGAAAAGAGCCGGACGCACGAGTCCATGCATAATCCGCGCCGTGGGCGGTCTCAACCGCCATGCCGTACGCCACCTCCCCTCACCTCGCCTACGTCATTTCACTAGACTCCGGCACCCGCCTCGGCGCCGGAAACACCCGCCGGAGTCATTCCCCGATGCCCGGCTTCTCGAAAACGGCGGCGGGACCGAGCGGTATGATCCCGCTTGGATTCAGCTCGCGATGGGTCCCATAGTAGTGCCGCTTGATGTGGTCGAAGTTCACCGTCGCCGCGACGCCGGGCTGAAGATAAACATCGCGCATGAAACGCAACAACGGCGGGTAATCGACGACGCGCCGGAGATTGCACTTGAAGTGACCGTAGTAAACCGTGTCGAAGCGGATCAAGGTGCAGAACAAGCGCAGGTCGCTCTCCACCAGATGTTCGCCGAGGAGAAATGTGGAGCGTTCCAGCCGCACCGCCATTTCATCAAGCGCCAGGAACAAGTCTCGCACCGCTTGTTCATACGCGATCTGCGTGGTCGCGAAGCCCGCGCGATAGACGCCGTTATTGATGTGCTCGTAGAGATAGTCGCTGATCTCGGTCTGCTCCTCCGCAAGGTGCAAGGGGAACAAGTCACGTGCCTCGGGGCCGGCAAAGCTATCCTGAAACATTCGGCAGATGTCATCTTCGGAGTTGTTGACGATGCGCTTCTCTTCACGATCCCACAGTACCGGCACCGTGTAGCGGCCGCGATAGCCGGGATCGGTGGCGAGATACGCTTCGCTGAGGAAATGAAAGCCCTCCGCGACGTCACGATGATGTCCCTGTCCCTCGCGAAACGCCCATCCGCGCTCGTCCCGCATCGGGTCGGCGATGCTGATGCCTATGCGGTCCTGCAGTTCCAACAAGGAGCGCACGATCAAAGTCCGGTGTGCCCACGGGCAAGCGAGCGAAACGTAAAGATGGTAGCGTCCAGCCGCCACTGGCGTTCCCCCTGCTTTTCCCACGATGCTCCGGAAAGCATCCTCCTGTCGCTCGAACTGCCCGTCCTTCGTCTCCTCGGGAAACTCGGCCATCGTCATCAGATAGCACAGGGAAGCGAATCCGCACCCGTGAAGATTCGCAAGCGAAGCCAGCACCGACCATTGCACGCTGCACCGGTGAAACGGTCGCGTTGCACGCTCCCATAGCCCCTTTCGCGCGCGATGCTTTGGCCTGCGGCAATTTCGGGCCGGAATGGATCGAGCAACAAGAGAGGCATGAAAACGCAACCGCACCCGCTTTCCCTCCTCGCCGTTCTGACCGCCGCGATGATGACTTCTCCCTTCGCATACGCCGAGGAGCCCGCCAATCCCGACTCCGAACCGGTGAGGGACCGGTCGGAAAAAGCTTCCCCTCGTTCCGATGGGGTCGATGACACGTCCCGCCGCGCCAATGATGAATCCCGTCCGGTGGAAGATGAGAAACCTCGCGCCGGCAATCGCGTGCAGCCTGCGGGCAAAGATGCCCGGCCGGTGAAGGACGACGATTCCAAGGCCAACGAACGCTCGCGCAGGGAAGTGGACCATGCGAAGAACGCCAACCCCGAAGCCGAGAAGACCGATGACGCGACTCCCCGCAAGGCATCGCCCGAGGCACGGCGCAACCGCGATGCCACCAACGACAAGGCGGCTCCCGACGCAGCCAAGGTCGAGGATTCCAACGATGAAAAGGCGAGCCCCGATGCCCGCGAGACCTCCGCGAAGGACCGCCTGCGCGACGCCACTCCCGGGGACCCGAAGGCAGTGAATGAACTGCCCGCGGCAGAGGCCGATGTCGTGCGCGCTCATGAAGAACTCGCCCGCGATCTCCACCAGCGGAAACTTCAACTCCAAGGGCGCGACGATGCCCGCCGGATGGTGAACGATATCCTGGGCAAGGACAGTCGCCTCTCCCGCGCCGAACTGAACCGCTTGGACCAAAGCGAAGCCCGCCGTGCGGCCCGCGAAGACCGCCGAGCGGCGGCCGAGTTCTTGCGCCAACGGCTGCGCGGACAAGCGGAGATCCGGCAATTGCCGCCCTTCTTCCGCAGCCCCGCCCCGGCCGAGGCAGCGGCAGGTGAGCCCGTGCTGCCGGAGCCCTATTTCATTCATGGAGGCCGCCGCTATGTTTTCTACCCGTCGCGTGAGGACATCCCCGCGGTGTTGTTGGCCAGTGCCGCGCTCGAGAGAGTAAGCATCATGCCCGCGGCTGAATTGAATGCCGCCGTGTTCGGCGAACGCATACCGGCCGAATATCGCGGGCGCGATGTCTGGGTCGTCTCCTATCCCGTGGTGACTTCCTCCACCATCACCAGCCACGATATCCTCTTCCTGCAAGGCTCCACACAATTTGCCGACGGTCATTCCTATGACATGGTGCTGGCCCTCACCGAGGCCATGCTCGACTCCGAATTGGCAGATGCCCGCTTTGCGATCGAGGGCCACGCCTCCGCCGAAGGAACCTCGGCCGACAATCAAATGCTCTCCCAACTCCGCGCCGAAGCGATCGTTCGCGAACTGGTTCGTGGCGGCGTGGCGGCGGACCGCTTGATTCCGGTCGGTTATGGTGAAAGCGAGGCGCATCATCCGGCGGACGCCGCCGAGAGCCTGCGCAAACAGGATCGTCGCGTGGTCGTTTCCCGCATCGACGCTCCGGGAGACCGGTAGTTCACTGCGACCATGAACCAAGTGACTGATCAGCCCGCCCGGCAGCGCTTCGAATTGGAGGAAGAAGGAAAGCTCGCTTTCGCCAGTTATCGCCGGGAAGCGAACCTGCTCATCATTCCGCACGTCGAAGCCGACCCGGCCTTGCGCGGCCGCGGCGCGGCCGGCCGCTTGATGGCCGGCATGCTCGAGATCGTGCGGTCCCGGGGAGAAAAGGTGCGTCCCGTCTGTGGTTACGCGGCGGCGTGGATCCAGCGGCACCCCGAGTATCACGACCTGGTGGAGTGAAATCCTCTGCCCGGGCCGCACATCCGTGTTAGGTTGGCGGATGGACTCCCCGCCATCGCCGTCGCCTTTGACCCCGATCGTAAGGATCGGCCAAGGACCGGTTGCGCTGACGCGGGAGGAGTTTGAACGTCGCTACCGGGAACAGTTTGCCGATCCTGCGTTCGCGGTGGCAAAGGATGCGGTCGATGAGATTACCCGCATCGCTGCCGATGCCTACGAGGAACGTCGCAAGACGACCGCTTCCCAGCCAGCGGGAGCCGGCTTCCAAGATCCCTCCTGCGAACTCTCCACGGACTGGCTGGAGACCCGCGCCCGCATCCAAACTGCGCGGAACGAGTTCGAGGATGCCACCCGAAGCACGCGGGTGCTCCTGATCAACGCGTCCCCGAGGACCGACGAAAGCTGCCCCGGTGAAATGGCCAAGTCGTTCCGCCTCGCCGGCATCGCACGCACCGCTTTGGAAGCGGAAGGCTGCGCCGTCGATCTTCTCGATCTCTCGCTTCTAACAGCCGAGTACGGCCGCCGCATCTTCCCGTGCAAGGCCTGCGTCTCCACCGCGATGCCCCTTTGCCATTGGCCCTGCTCTTGTTATCCCAACCACTACCTGGGGCAGGTGCAAGATTGGATGAACGAGCTCTACCCGCGCTGGGTGGCGGCACACGGAATCATGATCATCACTCCGGTCCATTGGTTCCAAGCACCCTCCGGGCTCAAGCTGATGATGGACCGCCTTGTCTGCGCCGATGGCGGCAATCCCGATCCCACCAGCACCGCTGGCAAGGACGCCGCACGCGCCAAGGAGATCGAGCTGAAAGGATGGCCGTATCCGAAGCACCTCGCCGGGCGGGTATTCTCCGTGATCGTGCACGGCGATGCGGAGGGAGCAGGCGGACTGCGCCGCCATCTCGCGGACTGGCTCTCCGGGATGGGTTTGATTTCCGCCGGACCGGCAGCGGTATTCGACCGCTACCTCGGCTACTTCGAGCCTTACGCCACCAGTCATGAGGCGCTTGACCGGGACACCGCACTGCGGGAAGAAACCCGCCATGCCGCGATCGCCTTGGTCCAGGCCACTGCCGAGATGCGTGCCGGCCGGCGACCTCCGGGGGACGGCTTGCCCGCGCCACGCATGAAATGAAGCGGAACCTTGGAAGGTTTTTCCGGTTGAGAATCCACCGCCCGGTGCGATCTATACCCAGAGCCGGACGACTCCGAAAGGCAAGGTCAGTAAACCCACCGTGGTGATCCTGATAGCATTCGGAGATTTTCGCCCGGCTCACTTTCTTTTTTTGTACTCGCTCCCGCCGCAACACGCGAAGTGCACGTCCGCCGGGAGGATTGCGCTGATTTCAAACGCCCGGCCTCCACCTGCGGCTCCGCGAAAATCCCCGTAGGTGAAAGGATCTGCAGCCAAGGGAAATTCGGCACGGCAATGGCTGACATGAAGTGTGACCACCGACAGAGCTTCAAGATAACGACCCAGTTTCACCCGGGATGTCGGATCCGCTTCATCCCACAACACTTCACGGCTATGACCAGCGACTACACCATCGCCCGGAAGCGCGAATTCGAGCAACGCTTCGGCCCCTACAAGGATGAGGATTTCGGTTCGCCCGGCGATTGTCCGGAGGACCGGCGCGAACTTGTCGCGGAAATCAAGGTGAGCGCCGCCGCCGTTCCATTGTCCGATCACCTCCTGGATTACGCGAACGGCGACTATCCCCTGCCCTTCACGGAGCAGTTGGAGCCGCTCTTCCACAAGATCATCGAATGGGACCACTATCTTCCGCGCCACAATCAAGCGGCTCTTAGCCCATAATGATTGCGGATCACGGCCGGAACGGCTCATCCAGCACCGGTGCCACAGGTTCCGCCGGGCCGGACTCCGTGTAGAGGTCGTTCGCAAGATTCGTGAGGGCCCGGTCGTCCGCGTCCTTCTCCGCGAGACTGGCGGCGAGCAGCGCCGCCGCCGCCTCATGGCCCAGGATCCGCGCTAGCGTGCGCGCCGTCCCATACCCGCAAATCAAAAGATGCGCGACACGCTGGGCGACGATGATCAGCCGCGCATCCAAAATCACGCCATCGGTTTCGAGACGCGGTATTTCGTGAGCGCCTTGAACCAACTCCCTCATGGGCGCATGCACCCGGCCTCGGGCCGAGCCACCGAGCATCCCCGCAATCTCCTCAATGCGCTCCAAGTGACGCTTGGTCTCCCGGGCTTCCCTACGGAAATGCTCGGCCAGCATCGGATTCGACGAGCGCCGAATCAGCCCCGGCAACGCCAGCAGCCACTGTCGCTGCGCGCTGAATAACTCCTTCAGCTCCGCCGACAACACATCGTCGAAGGTCTTCATTCCTCCCGTATGGCCCGCAATCGACGTGCCACACTCCCATGCTTTCGGGGGACGTCTTTCACAGCGGAGCGAGCGAGGAGGGTTGGCAATGGACCAACGCCGCTCTCAGCCGCAGCCATGACGTGCCCAGGGCACAGTCGTCGCGCGGTGCGGAATCAGCGACCTGCCGAGATCTCCCGCACCAGTGCAACGGGAAGATGCTGGGGATCGATCGACTTCCAGCTTGCGGGCTCCTTGACAGGCTCGCGGATGGTAAAGCCGCGGGGCCCCATCTCGGCGAGTTCCTCCCACTCCACCGGCATGGATACTGGCGCGCCGGGCCGCGCCCGCAGCGACCATGGCGCGATGCAAGTCGCGCCCCGGGCATTGCGAAGCCAATCAATGTAGATCTTGCCGTCGCGCTTGCTCTTCGACGCGGTGATGGTGAAGCGCCGGGGATTCTGCTCCGCCACTTTGGCGGCGACGGCCTTGGTGAAGGGCTTCAAGACGTCCCACGTGTGCTGGCGTTTGAGGTGCATCATCACGTGGATTCCCTTTCCGCCCGAACTCTTCGCCCGCGCCTCCAGCCCGTACTCCGCCAGGAAGTCGCGCAGCAGAAAGGCCGCGCCCAGCGTTTCCTTCCACGGCACCTTCTCGTCCGGATCCAAGTCCCAGACCAGCACGTCGGGCTTGTCCACCAGTGGCAAGCGGCTGCCCCATGGATGCAGTTCGATCACGCCAAATTGCGCGAGCGAGATCAGTCCGGGCAGATCGCGGACGAACAGAATATCGGTGCCATCATCGAGCGTTTTCACCTTCACGTGCTCCGGCACGTGATTCTTGAAGCTCTTCTGGAAGAACTTCTCACCGGCCATCCCTTCCGGAGTGCGCAGCAGCGCCAGCGGCCGGTCCACCAGGTGGGGCAGCATCAATTCGCCGACGCGCTCGTAGTAGCGCGCGACTTCCAGCTTGGTCACGCCGTCCTCCGGATAGACCACCCGGTCCGGATTGCTGATCTCCACGCCCGCCACGATGGATCCAAGTCCACCGACTGCCTCAACCGGATTTACGTGCACCTCCGACGCCGGCTTGTCCTCGCGCAACGACACGAAGCTTCCCTGGCGGATCGCGCCGTCCCGGGTCAGCTCGGCAAACTCCACTTCCGCGACCAGACGTGGTTCAAGCCAGGTGACTCCTCGCTCCGAACTCGCGAACGGAGGCCGCTTCGTGGCCAGCGGCTTCATTTGCCCCAGAAGCCGATGGCGGGACCGGTCGCTGAAACCCGTCCCAACCTTGCCACGCGGGATCATCCGGTCGTTCTCGATCGAGCCTAACAGCAGCGCCCCGAAGGCCGGGCAGGTACCCTTCGGTTCCGTGAATCCGCAAATGATGAATTCTTGCCGCGGCCGGCACTTCGACTTCGTCCAGTCTCGCCGCGAGTCGGGCTGATAAGTGCCGTGCGATCGCTTGCTGATGATCCCTTCGAGACCCAGCTTGCAACTCTGCTGAAAGAGCTCTTCGCCTTCGTCGCCGGGCCAGGTTTTCGACCGTCGTACGGAACCGCTTTCCTCCGGCACGACTTGCGCCAACAGCTTCAACCGGCGTGACAACGGCAAGCCACGAAGATTCCTGCCGTCGAGGTGGAGAAGATCGAAGGCGACGAAGTCGATGCCCTTGCCTGACTTCAGCGCTTCTTGCAAGGCGCTGAAACTCGATCGTCCCTTGCGATCGAACACCACCGCTTCGCCGTCGAGGACGAAGTCGCCGCCCTTGAGATTCTTCAACCGCTCCGCCAGTTCGGGAAACCGCGACGTCCAATCCAGTTGCTTGCGCGTGAACAACTTCACCTCCCCTTTCCTCCGCACCGCAATCAAACGATAGCCATCGTACTTCAATTCGTGCAGCCATCCCTTGCCTTCCGGCACCGAGGCTACCGGATGGGCGAGCTGCGGCTGAACAAACGCCGCCACTTCGTTTGGTGGCTCGGCATCAAGCGCCTCCGGATGGGTCGCCGGGTCGAGCTTCCGCAGCAACCAGTTCGGTTCCTCATCCATCCGGGCCAACAGATAAGGACCATTCAAGCGCCCGCCATGAAGGGCGAACTTCAGCTTCCCCTTCGCGAAGTCCTTGCGCCAATTCTTCTCCAAGGGATCCCACGTGCCCTTGTCCCAGATCGCGACCTTGCCCGCACCGTAGTTGCCCTGGGGAATCGTCCCTTCGAATTTGCCATACTCCAGCGGGTGATCTTCCACGTGAACCGCCAGCCGCTTTGAGGAAAGCTCCTCCGGGATTCCCTTGGGCACCGCCCAGCTTGCCAGTACGCCATCAATCTCGAGCCGGAAGTCGAAGTGGTGCGAGCGCGCGTGGTGCTCTTGCACGACAAAGGAGTTTCCCGACTGCCGGGCCTTCTTCCCTCCCGGTTCGGGGGTCTCGCCAAAGTTCCGCTTCTTCCGATACTTCGCGAGGGATCCACCTCGCTTGTTGGTTTTGGTTCTCGCGATTGCCATGCGGGCGCTCTCGCATTTCGCGTTCCAAGCGGTGCATCACGCCGACTTGGCCTTCTTGCGGGCAGCCTTCCTTGCCGGCTTCGCTGCCTTCTTGGCGGCGGCCTTCGGCGGGGACTTCTTGCCGGTGCTTGTCTCGGATTTCCGCCCCAGGCTGCGCTCCAAATAGTCGGCGAGATCCACGACTTTTCCGCGAGCGGGCTCGCGTTCGGACGTCTCGCTTTCCTTCACATCCTCGACCGTGTCGCCCTTCTCGATCTTCTTCTCGATGAAGTTCATCAGCGCGTCGCGATACTCATCGTGATAGGCATCGGGATCCCATTTGGCCGACATGTCTTGGATCAGGCGCATGGCGAGGTCCATCTCCCGTTTTCCGACATCGCCTTCCTTGGCCGACGGCAAGTCGAGTTTCGATACCGCCCGGATCTCCTGGGGGAACCTCAGCAACATCAGCACGAGCGCGTCGTCGCGCACGAACATCGCCGACAGGTACTCACGCGTCCGGATGACCACCCGCGAGATGCCCGCCTTGCCCGTCTTCCGCAGTGCCTCGCGCAGCAGCACATACGCTTTCCGTCCCCGCTTCTCGGGTTCGAGATAGTAGGGCTTGTCGAACAGCAACGGGTCGATGTCATCCAGATTCACGAAATCGCTGATGCCGATGGTCTTGGTCAGCTTCGGTTGGACGGATTCAAGTTCCTGGTCGGACAGCAGGATAAACTGACCCTCCTCATACTCGTAGCCGCGCACCATGCGGTCCCACGGAACTTCCTCGCCGGAGTCGGCGTTCACCCGCTCGTAGCGGATTCGCGCGTGGTTCTTGCTATCGACCATGTGCAATTGGATGTCCGGCTTCACTTCGGCCGCGGTGAGCGAAACCGGAATGTTCACCAATCCGAATTCGATGGCTCCTTTCCAGATCGAGCGTGGCATCCTTTTGCTTTCGCACGCGCCGTGCCTCCCTTCGCCGGGAACTCCGGGAAAGCCGGCACCAGTGCAAATTGCCGCGCAAGGCGGCGCATCGTGCCAACTCGCGTCCGTGGAGAAGCCCCTCCTATGCGGGTCGCCTGCCCCCCAACCGGCGGCGGACGAAGCATGGCGTACCGCTTCCCGCGTTGGCCCGCTCCTTGCGAACAGGAGAGTGATATGAGAACTCGAAATTTTCCACACTCCCAGCGCCCCGAAGCGGCCGCCGAACAAACGACGGAACGAAATCCGGCTCGCGAAACCTCCACCCGCCATGCCCAATGGGATGAACTCCATGCCACGGGAAATGGCGGTGCCCGTCACTTATTGGCCTCCCTCCGCCAAGGGATCTCGCGGCGACCGTGGACCGACATGGCAATCGCCGCGGCGGCCGGATTTGCAGCGGGCTGGTTGATGTCCAGTCGCCACCGATCTCACGCGATGCGCGACCTTTTCATCGGCTCGCTGCTGCCCGCCGCGTCCAAGAAATTCCATCACGCCTATGGCGCGCTGCGCGACAATGACACGCTGCGCGGACTGGGGCACCAATTCGACAAACTCAAGTCCCGCTGGTAATCCCATGCAACCCTCCGATCCCCAGGCCGGCCCGGTGGTTTCCACCGCCCGCGCCGCACTCGAACGCCATGCACGGCGTCTCTCCGAGCGCATCGCCCGCAACCCCGCGGCCGGCATCGCCGCCTGTTTCGGGGCGGGATATTTGGCGGGAAAGCTGCCGCTCTTCCGCTTTATCACCGGGAGCGTCCGCATGGCGCTCCCGCTCGCGCCTCCCTTCCTCGTCGTGGTGGGTGCCGCACGAGTCTGGGACCTCTTGGCACCGCCCGAGGTTCCGGTCGCAGTGCACGCGAGAGAGGAAGGCGAGGCGCTCAACCATCTGCTGTCGATGGCCCTCGCCAGTCGTGAGAGCTATGGCCGGGCAGCCGCGAGCTTTACCGGCGACGACCGCCGGTTGATCGAGCATCTGCGAGCCGTACACGACGATGCCATACGCCATCTGAAGAAGGCGGTGCAGGACCGCGGAGTCTTTCCCTTGCTCGGACATTCGCCATGGGATGGTTTCGTGGACCAACTCAACCAGGTGACCGGCGGGCGCTTGGCCGACTCCTCGCTCTTTCCGCTGATGCTCGCCGCGGAAGAGTCCTCCGTGCGCGCGTTCGAGACCGCCTTGCTGGACGCCTCCTTTGGCGAGGAACACAAGGATCTGATCCGCCGGCACCTGCTGCCGCGGGCCCAAGAGAATGTGAATAGCCTCCTCCGCCAACGCTCGCAGGAGCAACCCCAGTTCGCCTCCGTCTCACCATGAATTTATCCTGACCCATGAAAACCATCTCAACCCTCGGGGTCGGCAGCGCCGTCCTGCTATCCCTCATGGCTCCGGCCCTTCACGCACAGGAGCCCGCATCGCCGCCACCAAGCGAGCAGGACACATCTGCGGAGCTGAAAAAGCTCGTCGCCATCATCCGACCGACCGGTAACCTCAATGTTCGGGGTAGCGTCCTCTTTGACAAGGTGGACGACGGCATCCTGATCACCGCCAAGATCGGCGGCCTGACGCCCAACGCCCACCACGCCATTCACATCCACGAATTCGGCGATCTGGGCAGCGACGACGCCACCAGCGCGGGGGACCATTTCAATCCCGGCGGCCATCCCCATGCCCTGCCGGATCACAGCGATCGCCACGCGGGCGACCTCGGCAACCTCCAGGCGGATGGCGATGGCAATGCCACCCTGACCTTGGTGGTGAACAACGTGACCCTCGATGCAGGCAAGCGCGGGATCCTCGGCCGCGCTGTCATCGTTCATGCCAAGGCCGACGATGGTAGTCAGCCGTCCGGCAACGCCGGAGACCGGATCGGCGCCGGGGTCATCGGCATCTCGAAGGATGCGAAGGCCGAACCCGCGCCGCTCCCGCCACCGGCCTCAAAGGCGGCCACACCGCCAGCGAGCGGCGACCGCGATCCGGACAAAGCTGCCGAAGCGAAACCCGCCGAGCCGGAGCAGAAGGAAACCCGTCCGGTAACGCCGGACAGCGACGAGACGGTGGACGAGTGAATTCGTCCCCGGAAAAGGGCGGACTGCAATGAGCCCCGAAGCGTTTTGCACCCGGGAATGGGTCGCGTGTATCGCCGACCGCGTGTATTCGGCCGCCGCCGGAAAACACCGTGTGGAATAACTCCTGCGAGATATCACGGTGATGAAAACCACTCTCCATCCTGAAATTTACCTGAGAGACGGCCGCGGAGGGTTTCTCCTCAAGGAGGACGCGGAGGTCCTGGACGATTGGGGCGACGGCTGCTTGGTCCGCTCGGAGGAGCCACTATCGGCCGAGTCGGACGATACCTGCTTCGTCGCTGAGGGAGATGCGCTCATCGCCCTCCGTTTCCAACAGATGCCGGCCGGCGTCGGCCCTTTCGAATACCTCGCGCAGAAGGACTACTCCGACATCCGGATCGCTCCGGTTTTCTGAGCGACCGATCACATGCCGGCACCGTCTCGCAAGCCATCGCGCGGCCTGCATCTCCGCTTCAGAAGAAACCCTGCGGCAAGCAGTGCGATGGACATCCCCACCAGGGCGTAGATCACCCATGGCTTGAGGGTATTGACCGCACTCCCCACACCGATGGGAATCACGCAGAAGAAAGTGTAAATCGGAGCGCCAACCCACAGATAGATGCGGAACGGGATATCGGTGAGAGCCAGCAGGTAAAGCTTCGCCCCGTAAGGCGGCCCGTGGATCGCCGTGAAGAGCGCGGTGAACCAGGCTTGGTGTTTGGAGTCGATGGCAGGGATTCCATAGCCGGCACGTGCCAGCCGGTTCCTCAGCCGCACGCGGAACCAGCCATGGGTCACCCGGAAGGCGATCACATTGTGGAAGAAGATGGCTCCCGCCGCGAGCGACATGCCGCCGGCAAAGCCAAAACGAATGCCTGCCACCACCAATAGCGGCGTGATCGGGAAGCCGAACAGTGGCAGGATGAAGAAGGCAGCGAGAAACCATGGAAGCGAGAGCCCCTCGGCAAAGGCGACGATGGACTCGCGATCCAAGCGATCCCGATACAACCACAGTACGGCGGCGATGGCGACCAAGAGGAAAGCGGTCGCCGCCAGTTTCTTGTGCCGTCGGATCCGGGTGGTCAGAGTCATCGGAGCGTGAGTTCCGCGCAAAGCGGCAAGTGATCGGAGGCAATCCGTGCCACCGGGGAAAGCGGTTGGTCCACGCCCTCGACCACGAAGTGTTCGCTGACGAACACGTGGTCGATGCGGATCAGCGGATAGAGCGAGGAAAACGTGGGAACCGGCACATGCCCGGGAGCTGCCAACTGCACATCGCGGAAGCGCTGGCGCAGGGGTTGGAGCGCCCGCGAACGCGGCCCCGAGTTAAAGTCGCCGGCCACCACCACCGGCTCGTCCGCGGAAACCGACCCCAGCCATCCCTCGCCGAGCAGTTCCGCCGCTTGCCGCATGCGTTCGGCCCGCCCCAGCCCGAAGTGCGTGTTGATGAAATGGAAGGGCCTGCCCCCTTCCGGCTCGACCTTCACCCAGATGGCACCGCGCGCCTCGCGGAACAGCCCCGAATCCGCCCCCGTGAGAAAGTCCGCCCGGATCTTTGTGAACGGGTGCCGGGAAAAGAGAGCGATGCCATAGCGCTCGCGCTGCTCCTCGAACATCGCGTGAAAGACGTGGGTCATGCGCAGGTGATCGGCAATGATCTGGGCCTGGTCGTGGCCGCGGCTGCGCAGGCGATGGCAATCGACCTCCTGCACCGCGATGATGTCGGGATCGAAGTGATTGATCACGCGTGCCACGCGCTCCGGGCGAATCTTTCCGTCGAGGCCGACGCAGCTGTGGATGTTGTAGGTCATCACGCGGAGCGGCAACTCGTGTTCCCGCCGCAGGCACTCGGCCACGCGCTCCTCGCGCGTCCCGTCGTGTCCCATGAAGTGCAACGCGATCTTGCGCAGGTCCTCGGCGCGCACGCGGCTGCCGGTCGCAGGCAGCCTCGCATGATGCCAGCGGCGGATTCGATCCGGCACCAGCAGGAACCCGCGTGTTTCTTCAAAACCGGGCCCACAATGCGCGCCATTCTCCATCGGGAAGCTGAGTGGCTGTCCCTCCGGATTCCAGCCGGAGATGAGGATATCCCCGGCATCGGGGTGGGAGCACAGCGCTACCAAGTCTTGTGTCACCTCCGCGAGGAACGGATGGGACGCACCCAACACTTCCGCCGCATCCGCCGGCAATGACCACTGGCCCCGGTCGTTGAACGCGCGAACGATGCCGTCTTGCTGAAGCAGCAGCACCAGGGGAATGCCGGCTGACTTCACGAGCTCCGCCGCATACCTCTCGAGTTCCTCAGGTGCCGGAAGTTGCGGCAGGTAAATGTGGCCGAGCGGCCCCATCGCGGTCACGATGATCTGGCTCTCCGGCTGGGGATCTCCGGTGGCAACCCCTTCGGACTGCATGCCCACGAGGGTGCGGAAGCGCCCCATGGTATTTCCTAACAGCTCGTGCGCGCGGCGCATCCACACCTCGGTGCCCGCCAAGGGGCCGGTGGCAAAGACTTCGGCCAAGGCGACCTGCAGTTCGCGTCCGTGTTTCCGCTCGTAGGGAATCGTGTGCTCCTGGCCATGATCGGAGTAAACGATGACCTCGTAGTCGCGGTAATCGGAATGGTCGCCGGCGCGGAAGATGTCACGAATCGCGCTATCGATCCCCTTGAGCGTCCAATGCGCGAAGGCGGATCCGGGACCGCGGCGGTGGGCTTGCTCGTCATAACCGAGGAAGTTGCCGTGAATGACGGGCACGCCACGTTCGATGTCCAACAGGATCCGGAAGCGAACGGCCTCCCGGAGCAGGATGCAAACCACGACGCGAGCGGGCACGAAGAGCAACTCACTGAGAATATTTTCCCGCTCGTAAAGCCCCTTCGCCGCGTCCGCGAGGGCAATGACGAATTCCAGCACGGCAAGCCCCGCCATGCGCAGCAGCTTTGGCAAATACACGAAGCCGAGGACCAACAATTTGAGCAGGTGGACCCGCCGCAATAACTCGGCGGAGGCGAGGTCCTGGGAGCAGTAGCGGGAAAATGCCGAGCCGGCGCGATAGATATTCGAGTAGCAGCAGCCACCCTCTAGCAGCGGCTGTCCGCCCCGCTGGCCGAGTTCGGCCTCGATCACCGCCGCGGAATCGGCCTCGTACATCCGCATCACCTTCCCGGAGGCCCGGTGGAGGAACTGGAATCCCGGGACGGCGAGGCGCACGCCGTAGAAGAGTTCGGCTTGTACGGCAGGCGTCGTGGATGGCATCCCCGAATAAAAGTTTTCCAAGGTGAAGTGCTCGCGACGCAGAAGCCGGGCGAGGAAGGGCAGGTTGCCCTTGGCGATTGCCCGCTCGAACTGGCTGCGGGAAAGGCCGTCGATCTGAAGAATGATCAATCCCGGATGCTCCGCTTCCCCGGCGGGGCGACGCGCGCCAAGCAGGCGTGAAGCGAGATGGGTGCGGCTCAACACGCGCCGCAGCCAACGGAGACGGGCTGTGAGGCGGCTAATCAAGGCGGGCTTCGGTGGCTGGAGTTTCCATGACCCCGGCCGCCACGGCGGAAACCTTGGCAGCCAGCAGTTCCCATTCGATCTCGATCCCGGCAATCAAGCGGTCCCATGGCGTGCTATCGGGTTCGTCGGGACGCGGCTGTGCGGCGACGAGCTCGGTGTAGCACGCGATCATTTGCCCGGTGCAGCGGGCCGTGTCGTATTCCTGCGCCGAGAGGCGGGCACTGGCCGCCATGCCACGCCGGATCGCCGGGCGCGAAACGATCCGGAGCAATGCTTGGCAGAACTGGTCCGGACTGGCATTCGCGGGAAGCAGGCAGCCATTCTCGCCATCGCGCACGATTTCCCGCACGCCGGATCCGTCCAAGGCAACCACCGGATTGCCCGCAGCCATGGCTTCCGCGAGGACAATTCCCTGGGTCTCGGTCTGCGAAGCGAAGGCGAAGCAATCCATCGCCGCGTAAGCGTCGGCAAGATCCGCTCCGGCCAGCTTGCCCGGCGCATGGATGCGGCCCTCCAGACCCGCCTCGGCGAAGCCGGAAAGCATGTCCTCACGGGCATCCCCATCGCCCACCAGCAGGAACTCCGCGTCGGGACGCTGATGGAGGAATGGAATCAGCGCATCGGTCAGGAACTTCAGGTTCTTCTCCGCGGCCAACCGGCCCACATGACCCACCACGATGGTCTCCTTCCGGATATTGGCCCGCTTGCGAAAGCTGGAGCCCACGCCACGCGCGAAGGCTTCGGTGTCGATCCCGGTCGGAATCGTGCGCACGGGTTTGATGACTCCCCGATCGAGCAGCAGCGCGGCAATGCTCTCGCTCGGAGCGATCACCGTGTCGCACAAGTTGCAGTAGTCGGTGGCAAGCTGGATGGCCATCCGCTTGAGCGCTTCCGAATCGAGGGGAACATAGTGGGTGTAGCGCTCGTAGAGAGTGTGATGGGTGAAGACCACCGGCACCTTCATCTTCCACCCCTCGCGGAGCGCGGCATCGCCTAACAGGAAGGGATGATGGCTGTGGATGATGTCCGGCTTGAACTCGTCCATGAAATCCCGGACGAGGTTGGGCAGTGGCAGCCGCACGCAGAAGTCGCTGCCATTGAAATTCTGGATCGCTGGCACCCGCAGCACGTGCGGCGAAGGCTTCGCTCCCTCAAACTCGGGGGCGACCACCCGCACCTCGTGGCCGCGGGCACGACATGCCTCCTCCAGCGTCTGCACGGAGCGGGCCACTCCGCCAACGTGCGGCAGGTAGGTATTGGTGAACATCGCGATCTTCATATCGGTTCCAGGGGAAAGACCCGCTGTCCTCCATCCGCGGCGATCGAGTGATAGCCGGGAACCGCAATGATGACGTGCGGCGGTCGCTCATGCCACTCGGCCTCGAGTTCGAGCTGCTTCGCTTCAAGCCGGACCGAGACGCGGCCCCACGGCGTGAGCGTCGGACCGAAGCTCACCGTGCCGCCAAGCCACTCCGGCAAGATGCCCGACCCGATCACCAGGTGGTTGTCCTCCTCCCGCACGAAGCAGTTGCGGATCATCATCAACCATTCCGCGGCGGCCCAGCCGTGCTGACCGTCGCCCATGCAGCCACCTCGCGTCGCCGGATGGATCGCTTCGGGCCACTGGCCGGTCGGCGAAGCTAAATCGGCGACATGCCGGATCAGCCCGATGAATCGCGGGTCGCCCGCGCGCAGCAAGGTCTGGGCGAGATCCAGCGTGAGGTAGGCATTGATCCCCGAATGAATCATCTCTTGAAAGAAGCCGCCGCCATGGAAGCAGTGGTCTAACAGCCAATCGAGCGTCGCCAGGATGCGCGGCGCGCCCTGGGGATAAAGTTGCAGCGGATAGTCGGCGACCATCGAACCGATGGCACCCGCGTCCATGCGTCGCGCGGGCGCGGCGGGAATCGCGCCCTTCGACCGGCGGTCGGGGATCGACTCGATGCTGCGGGTAATGTCAGCCGCGAATTCCTCCGCCAGCCGCTCCGCTTCGTCCGCGGCCTCGTGGTGGCAGTGACTGCGCCATTGCTTGGCCATCTCCTTCAAGCCGCCCCATGCCCAGAAGTCGTCCCAGTAGTAGTAGTCGTTGGGGCCGAGGTGTTCCGCACTGAATCCGGGAGGCAGCAGGCCGCGGGTCCCGGCAGGCTCATCCTTGGCGTGCCGCTTCTTCGCCAACCAGCGGACCGCTTTCCGCAAGGCACGATCCAAGCCCGGCTCCGGTGGACGATGGAAAAGGGCGCACTGGCGGGCAACGATCCACAGCACCTGCCCGTTTGAATCCCACTCGCCTTCCTGTGAGAGAAAGTAGCCGCCCGCCGTTTGACGCGGCGCGAACGAACCGATGATGCGGTCCGCGGCACCGGACAAGCCCATCGTGAGCATTGGATGGAGCATCAGGCAGGCATCGCGAAACCAGAACCGCCGGTAGGTGTAGGGACCGGGGACCAGCTCATTCGCGGAAAGCAACACCACGGTGTGCATCGCCGCGTCGTAGAGGAACTTCATGCGGGCATCTCCGATCTCCAGGCTGGCTGTCCCCTTCAATGCCTCCGGCCACGAACGGCCGGGAGCGACCGTGCGTCCCACATCCCGTTCCAACGAAACGGTGACGCCGAGTTCCCGTGGCTGTCCCGCCTGGATCCGGAACAGCGCGGCGGCAGTCGCCATGCCCGTGCTACAGGTGACCTCGCGTTGATCGGAGTCTCCCGGCAGATTGAGATAAACGTCGCCCTCCGCATAGTGGGCCATCCGCAGCGAGATCGGCGCCTCGCCCAATTCCACGGTCGCCTCGTCATTCACGCGAAAGGCCGTCCCCGACGGATCGAGGACGATGCGTTGGATGAACTGGACCCCTTCCGGATTGTAAGGGCGCACGGCAACGACCAACCAGCCGTCTTCCTGCGCCAGCGCGCGGACGTTCGTGCAGACCTTCGGCGGCTTGCCGGTCTCGCCCGACATGCGGGTTCCCATTTCGATCTCCATGCCATCCGCCTGGCAACGGGTGCGCACCTGCAAACCATCCTCCAGCTCAAGCCGCTGCGTCACCGCATCGTCCTCAAGCTTGCTCGGCAACAAGCGCTTCCGCGACTCCGTGACGATCCAGAAGTCCAGCGACCACCCGTCGTGTAGTGGTGTGACCAGCCCGCGCGGGTCGACGATCGGGTAGGCGGCGACATCAGGGAGGCCCACCGCCGTCCAATTGCGGTGGGTTAGATTGATGTGACTGAAGGAAAACGCTCGCGGCACAAAGGACCGGCTCGCGGGATTGAATTGGCACTCGACCCAGTACGGCCACACCCAGTCGAGATTGTGCTGGATCGCCTTGGCGTTCACCAGCCCGCGGGCATGGAACACGATGCCGGCGCGCAACAGTTCGAAAGGCTCGGCTACCTCCGACGGTTGCGCGAAGCCACGGATGCGCGCCAGCACCGTCGCCGGGTCCAACACCCCGTAGCGGCGTGCGGCGTGCTTCACGAAAAACCTCCATGGCAGCAAACTTAACATGCGCCTTTCAAATCGCAGATCGCGTTCCATCGTATAATTCCCTGAGCCAAGGCAACTTGGCAAGCCGTCACGAATGCGAAGTGCAACCGACGGGACCATGCGGGGTGCAATCCTCACAGCATGGCTCATCGCCATGGGCCCTTTCCTTCTAACGACCGAGCCAGGAATGGCGCATTCCGCCCGAAACGCTGGACCTTCTTTCAGCAGGCGGCCAAGGTCGGCGGATCATGGAAATCGCCGACCTTGGCAGCGCGCCAATTTCTCGCCTTCCGCTTCCCCGGAACCGCCCCGGCGAAGTGGAGGAAATCGCGAGGCGATTGGATCCGGACGTCAGGGAAAACGACGACGCCCGCTTCCACCACGTGCTATTCCGCGGTGCCACGCCAGTTGGACGCGACCGGAGGAAACCCGCCATGGTGCCGCGCCCCACGTCCTTGCCGCCTACCCTCCCCCAACCGGTCGAAGATGCTGACACCTTGTTTCTTCGCCGGATTCTCGCCCAAGCGGGATTGAATCCGCTGCTCTATCGCAAGGCTCCGCTGGTCAGGCGCTTGCCAGCCTGCTTGCGGGCCTTGCGAGTGGAGACTTGCGCGGCGGCGGAGCGGCTGTTTGCGGCCAAACCGGCGCTGCTCTCGAATGCATTGGAATCGCTGCTGATCGGAACCACGGAATTGTTCCGCGATCCCGCCGTCTTCACGCAATTGGAGCACGACGTTCTTCCCAAGCTGCTCCAGCGTCCCGCTCCTCCACGTGTCTGGAGCGCGGGATGCTCCGAAGGCGCGGAACTTTACTCGGTCGCCATGTTGTTGGCGAAGTTCGGGGCACTGGAGGGGAGCCGCTTGTTAGGCAGCGATTGCCGTCCGGCGGCCATCGAACGCGCGATGAGGGGCGTGTATCTTCCGGGCGAGCGCGTCATGCCGGCGACAGCCGGTGGCCATTGGCAAGAACTTGCCGACGGTCGGATCGCCATGTCTCGCGAGATCCGCCAGGCGGTGCAATGGGAGCAGAGCGACCTCCTCGCCCCCCGGCCGCTCGGGACCTGGGATCTGATCCTTTGTCGTAACGTTGCCATCTATCTGGAGCCCGCTGCCGCCGAAACGCTTTGGAGGCGTCTGGCGGAAGCGCTCGCACCGGGTGGCTTCCTGATCGTCGGCAAGGCCGAGAAACCCCGGCTTTCCTCCCTTCGCCGAGTCGCGCCATCGATCTATTGCAAATGCACGCGCCTTCAAACGAGCTAATGACCTCGTCATCCCCCACCGACGCGAAACCGCCTCTGTGGCTGTCGGCGCTGCTCTGTGCGGCGGCCGTGGCCTTCTTCGCGTGGATGCGGCTCCACGTGTTCCACGACCGGATCTTCCCTTTGTCCGTCGTTCTTCCCCTGCTCTTGTGCCTGTGGAACCGTAGCAAGGGACTTCTCCACGCGATGGCCTTGATCCTCACGGCGGTCACCACGTTGAAAATCCTGGTGATCTTGCCTGGGGGAAGTTTTCCGGCGACTCACAAGTGGTTTTGGATGATCTCCGAATTGGTGAACATCTGGGTGGCCGCCATTGCCCTGCATTGCTTGCTCGGCGTCCGCGACCGGCTGGATGAGAAGCAGCGCCGGCTCGAGGTGCTCAATGTGGAGCTGGAACAGAGCAACGAGGAACTCGCCGCGAGGGAAGAAGAGATTTCCCGCCAAAACGAGGAACTGCAGAGTCAGACCGAGGAACTCGAGCAGCAGTCGGAGGAACTCCGCCAGCAAGCGGAAGAATTGGAACAGCAGGGATCGGATCTCCAGGAGCTGAATCGCGAGCTGATGCGGCGCGAAAAAGGACTCGAGACCTTGCTCCATTCCGGCCGCTGGATGCGCGGCGACATGAGCGAGTCCTACGTGATGAGCGGAGTCTGCCAAGCGGCCCTCCAAATTCTGAACGATGTCGCCGCGGCAGAAGTCGTCGCCGCACGCCAGGACGCTTACGAGGTTTGGGGCGACTGCGGGTTCGGCCTGCAAGGACGAATGGATGATGGCATCTCCTTCAAAGACTCCTTTGCTGGCGTGGCGGCCGAAAGCGAACGAACGGCCGGTTTGAACGATATCCGCCAGCGCGGTGACCTGCGAGTGCCGTCATTGCGGGCGGGACGCCCGTTGGTCTCCGCCATCGCGTCGCCGATCTGGTACGAGGGCAAGGTGGTGGCCGCGCTTTGCATCTATGGCGTGGAGCCCAGGGAATGGACGGAACACGACTTCAGCATCTCCGAATGGCTGGCCTCGCAAGGGGCGCTCGCCCTCCAGTCGATCCGCATTCAAAAGGAACTCGAAACGCGGCGACGCGATGCCGAGAACGCCGCACTTCAAAAGAGCCAGTTCCTCGCCGCGGTGTCCCACGACGTCCGCACGCCGGCCAACGCGATCTCCCTGCTCGCCGAACTCGTCGAGCGCGCCACCACCGACCCGCAGCAGTCCCACCGCGTGCCGGAACTGGCGCGCAGCCTGTGGGCGAATGCCCGCTCGCTCGTGGATCTCGTGAGCGATGTGCTCGATCTCACCCGGCTCGACTCCGAGGCGGCCGACCTTCATGTCACCGAGTTCCCCCTGCACGAGCTGATCGATGCCGAAGTTTTCCAAGCCGAGACCGCGGCCGACGGCAAAGGACTCACCATCGCGAAGGTCATGCCCGCGACGCCGGTGAAACTCGCGACCGACCGCACCAAGCTCAAGCGGGTGATCGCGAACTTGTTGAGCAACGCCGTGAAATTCACCGAGCGCGGCGGAGTCCGGGTCGAATGCACCGTCGCCGATGACGTGCGGATCTCGATTGCCGACACGGGCATCGGTATTCCCGGTGATGCCTTGAACAAGGTGTTCGACGAGTTTTTCCAGCTCCGCAACCCCGAGCGGAATCGGGAGAAAGGCGCCGGCCTCGGGCTCGCCATCTGCCGGCGGTTGGTCGCGTCCATCGGCTGCACGCTTTCGCTGGAGAGCGTCGTGGGAGCCGGCACCACTTTCACCCTCATCATTCCCAAGGAATTGGTCACCAAACGGAATATTATCGATGGCGAAGCGATTCCGGAAAGCGCCGGTGGCCATCGCATGGAGGGCCTGCGCGTCCTTTTGGTGGAAGACAATCAGGTCGCCAGGACTGCCGTGGAAGAGCTGCTTTCCGGCGAGGGGGCCAAGGTTACCCCGGCGGGCGACGGGCGTTCCGCCCTGGCATTCCTGGACAACGCTGAATTCGATGTCCTCTTGTTAGATCTCAATCTTCCGGACATGGACGGAACGGGAGTGCTGAATCACCTCGCCAAAGCGGGGCTCACCCTTCCCCGGAAGATCGTGATTTCCGGCGACGCTCGTCCCGAGCGCCTGCAGCAAGTGAGAAGTCTGGGTGCCGACGAAGTCCTCGCGAAGCCCGTGAGCTTGGCGAGGATTCGTGCGGCAATCCTGAAGGATAGCAATCCTCCCGATCAGAACGGACTGTCCACCACCACATAGCCGCCGGCCCGGGATTGGTAGTAAACGTTGCCGACCTGATAGTAGCGCTGTCCGCCGCGGGTGACGACCCGGTAGCCGGAAGGCAACTCTCTAACCACGGTCACGTCGGACCTGGTCGCTCCATAGGGCGAATCCACGACGACGTAACCACTGCCGTGCGGACGGTAGTAGGAATCGCCGTAGGAATAATATCGGGTCCCGCCGATTGTGACGGTGCGGTATCCCGAGGGAAGCGTCGTCACCACGTGACCGACGCTGTATTCCGGCGTGGCGGTCGTTTCGGTCTCGTAGTAGGTGCAACTGCCAAGGGCTCCCAACGCCAGAGCGGCCAGCAGGTTCAAACGATGGTTTCGTTTCATGGCATCGATAGTTGTTTGTTGTCGGAAGCTCTTGCCCCCGGCTTGCCCACTACCTTCGCAAGCGGAGTGCCGGACCCAAAAGCGCATGAAACCAAGGGGTTTCAACTGCGGTAGGCGCGTGCCACTTGCACATTGCGGGACGTACCCTTGCGGATTGCATTCCCTTCCTTTCGCGCCGCGAGGGACGGCGCGTTACACGGCGGACGGGCGCGCTTTCCAACCGCCATCCGGGTTCATGTGAAAGCCTGCCATATCCGCATTCGTGATCGTGAGGATGAGACCGGCATCCCTCCGGCCGCCAGTGCGTGTTCTCAGTCGGCCCATACAGCCCCATCTGGGCACGCGCTTGGTCGGGAGCCAGACTGTTCAGCGGATCGGTCGTCATCGATCCCGTGGATGTTTGCTGAAGGGTGTTCCAGGTTCATCGTGGCGCGGCGGCGTCTCAAGCCACCTGACATCCATAGGGAGCGTCACAGCGGCGGCCAATTTCGGTCAAAATCTGCACGGCATCCGACAACCGATGCAGCGCGCGCGCCCCGCAAAAAGGCTATCCACAATTAACTCCCGGTAAAGGAACTCATGCCATGGAAGCCACCGCAACGATCGCCGCGCCGGAAGCGGCTCCGGACACCTATATCCGCTGGTTCGAGACGCTGAACAATCGCGACGTCGCCATCGCCGGTGGCAAGAACGCGTCACTCGGCGAAATGATCCGCACTTTCGCCGGCGAAGGCATTTCCGTGCCGGGCGGCTTCGCCATCACCGCCGCCGCCTACCGCGCCTTCCTGGAACACAACCGGCTCGACGCGCAGATCCGCGAGCAGCTCGCGCTCCGCCAAAGCCACGAGATCCCGGAAGGCGAGGCCGAGCGGGTCATCCGGCACCTCCTGCTGGACACCGACTTTCCCGCAGACCTGCGCCAGGAAATCATCGATGCCTATGCCGCCTTGAGCCAGCGCTACGGGAGTGGAGCCATCGATGTGGCGGTCCGCAGCAGCGCCACCGCCGAGGACCTCCCCGGCGCGAGCTTCGCTGGCCAGCACGAGAGCTTCCTCGGCGTCTCCGGCCCGGCGGACGTGCTGCACGCCTGCCGCTGCTGCTTCGCCTCCCTCTTCACCGCCCGGGCGATCAGCTACCGCGAGCAGATGGGCTTCGACCACATGTCCATCGCCCTCTCGGTGGGCGTCCAGAAAATGGTGCGCTCCGATCTCAAGGAGGGAGCCTCCGGCGTGATGTTCAGCCTGGATACCGAAACCGGCTTTCCCCGGATGATCGTCATCAATGCGTCCTTCGGCCTCGGCGAGTGTGTGGTGCAAGGCACCGTGACGCCCGACGAATACCGCGTCTTCAAGCCGCTGCTGGCGGATCCCTCCAAGCGCCCGATCATGGAAAAGGTCATGGGCACCAAGGAGATTAAAATGGTGTACGGGGACCGCTTCGGCAACCGGGTCAAAGTCGTAAGCACCCCCTTCGAGCAGCGGACCCGCTTCGCCCTTTCGGACGATCAGATCCTCCAGCTCGCCCGCTGGGGCAAGCGGCTGGAGGAGCACTACGGCTGCCCCATGGACATGGAATGGGCACTCGACGGGGAATCCGGCGAAATGTTCATCCTCCAGGCCCGCCCGGAAACCGTGCAGTCGCAGGTGGACGCCTCCAGCATCCACTCCTTCCGCCTGGTGCCGGGCGAAAAGGAACCGCGCGTGATCACCCGCGGCCTGGCCATCGGCACCGCCATCGCCAGCGGCCAGGTGCGCGTGCTCCACGGTCCGGCGGAGTCATCCTCCTTCCGCCAGGGCGAGATTCTCGTCGCTCCCTCCACCAATCCCGACTGGGTGCCGCTCATGAAAAAGGCCGCAGCCATCGTCACCGACCATGGCGGGCGCAGCAGTCACGCGGCGATCGTCAGCCGCGAGCTGGGCGTGCCCGCGGTGATCGGCACCGGCGATGCGACACGCCTGCTCTACCGCGGCCAAGAGGTGACCGTAAATTGCGCGGAAGGCGAGACCGGCATCGTTTACGCCGGGCTCATCGGGCACGAGGAAGTGAAGATCGACCTGAGTTCCCTTCCCGCCACCCGGACGCCGATCATGCTCAACATCGCGACCCCCGAGGCGGCCTTCCGGTGGTGGCGCTTGCCGTGCAGCGGGATCGGCCTGGCGCGGATGGAGTTCATCATCGGCAACATCATCCGCATCCATCCGCTGGCGCTGCTGCGTTACGACGATCTGGAGGATGCCGCCACCCGCATGATCATCGGGAACCTGACGCAAGGGTATGCCAACAAGGCCGACTACTTCGTCGATCATCTCGCCCGCGGCATCGCCCACATCGCCTCCAGCCGTTACCCGCAGCCCGTGGTGGTGCGGACCAGCGACTTCAAGACCAACGAATACGCCGGCCTCATCGGCGGCAAGCAGTTCGAGCCCGCCGAGGAGAATCCCATGCTCGGCTTCCGCGGCGCCTCGCGCTACTATCATCCCCTTTACCGCGATGCCTTCGGCCTGGAGTGCCGGGCTCTCAAGAAGGCCAGGGAAGAACTCGGCATGGATAACATCATCGTCATGATCCCCTTCTGCCGCACACCCGAAGAGGCGGACAAGGTGCTGGAAGTCATGGCCGCCCATGGCCTGCGGCGCGGCGAGAACGGCCTCGAAGTCCGGGTCATGGCGGAGATCCCCAGCAACATCCTGCTCGCCGCGGAATTCGCCCGCCGCTTCGACGGCTTCTCCATCGGCTCGAATGACCTCACCCAGCTCATCCTCGGCGTGGACCGTGACTCGGAGATCCTGGCCGGCCTCTTTGACGAACGCAACGAGGCCGTCCAAATGACGATTCGAAGACTCATCGAAGTGGCTCACGCCAATGGGTCCAAGGTGGGCATCTGCGGCCAAGGCCCCAGCGACCATCCCGACTTCGCCGCCTTCCTGGTGGAAGCCGGCATCGACTCGATCTCGCTCAATCCCGACAGCGTCGTGACCGTCACCCGGCGGCTCGCCGACCTGGAGGAAAAGCAGCGGGCTGTTCCGGAAGAATCCCAGGCATCACCGGACACACGGGAACTCGAATCCGTCACCCGCTGAACCGAACGGCCGCCACCCCCTTCCATGACGGAACACGCCGACAAGCCCATGATCATCGTGGTGGCCACCGATTTTTCCGAGCCGGCCTGCAAGGCCGCCGATGCGGCTGCCGCCTTGGCCGCGGCCAATCGCGCCTCCCTCACGCTGGTCCACGTCCATTCCCCCATGGTCGTCCCCGACCTGCCCGAGCTGGCAAAGCTGACGGTCCAAGCGGCGCAGAGCGCCTTGGAAGACGAAGCCGAACGCCTCCGCAAAACCGGCATCGGCGTGGGCTACGAACTCCTCGGCGGCAGCCCGGGCCGCAGCTTGCTCGAGGCCGCCAAGCGTTACCATGCCGACCTCCTCGTGCTCGGCTCGAAACGCCGCAAGGTCATCGAACGGTGGTTGCTGGGTGACGTCGCGGAATTCGTGGCGGAACACGCCGAGGTCGCCACCCTGATCGTCCGGGACGCGGCACCCATCGTCAATTGGGCGACCAAGCTGGACACCTTGCGGATCCTCATCGGCCAGAACCTGAAGGAACCTTCCGACAATTCCCTGCTCTGGGTGAAGAGCCTCGCAGGGATAGGTCCCGCCCACCTGACCGTGGCCTACGTGACTTGGCCATACGACGAGGCGGCTCGCTATGGCTACCCGCACCCCGCCACCTACTTCGACTCCTCCCCCGAACTGATGGAACTGGTAAGCCGCGACCTGGCGCGCCGCGTCGAGCGCCTGGTAGGCGACATGACCACCGAGACCGTGGTGAAGACGTCCTGGGTGGGAGCGGACATCGCCTTGGCCCAGCTTGCGAAGGAGTGCCACATCGATCTGCTGGTGTTGGGAAGGCGGCAGCACCGGCTGCTCTCCCGATTGCTGGAACGCTCGGTCGCCCGCTCCACCATGCATGATACCCCGGTCAATCTCGCGATCGTCCCCAGCACCGCCGAACCGGCATGCGGACCTCCCATCGCCCGCTTCGAGCGGGTCCTGGTGGCCACCGACTTCACCACGGATGCCAATCGCGCCATTCCGGTCGCCTATGCGATGGTGGCGCAAGGCGGCGTGGTCTGCCTCGCTCACGTCTGCAACAAGGACGGGGACGGGCTTCATGACGCCGAAGCGCGCCTGCGGGAACTGGTCCCGGCGGAATCGCGCGACCTCGGGATCCGGACCGAAATCATGGCCACCGTCAACGACAGCGCCTCCTCCGGTATCCTCCATCTGGCGAACCGCTTCGGCGCCGACGCCGTCTGCCTCGCCAGCCATCCTCACTCCGCCATCGGCGAAGCGCTCCTGGGATCACCCTCGCGAGACCTGTTGCGCGCCCTCCGTGTGCCCATCCTCATGGTCCACGCCGAAACGATCTGAGTTTCTCCCCCTCGCTTTCCCCCCCGCGGCCGATCGCCGCCCACACAAGGGGTGGCGATCTAGCCCGCACCGCCTAGCGCGGCCACATGACCGCGAGATAGATCGCGTAGGAGCCTAACAGGATACTCCCCTCGATCCGTGAAACGCGGCGGTCCCTCCAGAGTAGCGGAAACATCAGGATGGTCATGCCGATCAGGCTCCACAGGTCGAAAGGCTGGAGGCCGGTGGTGCGGACCGGGTGAATGACCGCCGCCCCGCCGAGCACGAAAAACAGATTGAAGAGGGATGAACCGAGGACATTGCCGAGCGCGATGTCCGCTTGGCCGCGGATGGCGGCCACCAGGGAAGTGGCCAGCTCCGGCATGGAAGTCCCCGCGGCAATGATGGTGAGCCCGATCACCGTGTCGGACACGCCCAGCGACTTGGCGACCAGCACGGCATTATCGACCAACAGGCGCGACCCGAGGACCAGCACGGCGACGCCGCCGGCGATTTTCAGGAAATCCAAGGCAGGCCCGCCCTTCTTCTTGATTTCCGGGACATCGACATGCGCCTCGTGACCCGCCGCCTGGTCCTTTTTCGCGATGCGGACCGCCCACCAAGTGTAGGCGGCAGCGAGCGCGAGCAGCAGCCCGCCTTCCCCGCGGCTCACCGCGCCATCGAGAAAGGTCAGGGGCGTGAGAATGGTGGCCGCCACCAGCACGGGGGCATCCCACTTGAGCACCTGCAGGTGGGTCCGCACCGGCGAGACGATCGCCGAGAGTCCCAGGATGACTCCTAGGTTGAAGAGGTTCGAGCCGACCACATTGCCGATCGCGAGGTCCGGATTGCCAGCGAGTGCGGCCTTGAGCGAGACCAGCAGTTCGGGAGTGGAGGTCCCGTAGGCCACCACGGTCAGGCCAACCAAGAGCGGCGACAGGCCGAGGCGGAGCGCCAACGAGGCACCGCCACGGACCAGCAACTCCGCCCCCACGAAGAGGATCAAGCAGCTTGCGACGATGAGGAGTGAGGCAGTGAGCATGCCCATCCTTTGGCCCGATTCGCGCGCGGCCCGCAATTCCTAACAGCGGTTCTCTTTGGAAAGAGCGGCGTTACAAACCAAACCGCTCCGGGTGGCCGGCATCGTGCGGGAGGCTGTCACCATGAAAAACGAACCATGTATCTCTGCCTGCCAGACATGCATCCTCGCGTGCGAGGAATGCTTCGCCGCGATGGTGACCAGGGGCTCGGCGAACCGGTGCCCGGCATGCTGCCGCGAATGCATCCAGATCTGTTCGCTGTGCCTCAGCAGCATGATCGCGGATAGTCCCTTCTGCGGGGAAATTTGCAAACTCTGCGCGGCCATCTGCACGGATTGCGCGGGGCAATGCCGGCCGCACAATCACGACCATTGCCAGAGATGTGCCGACGCTTGCGAAATCTGCGCCAAGGCATGCGAGGAAATGCAACCCGCCACCTGACCCCGTGGCTCGCAATCGACGTCAGGTAGCCTTTCAAGCCGCATTTCGTTCCGAAAAGAGCAAGTTGAGCTGGGAACTCCGGGAACACCCGGGCTTCCCATCAAACCATCTCTGAACGGGCCCGCCGCGGCTCCCGCATCCGGAATGAAGATATCCATCCTGATCCACATCGTCGTTGCCATCGTGCTCGCCGTCCCGGCCTCGCTCGCCGCACCCGCCCGCCCGAACGTCCTGTTCATCGCCGTCGATGACCTCAAGCCCGTGCTCGGAGCCTACGGGGACAAGCTCGCGATCACCCCGAACATGGACCGCCTCGCCGCCCGGGGCGTCCGCTTCGATCGGGCCTACTGCAATCAAGCCATTTGCGGCCCCTCCCGCTTGAATCTCATGCTCGGCTCGCGCTCGACCTCGACCGGGCTCTATCATTTCGGCGCGGATTTCCGGAGTTCGATGCCAAACGCGGTCACGCTGACCCAGCACTTCATGAACCATGGTTACCGTGCCGAAGCCATCGGGAAGATCTTCCACACCGGTCACGGGAACACGGATGACAAGCCCTCGTGGAGCGTCCCGACCGTCGTCGAGAAAGTGGTGGAATACCTCAAGCCCGAGAACTCCGCCGGAGGAAAGCTGACCCGCGAGGAGGCACTCTTCACCAACCGCGAACTGGGGCGCATCTCCGAGCTGCCGAAGGGCTCTGCCTGGGAAAGCGCCGGGGTGCCGGACAACGCCTACGCCGACGGACGCATCGCGGACGAAGGAATCAATCGCCTTCAAGCCGCCAAGGAACGCAACGACACCCCGTTCTTCCTCGCGCTCGGCTTCGTCAAACCCCACCTGCCGCTCACCGCGCCGGCGAAATACTGGGACATGCACGACTCCGCCAAATTCACCGTCCTCCATGATCTCGACACGCCCCGCGGTGCCCCGCACTACGCCGGCAAACGCGGCCACGAGATTTCCAACTACACCCCGGTTCCCGCCAGCGGCTTGCCCGACGACGCCACCGCCCGCAAGCTGATCCACGGCTACTACGCGGCCACCACCTACGTAGACGCCCAGATCGGTCGCGTGCTGGCGGAACTCGACCGCCTCGGTCTCGCCGGGAATACCCTCATCGTCCTGTGGGGCGACCACGGCTGGCACTTCGGCGACCACGGGATCTGGACCAAGCACACGAACTACGAGCAGGCGAACCGCATCCCCTTGGTCATCGTCGCGCCAGGTATCCAGCCCGGTTCTTCCCAAGCCCTTGCCGAAACGGTGGACATCTTTCCCACGCTCGCGGACCTCGCTGGCCTTCCCAAGCCCGCCGGCCCCCAACCCGTCGATGGCCTCAGCCTGGTACCCGTCCTGAAGTCCCCCTCCACGAGCCTGCGGGATCATGCCTATCACGCCTTCCCGCGGGAGGGCGGCCGCATCGGCCGCGCCATCCGCACCGGGCGATACCGCTTGGTCGAATGGAAGCGTCCAGGCCAGCCTGCCGCCGAAGCGGATCTCGAACTCTACGACTACCAGACCGATCCGAACGAAACGTCGAACCATGCCAGCGGCCATCCCGCGGTCGTGGAGGAACTCCGGGCCATCCTTTCCCGCCACCCCGAAGCCAAGGCGGGCCCGGGGCGGAAGGAAAAATAGCCACGCAATGCTCACCCGTCGATAGGTCAGGCGGCTCACAATCCGCGTGACCCGCCAGTGCCGGTTGCTGTCGGCCGCGGATGAAGGCCGGAGGAATTCTCCCGCAAATCCCATGATCGGGACCAAGGAGAGGCCATGAAAGGAAACGACCATCCGGAAAGCGATCCGCTCCACCACGTCGCCAAGCTTCACCGGCTGCAGGATCGGCGAGCCGAAGGCGCAAGTCCGCTTCGAAACGACGCGGGCCGGCCATGAAACCCTGAAATTCGCATGGGTCACGCAGCCGGACCATCGAGCTGCTTCAACGCACGGTGAGGCGATCGAGCGCAACGAGCACCGCGACCAGCACCAGGAAAAAGGCGGGAATGAAGACGCCGCGGGGAATGCCAATCAATTCGGGCAACGTCACCTTCCCGCGCTCACCCCAAGTTTGCACCGTCCGCTTCAGCCAGCCGGACAGCTCGGCGAAGAGGTAGGATCCGGCGATCATGCCCGCCATGCCGAAGATCACATCCCAGCTCCCTTGGCCGAGGGCGGCCGCGCCGGTGCCGGGGCAGTAGGCGATCAATGCAAAGCCGATGCCGAAACAGAGCCCGCCGATGATCTGCGCGCCGACCCGGGTGGGTTGCAAGTGCAGGTTCGCCTTGCCCAAGCGGTGCAGCAGGTAAACGCCCGGCATTCCCACGGCGATCGCGCTGAGCATGATCTTGGCGACGGTGAAGTCCTGCAGCAGCAACTGCCCGATCAGAACGTTGTATTTCCCCACGCCGCCCTTGTGGAGCAGGAAGCCGAAGCAAAGGCCAAACAGCACCCCGGATACGATCTTGCCGGTGCCGGGCGGCTTTGGAGCGGCCGGCGACTCCGTCACTTCTTTGCCGGGATCGATCATGGCGTGCGGAACAGGAGCATGGCGGTGGCAATACCACCGAGGAACATGAAGATCGCGGCAAGCCAGGACCCGACGCTGAGCTGCATGGTACCGCTGATGCCGTGACCACTGGTACAGCCGCCGGCAAGACGCGAGCCAAAGGCCATCAGCACGCCGCCGGCGAATCCGATGGCAGCCCGCAGCGCGATGCTGTCGCCAAAGCGCTCCACCCACATCGGGTGCAACCATTCATTGCGGATTTCGCCGCCGGTCCACGCGGAAAGGAAGCTGCCGGCGATGATGGAAGCGACAAACAGGAACCCCCAATCGACCTGAGGCGGATGGCTGCGGTAATACTCGAGCTTCTCCGTGTGCTGCGGGGCAATGCGTTTGCCGAGCAAGCCCGCCAGCGTCGCGTAAAACGATGACGCGCCGATAGCCTTGTCCGCGAAATGGAAGGTGAGCCACGACAGGATGCCGATGCCGGCACCCACCAGGTAGGGCGACCACGCGGGACCATCGTAGCGCGTTGCATCCACGGTCAACTCGCCGGCTTCCGCGTGTGGCAACCCGAGTAAGAAAGCGGCTCCAAGCAAAAGCGGAACTGAAGCGATGGGTCGTGGCGCGATCATGGCGGTGTGTTGGATTGGGTTCTCACGCTTCGCCGGATGGGGTTTCTCCGGCGATGGGTAGCCCGGCCTTCTTCCATGCCTTCCAACTGCCGGGGACATTGCTCGAGTTGGGGAAACCTTCCTGCTTGAGAATACTGGCCCCGATGCTGGCGCGGTAGCCGCTGTCGCAGTAGACCGCGAAGGGCTGGTCCCGGTCCCATTCGCGGCACTGCTTCCGCAGATCCGGGAGGAAGCAGTGGAGGGCACCGGGGACATGGCCCTTCTCCCATTCGCCCGGCGTTCGCACATCGACGATCCGCAGGCCCGCGGAACGATCATGCAGTTCATGGACGGTCATCTGGGTGACCCGCTCGATCTCCTTGCCGGCATTGCTCCAGGCGCCCATTCCGCCTGTTAGATAGCCGGCGAAGCGGGTGTAACCCGTCCGCCGGAAGAGCGTGACCACTTCATCGAGCGCGTCATCGCTTTCCAGCACGAGCAACAGCGGCTCATCCGGATCGAGCAGCCATCCCGCCCAAATGGAAAGCATCGGCTGGGCTCCGATATTCAGGGCTCCGGGAATGTGCCCGCCGCCGAAGCCGAGCATGGCGCGGGTATCAACCAGCACCCCGGCACGTTTCTTCACCGCCTTGCCGAAGGTTTCTGGCGGCAGCGCGGGAACCGGAAGATGCCCTCCGCGAATCTCCGGTCCTCGCGCGTTGATTTTCTTCATTCGCGGGTAGTAGGACGGCACCGGCGGCGCGCCCGATAGCGCATGGGCGCGGAAGCTTTCGAAATCGGCGAACTGCAGGAACGGGTTGAACTTCCGCTCGTAGCCAATCGTGCTCTGCAAGCGGTCCCCGATATCCGCGCCGCAGGGCGATCCGTGTCCATGCGCGGGAAAGACCATCACGCCGTCCGCCAGCGTGAGATAGAAGCCACGCAGTGTCTCATGAAGCTGGCGCGTCAATTCCTCCGTCTCGCCTGATCCTAACAGGTCGGGCCGCCCGGCGGAGTTCACGAACAGCGAATCGCCACTGATGACGCCCCATGGGTTCTCCGGGGTATCCGCGGCCGCCAGCAGGTAGCTCACGTGCTCCGGAGTGTGACCGGGTGTGTGCTTCACCGTCACCCAGGTCTCGCCGAACAAGAACTTGTCGCCATCGTTCAATGCCTCGTGCGTGAAGCCATAGTGCGCGCCGCCCTCATGGCTGAGATGGACCTTGGCGGAACCGGCACGCTCGCACAGCTCCCTGGCTCCACTAACCAGATCGGCATGGACGTGCGTCTCGAACACGTGGGTGATCGAAAGCTTTCTCTGCCGCGCCAAGGACAAGTATTTCTCGACATCCACCGTCGGGTCGAAGACCGCGGCCACGCCTGCCGAATCATCGCCTACCAAATAGGAGAGCGCTGCTATGCCAGCCGTTTCGACCGTTTCGAAGATCAAGGCCATGGCGAAATGGGGTAGTTATCCTTTGCTCGCTGCATTTTTTCTCCGATCGAGCGGTCGCCATCCCATCACTCATGCATTCGTCCGGCGTCCGGGGGCAACCGTGCAGCCGGTGCCCCACTTGATGGTACCCCGACCCCCCGAATCGCGCAAACGACGTCTTGCCGGGCACCGGTCAGCTCCAAGAAATGCCGCCCTTGAAAAGAGACCACAGGGCCATCGAAGGCACATCCGCACGCTATTTCAACCGCCTCGCTCTCCCTTCCCGCCCGCATTCCGATCCCCCTTTCGGGGGAGCTTGCTGATCCGACGTGGTCGGCGACAATCCATTGTCCTCAAAAACCCAATTCCTTTGAGGGCGTTCAAACGCCATGAAACCCAAATCCCACCATGGCGGGAAGTCCTCGATTCCTTGGAGTCGTTGGCTGTTCCCGTCCCTGCTTGCCGCCACCGCCCTCGCCCACGAAGAAACCACCGAACCGCTGGTCTCCGTTTACGCGGTTGATCCTGCCAATCCGGAGATTTCCTATGACGAGGACCCTTACGTCTATTCGCCACCGGTGCCAGAGCAGCCGGCGGTCGTTTACCCGACCGGCGGCGCGCCAACGCCCGACACGACCGATCCGATCCTTGCGACCCAGCCGCGGGTGACGACCAGCGACGCGCGGCCGGACACCTACACGCCGAACCGTTCGCCATGGAGCAGCTACGTTTACTATGCACTGCCGGCGGAGAGCCCGGTGGTGGCGAACGGCCCGTACCTCACGGCCGGCGTGCCGCTGAAGTTCGACTTCGGCACCAAGACCAGCCCGGTCCAAGCCGGATACACGCGCGTCGCGGAAAACACGCTCTACTCCCCCACCACCGGCTACGGCTGGGGGAAGTCGAACGTCGCCTCGCGCGACCGCGGCGACGTCGGCACGCCCGGCGGCAGCGAGCGCATGCTCGAGCGCGACTTCTGCCTGCCCGGCGCGGGGAACGCCTTCTACGTCGATATCCCCGACGGAAAGTACCGGCTCACGATGATCGTGGGCGACAGCATTTCCAAGACAGGCATCACCGTGCGGGCCGATGGCATGCCGGTGGTGCCGAGCATGGGCGCGGCGGTCAACCGCTGGTCGAAGGTCTCCGTGCTCTTCCAATCCGGTCGCGAGGCATTCTCATCGACCCGCGTGGATGCGGCGAACAAGCCCTTCCCCATGCAGAAGCACGGGCGAATCCGCTTCGAGTTCATTGCCAGCGTCGCCTTCATCAACTCGCTGACCATCGAGCCGGTGTCGGACGCGGACTGGAATGCGAAGCCGGTGCTGTTCACGGCGAGCGACTCGACCGTTGCCAGCTACGCCCAGCCGGCGAACGAACCGCCCCACTCAACCGGCCTCACCTTCATGGGCTGGGGCCAGGCGCTGCCGAATCATTTCACTGACGGCATTGTCATCGACAACCAGGCTCAAGCGGGTCGCAGTTCGCGCAGCTTCGTGGAGGAAGGCATCCTCGATGCCATCCTCAACCGGATCAAGCCGGGCGACTATCTGTTCGTGATGTTCGCCATCAACGACTCGGCGGACACCCTGCCCGGCACCTACAACAACCGGAACACCAAGCCGGAATCCACCCACAAGGCGTGGACCCGGATGTACATCAACGAGGCCCGCAAGCGCGGCGGGATTCCTGTGCTGGTGACCTCGCAGATCAAGTGCACCTACGACGTTTACGGCCGCTTCAACAACAGCGTGCAGGGATATCCGCAGGCCGACCGCGAACTCGGCGCGGAACTTGGCGTGCCAGTGATCGACCTGAACAAGGCCGGCATCGACTACCTCACCGCCCTCGGTCCCAAGGCGGATGACGGAGACCCCGCGACACCGCCCCTGCCGGAAGGCACGCGCTGGTATCGCACGAATCCGGACGGATCGATGAACGACTACATCCACCTCTGTCCGTACGGCGCGAACCAATATGCCAGGATCGTCTCCCGCCTCGTGTTGAAGACGCCGGGACTTGAGGCCTTGGCGCAGTACGTCAACGCCCCGCCGCGACCGCAGCCGGGTCTCACCATCCGCTCGGCCTACTAACAACCCACCACCGGAACCCATGAAAGCATCCATTGCGACTCTCCGGCGGTACCTGCTCGGCGGCCTCCTTGGCACCAGCCTCTTCGCCCAAACCCACGCTTCCACCTTCTACGACAGCGGCGGCTTTGAATCGCCGGTCTTCCTGCTGGAGCAAAGCCTCGACGGCCAGGATCTCGCGCCACCCGTCGGCAACGGTCCGTGGCTCCAGGACAACGGCATAAGCACGGCCATCGTCACCGCGGTCAATGCCATCGATGGCACCAAGTCGGTGAAGATCACCCGCAACGCGGGCGCGACCGGCAACACCCGCTGGGGCGTACTGAAATCCGTCGTCCCGCTCGCGCCGGACAATCTCGTGGACATCCGCTTCGACATGCAGGTGGTCCAGAAGACGAACGAGTACGGCCCGCTATTCGGCATCGAAGCCTACGGCACCGTATTGGGCACGCCCAAGCTGATCGGCAGCCTGCTGCAGGACGCGAGCACCGGCGAGCTGGTCTATCAGAAAGCCGGCAGCGGCGCCTTCGCCGGCACCGGTGTCTATCCGGACCTGAAGCGGCACCAGCACTACAGGCTCTCGCTGAACTTCACCGCGAAGACCTATTCGCTCCACGTCAACGACCAGTTGGTGAAGACGGAGGGCTTCGTGACCCCCGCGGTGACGAATTTCAGCGACGCGCCGCTGGTCACGCTGGCCGCAGGATCGGCCACGGAAACCGGCATCGCCTACGTTGACAACTACCGGATCGAATCGAACACGAGCAAGCTGCCCTACCTGTCGTGGCGCGGCGATAGTTCCACCAACGCGTGGGATCTCAACGCCACCGCCAACTGGTTCGACGGCCTCGGTGCGAGCAAGTTCAACACCGGCGACGAGGTTCGCTTCGAGAACGGCGGCTCCACATCGCCAGCGGTGAAGCTCCAGGGCAACCTCCAGCCCTCGGCGGTGAAAGTGGCATCGAGCCAAAGCTACGAGTTCACCGGATCGGGCTCGCTCGGCGGCGGCACCGGACTTGTGAAGGAAGGCAGCGGCACGCTGACCCTTCATGTGTCTAACAGCTACACCGGCGCCACCGTGGTGAAGGCCGGCGAGCTGAGCGTCCGCAATGCCTCGGGTAGTGCCACCGGCAGCGGCGGCGTCTCCATCGCCGCACTGAGCGCGCTTTCCGGCAACGGCCGCATCGGCGGTCCGGTCACCGTGGCGGCTGGCGGCGTGGTGAAGCCCGGCGCGGGCGTCGGCACGCTGAGCTTCGGCAGTGACCTCGTGCTCGATGGCGCCGTGCTGAAGTACGAGCTTGGTAGTAGCAGCGACCGCATCGCGGTGACCGGCAACCTTGGCCTCGGTGGCTCGCTTGAGATCGCCGACGCGGGCGGCCTGCTGCCCGGCAGCTATCCGCTCATCACCTACGGCGGCACGCTCACGGAGGGCCCCTTCCTGGTGACCAGCGCGCCGGAGGGCTATCGCTACAGCATCGATACCGCCACGCCGGGCGTCGTGTCGCTGGTCGTCATGCCGCCGCCACCCGCACCGGTGGCGCCGGATGGACTGGCCGCGAACGCCGTCGCCAAGGGCTCGATCGCGCTTGGCTGGCAGGATCGCTCCGACAACGAGGAGCAGTTCGTGATCGAACGTTCGCGCGATGGCGTCGCCTTCCAGCTCATCGCCAGTGTTCCGGCGGACACGCCGTCGTTCACTGACAGCGGCTTGGCCTCGGGGCAGACGTACTTCTACCGCGTCAGTGCGATGAATAGCGGCGGCGTTTCGGCGGCATCGAATGTCGCCTCGGCCCGCACGCTGATCGGCGCTCCGGTGGCCTACCTGAAGCTCGATGAAAGCAGCGGCACCACCGCCTCCGACAGCTCGCCGAACGGCAATCACGGCACGCTGGTGAACGGTCCCCTGTGGACGACTGGACAGTTCGACAACGCGCTGGATCTCGATGGCGTGGACGACCACGTCACCCTGCCCGCCGGCGTGGTGGCAGGCGTCCGCGATTTCACCATCGCCGGATGGGTCAAGCTCGACTCGCTCGACAACTGGTCGCGCGTCTTCGACTTCGGCGCCAACACCAGCACCTACATGTTCCTCAGCCCGTCGAACGGTGCCACGCGCAAGCTGCGCTTTGCGATCAGCACCAGCGGAGGCCCCGGCGAACAGATCATCGACGGCCCGTCCGCCTTGCCACTCGGCGTCTGGACCCATGTGGCGGTCACGCATTCCGGAAACACCGGCACGCTCTACGTGAATGGCTCCGCCGCCGGCACGAACTACTCGATGAGCCTGACGCCCGCGAGCCTCGGCACCACCGCGAACAACTACCTCGGCAAGTCGCAGTATGCGGATCCCTACCTGAATGGTCAGCTCGATGAGTTCGTGATCCACGACCGCGCGCTGGCGGATGCGGAAATAGCCGCGCTCGCCAATCCGGCGACGCCACGCGCTCCGGGCGGGCTGACCGTGGCCGCCGGCGATGGCTCGGTTTCCCTCAGTTGGAATGCCGTCGAGGGTGCCACCGGCTACAACGTCTATCGATCGACCGGCAACGGCTACGTCCTCATCGCCACCGGCCTCACCACCGCCGCCTTCACCGACGACAGCGTGGTGAATGGCACGGCCTACAGCTATGTCGTGACCGCGACCAATGCCGCCGGCGAAAGCGCGTTCTCCTCCATGCTCTCGGCCACACCTTACCCCGAGGCCGACTACAGCGGCCGGGCGATCGTGGCTGGCGTGAACGTGCTCGGCACGCCAGTCACCTGGGGCGACACCGGCGAACTCCCGGAAGAAGGCGGCTCGCTCGAGTCCTCGTTCCTCACCCTCGACGGCGTGGATGGCTTGAGCGGGGAGATCGGCCATGCCGCCGTGGTCGGCCAAGTCGATCGCACCCGCTCCGAAGCCTCGGCCGGCAACATCGCGCTCACGGCGAATGGCGTCGTGATCGAAGCCGGCTTCGCGATGGCCCGCGCGCTGGCCGTCTTCCAAGCGGGTGGCGGCACCGGACTCGCGGGTGCATCGGAAATCGGGGACCTGAACGTGAACGGCACCCCTGTCGAGCTGACCGGCGAGCCGAACCAGACGGTGGCACTGCCCGGCGGCCAGTTGGTGATCAACGAGCGGATCGTCACCGCGACCTCGATTACCGTGAACGCGCTGCGGCTGGTCATCGACGGCGGCGTGGAAGTCGTCGTCGCCTCCGCCCGCGCCGGCTACGACAGCCTTGAGCCGCCACCGCCCTTCGGCGATGACTCGATCAGCGGCGGCGGTTGGATTCCCGGCCCGGACGACAAGCGCAGCTTCGGCCTCAGCGGCGGCTACGTCGATGGCGTCCTGACCGGTCACCTGACGTTCAAGGACCACGCCACCGGCATGAAAGTGAAGGCACTCACCGTTACCGCATATGGCGTCGGCAGCGTTCCTGACAGCCGTTTCATGGAAGGCACCGCGGAGATCGATGGCGCGGGTGGTTTCACCTACCGCGTCGAAGCCGCGGATCACGGCGAGCCCGGCGACGCCGACACCTTCGGCATCGAGCTCTCGAACGGCTACCAAGCCGAAGGCATCCTCGGCGGCGGTAACGTGCAGTTGCACCAGCCCGGAGAATAACTCCGATTCTTCTTCGATCGACCGAGCACCAGGCCCCGTTCCCGTCGTGGCGAGCGGGGCCTTCTTGCG
>CBKZPU010000024.1:0-41545 GCA_966696705.1 uncultured Verrucomicrobiaceae bacterium | reverse complement strand
CGATCAAGCGGACGAAAGCGGACGATGGTGACAATGATCGCGATGATCAGCAGCACGATGACCACCAGCGCCGCGGCGAGTTGATGCGCGCCGAAGAAGACCGGCGTCCACGCGAGATTGAGGGCGAGCTGGATGAAGAACGCGGTGAGCGCGCCTCGTTTGGCGGGGCCGGCGGGGGCGCGGTGCCAGATGAGCGCGAAGGCGATGCCAATCAGCGCGTAGAGGACCGTCCACACCGGGCCGAAGACCGCATTCGGCGGCGTGCCGGGCGGGCGTTCGAGCGCGACATACCATGAGCCGATGGAGGACGCGGTGAGGTAGCCACCCAGTCCACCGAGGATTTCCATGATGACGATGCTCAGAGCGATCTTGACCCACAGAAGCATCGTTCAATCTGCATGAGGTTCCGGATGCGACAACCGAAAGCGCGAGCCATTCCCGGTTCGGTGGTTGCTTCTCCGCGGGCGGGCGGAGCGCCGTCCGGCAACATCCCGGGCAAAGGGCGTTACCAGATCATTCCTCCGTCACGGCCCGGCGGGTGGCGAGCATCAGCACGGCGGCGGTGGCGGAAGCGACGAGGGTGGCGGTCCACAGCATCGCCGGGCTGAATTGCCATAGCGCGATGCCCAGCGACGGGCCGGTCATGGTGGCGCAGCTCCAACTGATGGAGGAGATGCCCTGGTAGCGGCCGCGCATTTCATCCGGAGCGAGGCCGGCGATGTAGCTGTTGGCCACCGGCAGGGCGACCATTTCGCCGGCGGTGAAGATGATCATGCTGATGATTAGCAGCGGCAGGCTCGCGCCGAGCGCATTCAGCCCCATGCCGAGGCCGATGACGGCGTAGCCGGCGGCCATGGCGTGGACGGGGTTAAAGCGCCGGGTGTAGCCGGTGAGCGGCAGCTCCAGGAAGACGATGAGGATGCCGTTCAACGCCATGAGCAGGCCGTAGGCGCGTTCGTCGAGTCCGGCGCCCTCGGTGGCTTGCAGGCCGTAGCTGCTGCTCATTTGCCAGAAGACGATGCCGATGAGCAGCGAGGCGAAGGTGGCGAGCACGAAGGGCGCATTGCCGCGCATGTGTTTCAGCGCGTGCGTCCAGCCGCCATTGCTCGCGGTGGCGGTGCCGGGCCGCGGTTTCAGGCCGAAGAGCACGGTGAGGCCGAGGATGATGGTGGTGCCCGCATCCGCGATGAAAAGCGCCGCGAAGGAATGCCGCGCCATGAAGCCGGCAGTGGCCATCCCGGCGGCGAAGCCGAAGTTGATCGCCAGCCGCTGGCAGGAGAAGGCGCGCACGCGCAGCTCGGGCGGCACCAGATCCGCGATCAAGGCACCGGCGGCGGGGCCGTACATCGCGGTGAGCAGGCCGGTCATGAAGGTGGCGCTGACCAAGGCCGGTACGCCATGCGCCTGCGACAGCACCATCATGAACAACGCCGCACCGCCGCAGGAGAGCAGCATGGTCGGCTTCCGGCCGATGCGGTCGGCGAGGTAGCCGCCAATCGCCCCGGCGACCAATGCACCCGCGCCGTACGAACCTAGCGTGAGCCCGACCGTCCGTGCATCGTGCCCCTGCTGGCGCAGGTAGATGGCCAGGAACGGGATCACGAAGTGCCCGAAGCGATTCACGAGCGTGCCGCTGAAGAGGATCCAGTACTGTCCGGGCAGGGCGCGCAGGTCCTGCCACAGCGTGGTATCGCGGGGCGTTGATGTCGGGTTCGGGGTCATGGGGCGGAAAACAAAAAGCCCCGTCTGCCGGTGCGGCGGACGGGGCGAAAACGGTTCTGGAGTGTCAGTCTATTCCATCACGATTTCATCCCGCCGCGCGCGTTCGTATTTGCGGAAATTCGCCACGAGCGGACGGACGATGGAATGCCACAGGCCAGCGGTCTGCCCGGCGCACACGAGGTGCGAGAGCGAGCGGCATGTGGCGGACAGCGGATTCATCGAAGGGTCGGGAGAGTGTTAGGAGAGTGGCGGCAAGTCAATCCGGATCTCGCTGAGAAGCAGGGTTACCGCGTTTTGGAAGTGCCTGAAGGCGAGGATCCGCGCGGCCTCGCGGGTAGAGACGATCCGCCCTCCACTCCTTCGAATTTCGTCCGTTTCGCTCGTTTCGTTGTGCTCGCAGTTTTCCCGCGCTTCCCCGCAGCAGGGCTGCTGGCATTGGGCGGCAGCAGGCTGCGCGCAGTCCGGGCCTCCGGCTCCTGGTGCGGCGTTTTAGAACGAGGGAGCCCTGCGCTGAGGGCCAGCAGTGCGGTTGGCGTAGGAACAACGAAACGAACGAAATGGACGAAATGGGATGGGACGCTTCCCTACGCGAGGAACCCCAGCGGTCCGGTCGGGCCGGGGGTAAAGAAATTCCCGACGTTCGGCAGCACTAGATGCAGGCTTGAGGGCGGCACGCCGAGCCATAGGGCGAGTTCCGCGAAGTACTCGTCGCAGCTCGTCGTCGGGATCAGCCGGCCGCGGCCGGTATCGAGCGGGTTCACTTCGGTGCCGCTGTCGGGATTGAGGGCGAGGCTGGGATACTGGCCGTAGATTTTTCTGCCACCGACACTGCCGCCGAGCACGAAGTGATTGCCACCCCACGCATGGTCGGAGCCGCGGTCATTGCTGGTCAGCGTGCGGCCGAAGTCGGAGGCGGTGAACAGCACCACTTGGTCCTGGATGCCGAGCGCGACGAGAGCCTGCCAGAATTCACCGATGGCCTGATCCACTTCAGCCAGCATTCCCTGCTGGAGGGGCAAGGTTTCGCTGTGGTGATCCCAGCCGCCGCGCTGGACGAAGAAGGTCTGGCGCACCGCACCGAGCTGGTTGCGGCCCATGATCGCCTTGGCCACCTGACGGAGCTGGCGGCTGATCGGATTGCCGTTGGTGAAGGAGGCGGTGGGGGGCAGGGCCGGTGCCGTGGCGGCGGCATACATCTCGTAGGCCTCCTGCGCCTCGCGGCGTTTCTTCTGGAAGGTCTCCTGCAGCAGGTGGCCGTACTGCTGCGCCAGCATGCTGTCGATGGCGGTGCTGGCGGCATTGGTGAAAGTACTATTCACGTCGTAGCCGGCCTTGTAGCCGGTGAGCGGCGTGGCGCCTCCGCCGGAGCCATCGCTATGGCCCGCGCTGACGGCATACTCCGCACCAGTCACGCCGCTTTGGAAGACATTGCTACCATCGATGGAGATGTTCATCGAGACCGCTTGGCCGGGATTGATGCCCTTGATCAGGTCCATCATCCGGCCGGCCCAGCCGATGCCGGTGCGGCTCTGCGGGACGCTGGTTTGCCACTGCTCGATCTGGTCGGAGTGCGAGTACAGTCCGAGCGGCAGGCGCTTGGTGGCGGCGATGACTTCGCCGCGGTTGAAGACCGGCTCGATCAAGGTGCCGACATTCGCCACGAAGGCGGCATCGCCGGCTTCGAAGCGCGCGGCCAGGTTCGGCATCGAGGGATGGACGGCGAAGGTGCGGCCCGGCGTGTTGGTCGGGTGGATCTCATGGAGGCCCGCCAAGTCGAGCGCGAGGTTGCCGCGGCTTTGCTCGTACTCCGTGCGCGAGTTCGCGTGGGTGGCGGAGGGCCCGCTGTAGGGCGAGAGCAGGTTGAAGCTGTCATTTCCGCCGGCGAGAAACAGACAGACGATGGCGCGATATTCACCGGCGACTGGTGGCGCGGCGTTGGCGATCGAGCTGGCGAGCCGCAGGTTGAGCAGCGTGTTCAGCAGCGGGATCGAGCTGACAGCGGAGCAACTGGCTTGGCCGAGAAAGCGGCGGCGCGAGGTGTTGTGGGCTTTCATGGGTGATCGCAAAACGATGACGCCGGGGGACCGCCGCGAGGCTTATCTCAAATCCGCGGAGCCATGTCCATCCGGGGCTGTGTGTCGTTCAGCGCCTCCGTGGTAGGTGGAATGTAGTCCGCCTTTCCCATCGACATCCCCCCGCCGGCACAGTGTCCTTCCACGCGATGTCTCTTCCGTCCTGGGCCACCGAGATCGTCGCGCGCTATGAAAGCGGCGCGGCGGGTCAATTCATCCTCCACGGCAATGTCGCCGACCGCATGCTGCTGCGCTTGCCGGACGGCCCGAGGCTTGGGCGGTTGAATGACTACCTGTTAGATGTGCTGCTGCCGCGCTTCCAAGTGGTGCTGAGTTACGATCCCGGCTTCGGATTGCGGGTCGAACGGGGCAAGGAAGTGTTTGCCGATTGGCCGGCCTTGAAGGAGATCGGCGACTTGCCCTCGCTACCGCTGCCAGCGATCCGGGCCATCGCCCGCTTTCTCCAGTATGCGCGCAATCTGCGCGCGGTGGGTGCCAAGCCGGTGTCCGTGGCGGTGGTGCTGCGGGATGCCCAGCTCTACGTGCCGGTGTTGCCGCAGACGATGAATCACGAGCTGAGCGCGATCGCCTCGCTGGTCCGCTCGTGGGGCGGTGACACGACCTTGGCGGCGCACGGTCAGGCGGTGTTCCTGGTGGCGGACCGCATTCACAGCCTCCATCCGCTGGTCGCCACGAACCCGCGTGCGGCGGAGATCGAGCTGCCCTTGCCGGACACCGCGGAACTGGCCGGCGCGCTGCAAGTGCTCGCCCCCGAATGCCCGAAGGCGCTGGCGGCGGGTACGGATTTCACGCGCATCGCTTCGCGGCTGGCGGGGACATCGATCGCGGCACTGGAGGCCTTCCTGCGCCGTCGCAATCACGCGGGAACGCCCTTGGACGATGCCGATCTCGGCGAGTTGCGGAAGGCATTGGTCGAGCGCGATGCGGGAGAGCTGATCGACTTCATCGAGCCCGACCGGACCCTTGACGATGTGATTGGTCTGATAGGTGTGAAGACGCGGTTGCGGCAGGATCTCTCGCTGTGGAAACAGGATGAGGTCGCGGCGCTGCCGATGGGCTATCTCTTTTGTGGACCGGTCGGCACCGGAAAGACCTTCCTCGCCGAATGCCTCGCCGGTGAAGCGGGCGTGCCGGTGGTCACGCTGCGGAACTTCCGCGATCGGTGGGTGGGCTCGACCGAGGCGAACTTGGAAAAGATCTTCGCGCTGCTCCACGCGCTGGGACGTTGCATCGTCTTCATCGATGAGGCTGACCAAGCGCTCGGCCGCCGTGCGGCAGGCAGTGGCGACTCCGGTGTTTCGAGCCGCGTTTACTCGATGCTCGCCGCGGAAATGTCCGACACGCGAAATCGCGGCAAGATCCTGTGGGTGCTCGCGTCGAGCCGGCCGGATTTGATCGAGGTCGATCTGAAGCGCCCGGGCCGCATCGACGTGAAGGTGCCGATTTTCCCGACCGCCACGGCCGAGGAGGGGATGGTCCTGTTAGGCGCGCTGTGCAAGCGCCGCGGCATTCCGCTCGATGACGCCGCGAAGGCCGCGCTGCTGCCCTTGGTCCCGCCGTGGTTGACGCCGGGCGCGGCGGAAGCGCTGGCGGTGAAAGCCTATCGCCTGACAAAGACCGGCACGCCTTCCGCACAGGAAGCGTTGCGCAGCTGTCTGCACGGCTACCTGCCGCCGGTCGATCCGCTCGTCATCAAGGCGCAGATGCGGCTCGCCGTGGAAGAAGCGACGGATGCCGAATTCGTGCCCGCCGAGGTTCGCCGCTATCTTGAAGCGACATGACGCCGGAGCACGAACGATTCGCGGAGCTGGCGACGAGGCCATTGGAGGAATCACCGGAACTCCGGGAGGACGCCCGCGCCGAAGTGTTGGGCCGATTGGCCCATGGTGGTGGCGGAGATCTCGCGAGCGTCACGGCGCGACTGGCATCGAGCCGGCTTCGATCGTTTTGGAAACCGGTGTGCCTCGCGGCCGGGGCGCTCCTCGTGCTGGGCCTGTGCGCGCATTGGCAGGTGAAGCAGGCGCTGTCCGAAATGAGGGCTCTCCAAAACCTCATGAGCTTCGGGTCGTATCTCGACTTCGAGGGGCGATTTCGGGAGCAATTGGACGAGGAGACGCGTGCCTTCGTTTTTGCCGGAGTCGGCTCGGACCAAGAGGCGGCGAGGAATCTGCAGCGACAGTGGGAACTTCATCCCGACCAGCTGGGGATTTACGAGGAACTCGTTCACCGTCGCATCGCCGCGAAGCAAGGCCTGCCGCCCGATTTCGCGGAAACCTGGCGGCGCCTCGAGCCTGACAACGGCCTGTGGCCTTTCCTCGAAGCGATGGGAAAGAACGGGGAGTGGAAGGCCAAGGGGCCGCCCGCCGGGGAAACGTTTTCTCAAGATGCGCTCGACCTGCTCCGGCAAAGCGCCGCGGCACCGCGATTCGTGCGCCACCTGCCGGAACTCCGCAACCGCCGCTTGGCCATGCTTGGGCCGACCGAGACCCTGGCAGAGGAGACCCGGCTCCACCTTTACTCGATTTCGGCCCTTTGGATGCCGACGAGCCGGGAGCAGTTCGAGGCCGCGAGCACCTTCAGCAAGGCGGCCCAGCAGGCCGTCGCGGGAAAGAACGCGAAGGAACTCGCCGCTTTGATTACATCTTGGGAGCGGTTGGCCGGCCGGTTGGGAGTGAGTGGAACCTCCATCTTGGAGCAGATGGTCGCGGCCAGTAGCTGGCACAACGATGGCAAGGTCATGCTCCAAGCGAGCCGGGACCTTCACTTGCGCGAGGAGGAAGCCCGGTTGGATGACATTCAGAAGCAACTCGCGGACTACCGGGCGGCGATGGGTCGTCCTATCTCCGACTCGCGTCCGCTGAGTTCGCTGGCCGGGTTGATGGTGATGGGGCCGGTCCCTGACATCACGCTCGATGCGAGCGCATTCGAGCCCGGCCGGCGGGTCGAGTACGCCGTCGTGGAGCGGATGCTCGGTTTGGCCGCGGCCATCGTGGCGCTGCTTTTTTTCACCGGTGCCGCCATCGAAAGCATTCGCCGCGGTCGCCGGGTGAACGGCCTCGCTGCCGGGTTGTCTCCGTTGTTTCAACCGGCCGATATCTTGTGGATCGCCGGTCTCGGGATCGCCCTGCCGGCGCTGTGGTATTTCGGGATCACGCGTTGGACTCCCTTCGGGCTGCGCGATATTGGCATGAGTGAATATGGGCCGCGCCCGATGTTGATCCAAGCCGGGGCGGCGCTGGTGTTCACGCTTTTGACGGTGGTTCAGACCGCGCGCTGGCGGGTGTCAACTCGCGCCGGATTCCTCGCCCTGAAACCTGCCCGCCCGTGGATCGGTTGGACGATGGCAGGCATCGCGGCGGCGGTGATTCCCTTGGCCGGAGGAGTGCGCTGGATTTCGGGGAACGAGGAGCGATACCTGCAAGCGGTTGCCGCCACGGGCGGCCTGTCCTTGCTGTGGCTGCTGTGGGAGGCTGGCTCGGTCGTTTTCGCTTCCCGCGACCATGCCCTCGGCGGCGTGTTGCTTTGCCAGCGGGTCCTCGCGCCATTCGCAATGCTGACAGCACTGCTGCTCGCGTGTCGGGCACCGCTGCTCGCGACCGAGCGCCATTGGCACGCCCTTGACGAAGTCACCCGCGCCGACCGGGAGCACGGCGGCTTGACCAAGCTGGAAAGCCGCGTGGTCGAGCGGGCTCGTGAGCGTTTTCGCAAGGCGTTTCCCGACACGGCCGGCGACCATTGAGGAAGCTACCGCTCCGACGAGGGTTCAGCAGGTACTGGTGAAGCGCGAGGCGTGCGGCGGTTCCGCGGGCATGCGGCACCGATCCTGACGGAAATCCGGCGCCGCGTTTCACGCGAAAGGTGTAGCCGTGGTCAGGGATAGCGCACGTGTCGCACGGTCAGCCGGCTCAGGGCGAAGTCGCCGCCGTAGTCGTTCCACAGCTCCAGCGACACGGGCATCGCCTTCGCTTCGGTGGTGAGTTCCGCCAGCGTCTCTCCCTGGGCATTGGTCCCGGCGTGCAGGGTGATCTTCCCGGCCACGGGGTCGTAGCGCAGGGTGAGGTCGTGGGTCTCGAGTGCGGACAAGCGGGTCAAGTTGGACTCCTTCCCGGCGACATCATCGCGCAGCCGCCAGCAGTGGTCCTCGCGGGCCAAGGCCACCACCGAGCACAGGCGCTTGCCGTTCGCGTCCATCAGCGTGATCCGCTCGATGCCGCTGCGGCGGGTCTTCTTGTCTCCCATCACGGCTGGCGGCGTGGTGGTGAAGGTCGTCACCAGCACCTGGCGGCCATCACCCGCCGGAGGATCGGCGAAGACGGCTGAGAAATGGCGGAAGCCGCCCGAGGTGTCGAGCCGTCCGCCGCCCGCGGTCATGATGCCTTGCTGCTCGACGATCTTCCACGGCTTGCCCGTGTCCGGCTGCTTGCCAGCGAGCACCGTGCCCGCCGGTTCGCTGAAGTCGTCGTCGAAAATCACCTGTTCCAACGGCGGCGATTGGCGGAAGGCCGTCCGCTCCGCCGCGGCTCGCCGGGTCGGCCCGCCATCGCGCCACGATGCGGATTCGCCCGCGGACAACACCAGCTTGTCCGTGCCCGGCCGCTTGATCTCCACACTGCCGCCCAGCACGTGAACGTCGCAGGAGCCATCGTCCAGCGCGCGGATCCCGAAGTCGGTGCCGACATGCCGCACGGTCGCCCCGGCCACCTTCACGTCGAAGCCGGGCGCGTCCGTTCCGGCGCGGAAAAAGGTCCGGCCACGCCGCAGCTCGAGATCGCCGTCATTGCTCAGCAGTCGCAAACTCGCCTCGCCGTCGATGCTGGCTTCGGCGGAGGGATTCAGCCGCACGACCAACATCCCGTCGTGCACATCGAGCACTTCGCCCTTTTTCCAGAACTTCGAAGTCGCCTCCTTCCCGTCGATCAGGAAATGGCTGTCCACGGAAGCGGTCATGGTCACCCGCGGGGTGTTCGCATGAATGACCATCGCGGTGAAGATCCCGGCCACCACCACCGCGGCGAGGGCGAGCAGCACCTTGCCGATCTTGCGCCGCTTGACCGTGGGCATGGTGACCACCTTCGCGTGCGCGGCCAAGTAGTCCGGCATCTCATAGGTGTCCACGAGAAGCTGGTCGGTGCACAGCAGCGCGTAGTAGTCGCGGCGCGCCGCCGGGTCGCGCAGCAGGATTTCCTGGAGTCGCGCGAAGTCCTCCTTGCCGATGCTGCCGTCGATCAACTCGTGAATCAGCGGCACGGTCTCGCTCGGCCTGCTCATGAGCTCTCGGGTTGCTGGAGTTGGCCCTCGATGCAGCGCCGCAGTCCGGCGCGGAGCTGGTGGAGCCGCGCCTTCAGCGTGCCCACGCTGCGGTGGGTGTCATTCGCCAGCGTCTCCAGCGAGCCGCCGCTCCAGTAGCGGTGGCGCAGCAGTTCGGTGTCCTTCGGCGTGAGTTTGCCCAGGCAGTTGGAAAGCGCGGCCCGGCGCTCGGGCAACTCGTCCACGGTCTCGGCGAATTCGGTGGCGAAGAGGTCGAAGAGCTTGTCGTCGAAGGTCACCAGCGGCGACTTCCGCTGCTTGCGCAGGTGGCTTTTCACCTCCAGTTGCGCGATTTGGAACGACCAGTTCTTGAAGCTCGAGCCCGGACGGAATTTCTCGCGCTTCTTCCACAGCACCATGTTCACCGCCTGCCGGATGTCGTAGGCCGCGTGCATGTCGCCGGTCAGCGCGCGGATGAAATAGAACAGATCCATCTGGCAGCGGGTCAATTCGCTCACGAATTCGTCGAGGTTCTCGTCGCTGGATTCCATGGCTGGCTAGAAATGCACGGCCTATTCCGTCCCCCGGGTTTAGTTGGGAGACGGGATTTTCGCCAGTCGTTCGCGGATCTTTTTCACCGCCCAGGACGCGTGTTCGGCGATCAAGGGGTCAGGATCGGCCGCCGCTTGCTCCAGTGCCGGCAGGTCGTCCGCTCCACCGGTGTTTCCGAGCACCACGCAGGCGTTGCGGAGGAAGCGCGGACGCTTGATCCGCTTGATGGGTGACTTCGAGAAAAGCGCGCGGAAGCTGTCGTCATCCAGCCCGAGGAAATCGCGGGCCTTCATCGCGAACACCGCCTCGCGGGCGTGGAAACGCGCTTCCCGCGACTCTTGGGCGAAGCGGTTCCACGGGCACGCCTCCAGACACGCGTCGCAGCCGTAGAGGCGGTCGCCGATCGCCTCGCGGAATTCCTCCGGGATCGGTCCCTTGTGCTCGATGGTCAGGTAGGAGATGCAGCGCCGCGCATCGACCCGATGCGGTGCGGTGATCGCCTTCGTCGGGCACGCATCGATGCAGCGGGTGCATTTCCCGCAATGGTCGCCGAAGGCCGGGTCCGGCGGCAGGTCCAGCGTCGTCAGTAGCTCGGCGAGGAAAAACCAGGTGCCGATCTCGCGGTGGATTTGCACGGTCGATTTGCCATTCCAGCCGAGCCCCGCGTCGCTGGCGAAGTCGCGTTCCAGCACCGGGCCGGTATCGACATAGAAGCGCTGCGTGCCGCCCAGCGTCTGCATGCCCTCGTCCATTCTCCGCAGCATTTTCTCGATGATGTCGTGGTAGTCGTCGTTCCACGCGTAGCGGGCGATCCGGTAGCCCTCACCCGCGCTACGGCCGGGATAGTAGTTCAGCGCCAGGCAGACCACCGCCTTGCAGCCGGGCAGCACCTCGCGCGGGTCGCAGCGCCGCTCCGGGGTGCGTTCCATCCACCCCATGTCGCCGTGGCAGCCATCACCGATCCATTCGCGAAAGGCATCCGCATGCGTCGCCACGCCCGCGGCCGCGATCCGGCAATCGTCGAAGCCGGTCTCGCGGGCGAGTTGCTTGATCGCATCGGCCGGGGACATGCGGGAACCATGGGGCGGGAATGAGCGGGAGACAACCGCGACGTCGCACCCCACCTACCCGAACCGGTGGATTGAAATCTCCGGAGCAGCGGTCAGCGTTGGCAACCATGCACCGCCGGCAATTCCTCGAATCTTCCGCCCTCGCCCTCGCCGCCGCTGGCGTTTCGCCCCTGCTCGCGGCCGAAAACGCTCCGGCGGCGGAGCGCCCGCTCGCTGTCTTCACCAAGATGCTCGAAAAGGTCCCCGCGGATGAACTCGCGGAAAAGATCGCCGCGCTCGGCGTGACCGGCATCGAGGCTCCGATCCGCGCTGGCGGCCACATTGAACCGAAGGACGTGCCGGACAAGTTGCCCGCCTTCGCCGAGGCGTTCAAGAAGCGCGGCCTCGAGATCGTCATTTTGTCCTCCGACGTCGATCAGGTGAACGACGAGCACGAGAAGGTACTCCGCACCGCCGCCGCGCTCGGCATCAAGCGCTACCGCCTCAAGCACTACCGCTACGATCTGAAGAAGCCGATCGCTCCGCAGCTCGCGGACATCCAGGCCAAGCTCGTCGATATCGCCGCGATGAACAAGGAACTTGGCGTGCAAGGCCAGTACCAGAACCACCGCGGCAACGACTACGCGGGCGGGCCGATTTGGGACATGGTCTCCGCGCTTGATGGCATCGATCCCGCCCAGCTCGGCCTCGCCTTCGACTTCGCCCACGCCACCGTCGAGGGGGGCAATGCTTGGGAACTGAACCTGCACCGCGCCGCGCCGCACATCGTGTCGGTGTACTTCAAGGACTACCGCCTCGATGGCCGTCAATGGAATGCCTGCCCGCTCGGCGAAGGATCGGTGAATCCGAAGTCCGCCGCGCTGGTCCGCCAGCTCCTCCCTGCCACCACGCCGATCTCCATCCACATCGAATACGTCAGTGGCAAGGACCACGTCGCCCGCACGCTTGATGCGATGAAGAACGACGTGGCCACCCTGAGGAAGTGGCTGCAACCGGCGTGACCGGCGTCATGGCCCGAAGGCAAAGCGCGCGAAGAAGCTGCCAAACTGCGTGCGGCTGTTAGTGCGTTTCGCATTCAAGGGGCAGCGCCCGGATCTGCCCCGGCGGCACCGGCGAAGCCTCTCCGCCAGCGGCCCGCCCGCACATTTTCGCTTCCCGCCTGCCTCTCATCTGCTTTTGTCGCCGCCCGCATGGACAAGAACCCATTCTGGAAACTCCTCGATGGCCTCGATCCCGAGGACGCCGCCGCCGAACTCGCCGCCCGCCTCGAGGAACTCGAGCCGGTCGAGATCGCGGACTTCCAGCGCCACTTCGATGAAGCGCACGCGCGCGCCTACACCTGGCCGCTGTGGGGGGCTGCCCATCTGATGGAAGGCGGCTGCTCGGACGATGGCTTCATCGACTTCCGCTATGGCCTGATCTCCCGCGGCCAGCAGGTTTTCGAGGCCGCCCTCGCCGACCCCGACGCGCTTGCCGATCTGTTGGAAGAAGAGGACTTCCTTTCCAACGAGGAGTTCGGCTACGTCGCAGGCCAAGTCTATCAATCCCTCACCGACGAGGAGATTCCTCTCTCCGACAATCCGCCCGCCTTGGAGCCCTCCGGCGAGGAATGGGACTTCGAGGACATGGACCTCAACGCCGAAAAGCTCCCGAAGCTCACGGCGAAGTTCGGGGATTGAGTGGCTTTGCAAAAGTTAGGGCGGACCGAACCGGTCCGCCCTTGCTTGTTTCGCGAAGCACGTTGCCGAACCTCACTTCGCCAGCAAGTAAGCCAGCAGGTCCTTCAGTTCCTCCGGGTTGAGGCGGTTGATCAGGCCGGCGGGCATCGGGGACACCGGCGAGGGCTTGATATCCTTGATCTGGCTGCGCTCGATCTCGCTGGTGGAGCTGAAATCGAAGGGGCTGGTGGCGATGATCCAGTGTTCGTCCTTCTCCTCGATAAGCTTGCCGACGACCTGTGAGCCATCGTGCTTGATGATGGTGTCGAAGGCATATTGGTCGGAGACGACCTTGCTGGGTTCGAGGATGGATTCGGCGAGGTCCTTCACGCTGAAGCGTCCGCCGACGGCGGTGAGGTCGGGACCGGCCGAGCCGCCTTCGCCATCGAAGCGGTGGCAGGCGGCGCAGAGCGCGGCTTGATACATCTTCTTGCCGTTCTCCTTGCTGCGACCGCTCAGGCCACCCGCGGCAAGCTTTTCGACTTCGGCGACCGTCCATTCGCGACCGGGGCCTTGGGTGGGCGGCAGGTTGGCGAGCGGGTTGGTCGTCGGAGCGGGAGCCATCCTGGCAATCCATTCGCGCTCTTCCGGCGTGGCGGTTTCGAGCGCCTGCTTGCGGAGGTCCTGGATGAAGCCGCCATAGCTCGCGCCGCCGCTCTTTTCCAACAGGCGGCCGAACCACGCGAAGAAGCGCTTGCGCTCCTCCTGGCTCCACGGACCCTTCACGACGCGCAGGCAGTAGATGTAGTGGATGACCTGCGCGGGTGGCAGGTTGGCGATCATCTTCTCGACATCGGCTCCGTACTGCGCATTGCGCTTGGCGACGGCGAGCCAGTCGGGCGCGGGTGCCGGGCCGGTGGTGTCCATCAGCGCCAGCGTGCGCCCGACGATGCCGGGTGCCTGCAGGTAGCAGAGCATGCGGCACAGTTCGCGATCCACATCGCTCTGGTTCGACGGGAAGGCGGCGTCGATCTTGGCGAGCAGCTTGGTGCGTTCGTCGGCGGTCGGTTCGCCATGGCGGGCGAAGGCCAGACCGGCGGCACGAAGCCAGTTGAGCTTTTGCTGGACGTCGAGCTTCGCCCAATCGAGGCCGACCAAGGCGTCGAGCACGATGCCGCGCTGCGAGGCCGTGCCGGTGCGGGCGAGGGCGAGGGAACCGCCGATGACCTTCCACGGGTCTTTCTCCGCGGCGAGCTTCTGGGCGATCGGGCCGGGACCGGCATGCTCGATGGCGGTGCGTGAGTTGAAGCGCTCGATGCGGTCCGGCGAGCCGAGGCGGTCCCACGCGCCTTCCTTGTTGGCAAGCGTGGCTTCCTTGGCCTTGAATGGTACCGGTGCGACCGATTCGCTGCCAGTGTAGGTGACGCGCCACAGCGCGGAAGCGGTGCGGCGGCCGCCGGTCATGAAGTACATCGCGCCGTCCTTGCCAATGGTGGCGTCGGTCAGGGGCATGCCAGTGCCGGCGAGGAATTCCTCGCGCTCGGCCTTGTAGCCCGCGCCGTCCGGCGTGACGTGGATCGCGTGAATGGTGGCGTAGGTCCAGTCGAAGGCGTAGAGCGCGCGCTGGTACTTCGCGGGGAACTTGGCGTCCTTGCCGGAAAGCATGCCGGTGGGCGAGCCCGGGCCCATTTCCACGAGCGGCGGCATACTATCTTCATAGTAGATCGGCCAGGGGCCGGTGCCGTGGCGCCAGCCGAATTCCGCGCCAGGGACGATGTGGCAGATGCGGGTCGGACGATACCACGGCATGCCGAGGTCCCACTCCATGTCGGAGTCGTAACCGAAGAGATCGCCGCGATCGTTGAAGGCGATGTCGTAGGTATTGCGGAAGCCGCTGGCGACGAGCGTCCAGTTGGAACCGTCTGCATCGCAGCGGGCGACCCAGCCGCCGGGCGCGAAGCGGTCCTGGGCGTGGCCGCGGGCGTCCGGCCGGCGCGGCAGGAGTTGGTCCTCCGCCCAGACCTTGGGAACCATCGAGTCCTTCATCTCCGGCAGGTCGGTGAAGTTGCCGGCGACGAAGTAGATGAACTTTCCATCCGGCGACGGGACCAGCGCGTGCGGGCCGTGCTCGCCGCGCCCGTTGACCGTCAGAACCCGTTCGGCCTTGTCCGGCTCGCCGTCGCGGTCGCTGTCGGTGACACGATAGACACCGGCGGGCTCGGGGCCTTCGTTCACGGTCACCCACAGCACGCCCTCGTGCCACAGCAGGCCATGGGCGCCTGCGAGCGGGATGGCGGTCGGGGTAACCACCGTTTCCTGGTCCGGCTTGGTGGCGGGCGTGACGCGGTAGATCTTGCCGTACTGGTCGGCGCAGAGCAGACGGCCGGAGCCATCGACGGTCATCGCGACCCACGAGCCCTGGACATTCGGCACCTGATAGAGCCGCTCGAGCTTGAAGCCAGGGAGCAGTTGATACTTGTCGCTGACATCGGCCGGCGTGGTGCCGCCCTCGGCCTCCGGCTGGAGGACCAGGCCCCACGGGCCATCGCCCATTTTTCCAATGGTGACGGCGGGCGTCCAATCGCGCGGCGCGAACCGCGGCTCTTGCCAGCCGCGAGGCGCTTCAAGGGAAGTCTGCCACTTTTCATCGGAGACGATCCATGCCTTGCGGCCGCCCTTCAGGGTGGCGGTGAAACGCAGAGCCATGCCGGCGCTGCCTTCCTGGTTGCGGCCTTCCACGGCGATGACGTTGCGACCGCCGTGGACGATGTGCTTGATGACATCGTGGTTCGCGGGCGCGCCCCACTCGCTCGACCACCCGAGGTCCTTGCCATTGATCCAGACGCGCTGCCAGTTGTCGCACGTGACCGTGAGCGAGGCGGAGACGATGTCGCGCGGCAGGGTGAACTCGCGGCGGAAATAAGCCTTCTGGTTATCGGCGGGGGACTCGTTTTGCCAGATCCAGGAAATGGTCGGCTCGGTCGCTTGGGCGGTGGCGGTGGCTTTCGCCGGAGCGGCCACGGGGGCCGGAGTGAAGGCGCGCAGGCGCAGGTCCTTGAACTCCGCCGTCATCGCGGGTCCGGCGTGGACTTGCAAGGCGAGCACGCCTTTCAGCGAACGCTTCGCGGCATCGACATCACGGATCTCGGCGACCGGCTTGCCATTGATGTAGTGCGTGGCGGTGTCGCCCTTCGCGACGATGCGATAGGTGTTCCACTCGGCAAGATTCGTGGCGGGACGAGCGAGCGAACCGGTGACCTTCGGCTTGTCGGCGAGCTCCACTTTCTGGCCGCTCTCGCAAGCGATGCCACGACCCTTTTCCTCATAAAGCATGCCGAGGTACTTCGGCTCCGGATGCAGGTCCATCTGGTAGCCGCCAACGACCCACTGCTTCGGATCCAGCACGCGGCTGCGGTACTGGACGCCGGAATTATTGCCGCCGGTGACGCGGGCTTGGTATTCAAGTTCGAAGTCGGCGATCTCGCCATCTTTCCAGATGAGGAAGGAATTCGCGGCGAGCTTGCGGCCGGCGTCATCGGTCTCGCCGATCAACACGCCTTCCTCGACACGCCAAAGACGCGGGTCGCCGGTCCAGCCGTCGAGATTTCGGCCATTGAAAAGCGGTTTCCATTCCTGGGCGTGGAGCGGCAGCGCGATGAGGAACAGCGAAAGGGGTGAAGCGAAGCGTTGCATGAGACGGGTGAGACAGGAACGGAGAGGCGGTTACGGGTTCTTTCCGGATGACACGCGATGGTCGGGAAATCCCAGCACCCGCGGCGTGCGGCTGCCGGCTTCATTGATGACGAAGACGATGGTGCGCGTGGCGGGATCGTGGTTCCACTGCGTCTCGCAGAGAGGGTACAGCGCGTCCTTGCCGGCGATGCGGAAGGTGAGGTTCACGTTGTATGATTCCACCGCGGATGCGGGCGGATCGAGGATGAGCTTCGAACGCGCCTTGAGAACGAGCTGTTGCTTCCCGACGCTGCCGCCGACGTCGTGGGCGGTGAGATTGAACCACAGCATTTGGCCGGGCTTGAAGCGGTCGGCGGTGGCATCGATGACCTGCATGCGCACCGGGACGGTCTTGTTCGCCGGATCCGGACTGAGTAGCAGGTAAAAGTCGCCGGTGGCTTCGGGCACGCTGGCCGAGGGTGCCGAGGCGGGGATGGGCTGATCTTGCGCGAGCGGCGCGGCGAGCATCTTCAGCGTGAGCGCGCCGCCGGGCAGTTCGTGGATCTTGGAAAGATTCAGCCGCGGCAGCTCGACCTCGCGAGCGGCGGTACCGTCATGGAGGTAGAGCTTTTCCGGATCCGTGTCCGCGGCGCCGAGGAAGAGGATGCGACAGGTGCGGGCACCCCTTTTTTCTTGGGCGGAGAGGGCGAGCGGCAACAGGCAGCAGAGAAAAACGAGAAGGCGCATGGGATCAGTCTGTCAGATTTCCGAGGGGTTTAGCCAGCGGAAGCTCACCATCTCGAAGCGGCGGCCGAAGGTCTTGTTGATCGCCGACTTTGGCGGCGTGGCGAGGTCGGCGGCGTCGGAAGCATCGACATAATCGCGGGTCCGGCGGACGACGGCCTCGCAGACGGCGCGGCTGACGATATTGCCCTTGTCGTCGCGGGCGTCGCCGTGGGCGCGGATCACGAAGGTGTCGTCGCGGGCGGAAAGGATGGGCGCGAGCGGACGAAGGATGTCTGCCTGGCGCGTCCAGCCGGGCAAGCCGTAGGCGTTCCAACCTACGGCCGCGGCGGGATGGCGGTAGGCGGCGTCGGCGGCCTTCGGGGGAGTAGCGGTGGCCTTGCCCGAGCTGGTGAGGACGGCTTCGATCTCGGCGTAGGGATTGGAGCCGCCCTTGGCGACTTCGTTCAGCGCGGCTTGCACCGCGCCGGCGAGCGCGAGATCGCCGGAAGCGAGCTGGCGGTTCACGAACTCGGCGAGCGAAAGGAAGGGACCGCGGGCGCGGACCTGGTTCACGATTTCTTCCGCGAGCTGGTCGATGAGCTCGTCATCCAGCACGCGGTAACCGGCGAACTCGGTGGCTTCCGGGAAGCTGCCGGAGCTGCCCGGCTTTCCAGCCTCGCTGTCGCCGGCGATGGAGAAGCGGCTGCACGCGTGATCCGTTTCGCCGGAGCTATCGACGGTCCATGCGCTGCCGCTTTCCCGGATGAAGGGCACACGTTGCTTGCGGGCATGGCCGAGCAGGGCGCGCCACGCGACGACGGAAGTGGAGTTTACATTGAACATCCCTTCCACTTCCAAGCGGGAAGCGATCGTACGATATCCATCGGACTTCTTCACGTGCTCGTCGTAAAGCTTGGTGGCATTGCCTTGGGCTGCGGACGCGAAGCCGGCATCCGTGGCGATGGGATGGTAGGCGCGGTTGGCGAGGGGAGCGATGCCGGAAACGAAGTCGGTGTAGGTGGTCTGGAGGTTCTTGCCAGCCGTGCCGTAGTGGGTCGGGTCAGGCGCGATCGAGGAGAAGAACCAATCGTCGAACAGCAGGTGATTCGCGCAGTAGCTGTCGTCGTGCTGGAGGTTTGCGGCGAGGTTGGCGTCGGCGCTGTTGACGACCGCATTCGCGGGTAGCAGGGGGCTCGCGTCGCTGTTGCCGATCAGATTGAAGGCGAAGGGCGGGATGGGGTTCTCGTAGCGCAGGTCCCAGTGCTGCAATTCGGCGAGCGAGGCGAGCGGGCGCACGGGAATCTCCGCGATGACGCAGCGCGAGAGCCCGTCGGCCTTGTTGAAGCCGGTGACGATGTAACCGCGCCCGGTGGTGTCGCTGGCATTCGGGAGCTGGCTGTCCATGCCGGCGTGCTTGATGAAGCTGTAGTCGAAGGGCGAGTTCACCGGGTGGTTGGTGCCGCCGTAGTCGCGGCCGATGGTGGCCTCCGCGAGATCCTTCGAACCCATGGCGGTGTAGTTCACCAGTGGGCTGGATTGGACGAAGCCCTTGGCCGGGAGGTGGGTCTTGCTGGCCATGCGCGCGCCGAAGACGGTGGACATGAAGGGGACTGGATTGACCGCCGCGGCGGCCAGCGTGGCCTCGGAGAGCTGGGTGAGCGGCTTGTAAACGTCATTGGCGATCGCGGGCGTGTAAACCATGCGATAGACGAGGTGCCTCTTGCCGCCGACCGACATGTCGAGATAGATGCCGACGCCCGTCTGGCCGGCGTCGTCGTAGGTGGTGTCGAACTTGGCATCCGCCTTGACCGTGGTGCCGCCGGAGCCGGTGACCGTCTGGTTGGCGGCATTCTTCACATCGAAGTAGTGGCCGCCCTTGCCGCGATAGCCGGGCTGGAGTTCGGCGACGGTGCCGGCGGGGACGATCGCATTCGAACCCGAATTCGGGCTGAAGACGCGCGTTTCACCGGGCTTCAACGTGAACGACGACGAGATCTGATACTGCAGATTGCCCGCGGTCGAAAGCGACGGCTGGTTGTTGATGCCACCGGAGGTGAGGCAGTTGTAGGTCGGTGACGGCGAGCCGTTCACGCTGTAGCGAAGCGCGGTCGGAAGCGGCTTGGGAATGTAGAAGCTGAGCGCGGTCGGAGAAGTGATCTCCACGCTGTAGGGATTCCACATCGTGATGACCGGTGTCAGCAAAAGGCGGGCGGTGTATTGGCTCGATCCCGCGGCACCGGTCGCCGTGGCGTAGTGCGAGAAGACCCACTGGACGCGTGCGACGACCGGCAGCAGTCGGACACGATGGAGGAAGTTGAAGCCGTTGCCGGTGTCATCGATCGCGAAGGAGGAGGTGGCGATGCGATTGCGACCGGAAGAGCTGCTGGTGATCTTCTTGTAGAGGGTCGCGTAGTCGCGGAGGTTTTCCCAACTGCTCACCGGGCCGTGACGGTAGATCGGAAAGTCGCTCGCGGAGCCACGGTACGAAGACCACGGGTAAAGCATCGAGCGATCGGCGGAGGTGTTGCTGGAAGTGGGCTTGGCGGCGCTGCCGTCCTTGTCCGGAGTGAGCCGGAAGAAGGGGAGATTCGACGAGGGCAACTGGTTCCAGTTCTCGGTGGCGAGCGAGAGGTCCTTGCGCCATCCTCCGGTGGCGGTGTTCGTGAGCAAACCGACCGACGTCGCGGAGAGGTCGTAAAAGAATTCCTGCGATGCATTCAGGCCGTCCTTCTTCGCGATGAAATCACCGAGCATCAGGCTGACCGTGCGATCGGCGGGCGAGGCGTCTTCGAGCAGATCCTCCATCCGCAGCGGCGCGGGATCGGCCACGGCGTGGGTTTTCGCCAGCACCGACCAGCGGGCCGCGCTGTCTTCATCCGGTTGGTGGGGCTTGGGGAGGCGTACCTTCTGGTTTTCGCCCCCGATCCACCAGGCGAAGCCGCCGTTGCCATCCGCTGCCGAAATGCGCTGCGGCTCCAGGTGAATCTGCAGGTCTTCCCGTCCGTCACCTTCGCCCACCGTCTTGGGGCCGACGAGTGGCACGCTGCCGTTTCGCTCCTTGGTGTCGGGCAAGGTCTTGATGTCGCCGGAGGTCAGCCATCCGAGAAAGCGGGCTTCTTTCTTCGACGCGTAGTTGCCGGGCGAAACCGGCCGCCCCTTGGTATCGTGATCGGTGCCTTCCCAGCTTTTCCACGCGCCGAGCACCGGCGGGCGGTCTTCTCCAAGGATGTCGGCTCGCGCGGTGACGCGGGTGTCCGGGCCGGTCTGCTGCTGGAGTTCTCCGATCGCCATGACCAGCGCCATGCGGGCATTGGCGCGGGCTTGTGCGGCGTGGATATCGCGCCCGCCGCTGCGCAGGGAGATCGTGGAAAGGCCGAGCAAGCCGGTGACCAGCACCATGATCAGCACCATCAGCGAGAGCGAGATGACCAGGGCGAAGCCGCGCGGCCGGCGCTGCCGGGCGGAAGAAATTGGGATGGGCGCGGTCATGGGGTTTTGCGTCACGGTCCGATGTGGGGTGGTCAGACGAGGGCTATCGTCCTTTTCGGAGGAGTGATCTTTTTAGCAATCCAAGTGGGCATGAAGATATTCTTGTGGGACCCCTATTCGGGTGATCCCGATGGCGTCAGGCCGCGCCAGCGCGGCGTCCGTGGAAGGCCTGCTTCCACTGCCCCGGCGTCAGGCCGAGGTCGTGGCGGATTGTGTGGATCGCCCTGCAGACAGGGTTGTCGCACTCACCGATTGCCGTGCGGCGTTCATCGGACGGGCCGCGCCCTTGGCGCATGGCATCGCTCCAATCGTATCCTCCGCCGGTTGAGCCGGGGGGAGCGTCGATTCCCTCCGTGTCGTCGCCCGGGCCATCGTGGCATGCTTCGAGTTTCATGGGTTTCCGGCCGCCGGGATTCCCCCGGTGGACCGTGCTTACCTACTCGAATGAATGTCGCTTGGATACCTAGATGAATACCTAGTAATTACACAAGTTGCTCATTTCCAACAAATTGGAAATTTGGAAAAAGCGACAGAATGTCACTTTTTGACGCGTTAGGGTGCCTCCGGCTCGCGCTTCATGTACTTCAGCACCGCTTCCGTGCGCGTCCGCACGTGGAGCTTCCGGTAGATGTTGCCGAGGTGAAAGCTGACGGTTTCCATCCGCACTCCCAGTTCATGGGCGATCTCCTTGTAGAGGTAGCCCTTGGCCAGCAAATCGAGCGTTTCCCTTTCACGCTGCGTGAGGTGGTAGTCCTCACTGGGCTCCGCGACGGGCAGTTGGAAGTGCTGCACCACCTTGCGGGCGATGCCGCTCGACATCGGCGAACCACCGGCGACGACGTCATCGAGCGACTCCAGCAGCTTCGCGTCGATGTCGCGCTTCAGCACGTAGCCGGAAGCGCCGGCGGCAAGCGCTTCAAAGACGCGGTCCGCATCTTCGAAAACCGTGACCATGAGGAACTGTGTGTTCGGGCACAGCGGCTTGACCTTGCGCAGGAGTTGAATGCCGGACAGCCCGGGCAACTGGATATCCACCACGCAGGCGTCCGGCGGAGATTGCTGCAGGCCCTCCAGCGCGGTCTCGGCGCGGCCGTAGCAACCGGTCACGGTCCACTTGTCGGAGGCGGACAGCGTTTCGCGGAAGGACTCGCGCAGCAGCGAGTCGTCCTCGACGATGGCGATGGTGCGCTTGGCCGGAGTCATGCCTTGGGCAATGCCGGAACTTTTGGAAGCTGGCAACGGAAGATCGCGCGGGTGCCCTTTCCGGGTGCCGATTCGATGACACAAGAGCCGCCGAGTTCGGCGAATCGCGCGGCGAGATTGGGCAGGCCATTGCCCTCGCGCGGGATCGAGGGATCGAAGCCCCGGCCCTTGTCCGAGATCTCGGCGACGAGCTCGCCTTGCTCGAAGCGTAGCGCGAAGGTTGCCTCGCAAGGTCCCGCGTGCTTGAGGATGTTGTGCAGCGCCTCCTTCACCCCCAGCGCGAAGTGGTGGCGGAAATCCGAGCGCAGCGTGACTGGCGGGAGATTGTCCGCGATGTCGATCCGCAGGCGTACCGGACTGTCGCGGAAGATCTCCTGCGCCACGGCGGAAAGGTGCGTCGCCAAGTGGTCGAGCGTGTCGTTTTTCGGATTCACCGCCCACACCAGGCCATCCATCGCGGTGACCAGATCGCGCGCCGCGGATTCCAGCCGCACGACTTGCTGGCGCGCTTTTTCGGGATCGCCATCGATGGCGCGCCGCACGAACGACGCGGCGAGATTCAGCACGGTGACGCGGGTGCCCAAGTCATCGTGCATGTCGCGGGCGATGCGCGCGCGGTCGCGCTCCACCGCGTGCTGGAGCTTGATGGCCGCCAGCCGGTGCCGGGCGCGGCGACGGTAGGCGGCGAAGAAGAACAGAGCGGTCGCCAGCACCCCGGCGGCCACGGCCAACGGGGCGAACCACTCGCGTTCCCATATGGGGCGCTTGATCTTGAGGGGAAAGGCGAGGCTCGCCGTCGCAGGTTGTGGCTCAGATCCCACCGCGATCGCCTGGAAGGCATATTCGCCCGGCGGCACGTTCAGGTAGCTCGCGCGCAGCGAAGCGCCGGGGATCACGTTGAAGGCTTCCTTCCAACTCAGGAGGAAGGTTTCGCCGCCCTTGGCCGGCATCACGCCGAGTTCGCGGGTGGAGGTCCACTGGGCGGAGTGCTGTTGCTCCGCATCGAGCAGGCCCAGCGCCGCACCGCGCATCTGCATCACCCGGGCGATCGCCGGCTCGGTGCCGCGCCGTTCCCAATGCCGCGGGATGCCGCCGATCTGGTTCATCCGCTCGCCCTCTTGGAAGCCGCCGTCTTCCCACAGGTTCGTTTGCGGGTCGGATGAGCGCGCCAGCGCGAGGTCATCGATCACCCAAGTGCCCGTGGTGTCGGGCGTGCCGGAAGAAAGGGTGACGCGGACCTTTCTCGTGCCCTCCGGGATGAACAGCGGCTCGGTGCGCGGCACCATCGGCGAACTTAGGGCGTCGATCTGCCAGCCGGTGCTCGATCCCGTGGTGGGGAAAACGTGCTGGGCGAGCAGGACGCCCGCGGCATCCAGCATCTCCCACTCCATGGTCATGCCGCGTGCGGCGGGGTGCCATTCGTCACCGAGCCCCTCAAGCCGGCAGCGCACCGCCAGCGGGTCGGCATTCACACCTGGCAAGAAACTGAAATCGAAGTCCAGCCGGTGCACGCCGGGGGCGAGGACCAGCGGCTGGCCGGAGCCGGGCAAGACCACCGGGCGCTCGCCGACCTGCACCTGCTGCAGCATCATTCCCAGCGGTGGCACTTGCGGCGGGGTGCGGCGCGAGAGCTCGTCCGCGCGCTTCTTCTCCTCCTCGCTGACGAAGCAGAAGTCGTAAGGAGCGCGGGCGATGCTGCTGATGCGGACTTCGTCGATGAGCCCGGGAAAGAACTCCTTTGGCGCGCTGATTCCTTGACGGTTGCCGGTGTTCCCGATGGCGAAATCCGCAAGTTGCCGGCCGAGGTCGGCGGTCAGTGTCCCGCGCCCGATCATGTTGGCGGCCTCGTTGCCCGCGCCCAGCCGGGTCCAGTAGAGCTTCAGGTTGTTCACCGCTCCTTCGCGGCCGTCGTAGGCCACCGCGGCGTGGAACCAGTCCGTCGTGTTCACCGCGTGCGGCCCGCTGGTCGGCAGGGTCGCCAAGCCGCCGCCACGGACGTCGCTGCCGCTGATCGGCAGGAAGCACAGGAAACCCGGCTTCTCGACCCGGAAAATAAACACCCGGTTGTCCGACGTTTCATCGTCCATGCTGACGATGTCGAGTGCCAGGCCGCTGGTATCCGCGGGCATCACGTCGAACTTCACCAGCGCCTCGATCGTGAAGGCCCCGTCGTTTCCCATGATCGGGAAGGGTGGATCGACGTTGTCCTTCGGGCCGTTGTCCACCGCCGGCTTGGCCAATAGGATCGGCCCGTAGTCGCGGTCGCCCTTCGGCGTAGGCTGGAACGAAATCGCCGCGCCAAACCCCGGGAAGGGCGGCTGGCCGGCCTTCGCGCCATTGAGCAAGCCGAGCAGCGGCGAGGGGCTCACGCCGTCGTCCTTGAAGGGTGGACCGGCTTCATCGAGGTGCCAGAGGTGCAGCGTGTGCTCGTCCGCTTCATACGGCTGGAATGCCGGCGCGCCTCCGGCCATCGCCATGATTCCCACTGCCGTCATGACCCAAAGCGCTCGCATTCCCCGTCAACAGAACCGCCTGCCGGGCGCGTTGCAAGCTGCGAACATTGAACGCCTTGCCCATTCACGTGGTCCTAACCATTAGATCCCCCTCTACCGCGACTCCCCCCGAGATGACCGGACGACCGACATTCGATGCCCCAAGCTTCCTTCATTGTGCCTGCCATTCTGGCAGGTGGACTTCTTTTCGGGTGGATTTTTGCACAATGGCTGGAGAGACGCCTTGATCGCAGCCGCAGTGCGAGCTCGGAGGAGCTGTTGGACGAGTTGGAAACCGCCTGCACGCCGCGCCGCAGTTTCGAGGTCAGCGTCCGGCCGGAACACTTGAAACCGTTCCTTTCCCGCGTCGCGGAGCAGGTGGAGAGCGGCTTCAGCCTCCGCCATGCCCGCCACCTGCACGGGCGCATTTTATCGCGGAACGATCATGCGGTGCACCACACGTGGTATGCGGTGAAGGTGAACCACATCCGGACCAACCTCGATCTGCAGTGGTCGCGCGATCCGGACGGCCGGGTCCGGCTGCTGGTACTCGCCGTGCCGAAGATCATCCGCGAGCTGAAAAAGCAGGCCAGGATGCCGGTTTCCGCCGCTCCCGCGCCGCCCCAGCGCGATCCGGTCATCGAGGGCAGCCCGGTGCAATCCCCGGCCAGCAGTTGATCCCGATCCCGCGTTGACGCGGCTCGCATGCGTTTCCATGGTCATGGGCCATGGCTTCCATCGCGTTCACGCAGCACCTCCAGACGCACGTCGATGCCCCGCGCTCCGTCGTTTCCGGCGGCACCGTGCGCGAGGCGCTGGAGGAAGTCCTGGCGGAGAACCCGCGGCTGCGCGGCTATGTGCTCGATGACGCGGGCGCGCTGCGGAAGCACATCGCGGTCTTCCTCGATGGCGAGTCGGTAAAGGATCGCGCCGGCCTGAGCGACCCGCTGCCCTCCGGCGGCGAGATTTTCGTCATGCAAGCCCTGTCCGGTGGCTGACTTCCCATTCGTCGAAAGGAAAAGACCACCATTTCCATGAAACCGCGCATCCACATCGGCACTCGCAAGGGCCTCTTCGCGTTCGAGAAAACCAACGGCCACTGGACCCCGGCGGGCGAATGGTTTCTCGGCATCCAGGTGCCGATGCTCCTGCACGATCGCCGGGACGGCTTGCTGCACGCGGCCGTCGAACACGGCCACTTCGGCACCAAGATGCACCGCTCCGCCGATGGCGGCACGACGTGGGAGGAGACCGCGGGTGTCGTCTATCCGCCGAAGCCCGACGACGCCCCGGAGATCCGCGACAATTTCCGCAATGTCGTCGTCCCATGGTCGCTGGAAAAGGTGTGGTCGCTGGAAACCGGCGGAGCCGATCAGCCGGGTCTGCTGTGGTGCGGCACCATTCCCGGCGGCCTGTTCCGTTCCACCGACAGCGGCGCGACGTGGGAACTGGTGCGCAGCCTGTGGGATCGCCCCGAGCGCGCCAAATGGGCTGGCGGCGGCTACGATTTCCCCGGCATCCACTCGATTTGCGTCGATCCGCGCGACTCGCGGCGCGTTGCCGTCGCCATTTCCTGCGGCGGCGTCTGGCTCACCGAAGATGGCGGTGAAACCTGGGAACAGGGCGGCCACGGCATGACCTACGATTTCCTCCCGGCCGAACAGGGCGGGGCGGAGCCGGACGGCCAGGATCCGCACCGCATGGTGATGTGCCCTGGCGCGCCCGACCGCTGTTGGGTGCAGCACCATTGCAGCATTTATCGTTCCGATGGCGCGGGCCGTGGCTGGCAGGAGATTCCCGGCGTGAAGCCGTCCGGCTTTGGATTCGCCGTCGCCGTGCACCCGAAGGATCCGGATACCGCGTGGTTCGTGCCCGCGCGCAAGGACGAGTTCCGCTACCCGGTCGATGGTGAATTCGTCGTCACCCGCACCCGTGACGGCGGCAAATCCTTCGAGGTCCTGAGCAAGGGGCTGCCGCCGGCGCCGTGCTACGATCTGGTCTATCGCCACGGCCTCGACATTGACGAGGGCGGCGACCGCCTCGTCATGGGCTCCACCACCGGCGCGCTGTGGGTGAGCGAGGATCAAGGCGACTCGTGGCAACTGCTCAGCGCCCATTTGCCGCCGATCTACTGCGTGCGCTTCGCCTGAGGACCACGATCTGCTAGAAAACGGGCATGTCCGACGACCTCCGCTTCATGCGCCGCGCCATCGAGCTCGCCCGGATGGGCATGAAAGCCGGGGCCGGTGGTCCCTTTGGCGCGGTGGTGGTCAAGGACGGCGAGATCATCGGCGAGGGACACAACCGCGTGGTCGCCACCAATGACCCGACCGCCCATGGTGAAATCGTGGCCATCCGCGAGGCCTGCGCGCGTCTCGGCACTTTCAGCTTGGCCGGATGCGACATCCACACCACCGGCGAGCCCTGCCCGATGTGCCTCGGCGCGATCCACTGGGCGCGCATCGGGCGCATCTACTACGGATTCAGTATTTCCGATGCCGCGGTGATCGGTTTCGACGACCGCGAGTTTTACCGGCAGTTTTCATTGCCACCAGCGGAGCGGGTCATTCCCTGTGCACCGTTCGCCACCGAGGAAGCGATGCGGCTGCTGGGCGAGTATCTCGAACTGCCGGAGCGCGTCGCCTATTGAGCCTTCAGAAAAGCCCGAAGAACCACTTGCGTCTGGCGCTCCGCTTGTAGCTGCCGTCCCCTACGGAGAGGACTTTTACCTCCACTTCGGCCAGCCCTTGGTCCCTGAAGCCGATCTTTTTCGCGGCGCGGGGGGAGAGATCGATGACGCGGTCGCCGATGAATGGGCCGCGGTCATTGACGCGGCATTTCACCGATTTGCCGTTCTGGAGATTGGTCACCTGTACCATGCAGGGCAGGGGCAGCGTCTTGTGCGCGGCGATCAGGTGCCACGGCATCACCTTCTCCCCGAGCGAAGTCTGGCCGCGCTTGAGGCCGAAGAAGCTGGATTCGTCGTACCACGAGGCGGTGCCGCTTTCCACGTGGTGGATCGCCTGGTCCACGTCCATCGGCTGATAGGTCTGGCCGCGGACATGGTACGACCGGGTCATGTAGCCCTGATAATCGCCGCCCGGATAGGCGCAGGAGGCCAGCAGCAAAAACGGAAAAAGCCGGAGAATGCCCCCGCGGCCCGCATTCGGGCCGGCATCAGGCGTCCTCCGGCGTGGCAAAGCGGGCATTACTTGTCGCGCTCGCGGATCATCGGGAGGGTGCGGGCCACCTGCTCCTTCATTTCCTTGCCGGGCTTGAACTTGACCACGGCGCGGGCGGGGATCGGCACGTCCTTGTCCGGATCCTTCGGGTTGCGGCCGATCTTGGCCTTGGTTTCCTTCACCTGGAAGGCACCGAAATTCCGCATCACCACGGTGTCGCCGTTGGACAGGGAATCGGTGATGGAGTCGAGGGTCTTCTGGATCACGTCGAACACCTGCTGTTGGGTGAGGCCGGTTTCGTTGGAGATTTTGATGACGAGCTCGCGTTTGGTGATGGTAGCCATGGCTTTACGGGTGAAGTGGTGTTGCGTGCGGCGGGGGGATTGGACACCACAGAGGGCGGTCTTTGTCCCGCGAAAAAACCGGGAAAATTCATGCGGAATCCATGCCAGAGGGGTTTGAATCCCCCGTGACCGCCGCCGTGGTCTTGAAATGGAGCTTTGCAACCTTGCCAAGCGCCTCGGTTCCGTGCTTGGCGACGACCTGTTTGGCGGCTTCGACCACCGCGATGGAAGCGCCGAGTGGGAGTGCCACCCCGCCGGCGGCTGAGGTCTTGTCCATCCACTCGACGAAACGCTCGCGGGCGAGGATGGATGCGGCGGCCACCGCGATGTCGGATTCGCCCTTGGTCCGCTGGTCGAGCTGAAGGGAAATGTTCTGCTGCTTCAAGGCGCGGGCGAGCACGTCGGGCCGGGCGAATTGGTCGCTGAGCGCGCGCGGACAGGCGGGCCGCTGGGCTGCAAGATTTGCAATGACCTTGGCGTGACCCCAGGCGAGCAGCCGGTTGAGGTTGCCGAAGGAGCTGAACATCTCATTGTAGCGCTCCGGCCCGATGGCCACGACGGAGGTTGCCACGCCGGGCACTTCGCGGATCTTCGCGGCGAGCTCGCGGATGCGTTTGGCGCTGGAGATGCGTTTCGAGTCCATCACCCCGGCGGCCATCAGCGCGCGGGCGACCGGGGCATCGGTATAGACCCCAGCGATGACCAGCGGGCCGAAATAGTCGCCCTTGCCACTTTCATCGATGCCGAAGTGCGGCGCGAACATCTCGGGATCCAGCTCTTCCTCGTAGCCGAGCCGGGCCTCGCCGAGCACCTCGGGCTCGAGGATGAAACGGATGAAGTCCTCGGTGTCCTTGCCCTGCACCAGCACCTTCGGGCCTTTCTCGTACACCGCCACGTTCAGCTTCCCCTTCTTGGCGGCGAACAGGGTGTAGGGCTTCGCCTCGAATTCATAGCCGCGTTCCTCCAACACCTCCCGCAGACGGGTGGCCTGGGCGGCGGTGAGCGGCGCGGTGTGCGAGGTCAGGGACACGCCGCCAAGGGAACCGTCCGGATGCCGGGAGCGCCAAGGATTTTCGCGTCCTCCGCCGGACGGGAGAAATGAAGTTGAATGATTTTTTAAACCCATCCGGCCGCGAGTTACATCCGGTGAATTGGAATCCCTGTGACCCCAGGGAGGTTGCAACCCAAGGCAACCGGCACCGACCCGCCATCTCAACCCATGAAACTCCTCCGATCCCTTGTCGCGCTGGGGCTCTCCTCGGCCGCGGCCTTGGCCCAGACTACCCAGAACTACTCCGATGCCACCGGTGAGGTGGCAGTCGGCACCTTTCCCCACCTCGATATCACATCCGTCGATGTGGCCGTCGATGCCACTGGCACGGATATCACCTTCAAGATCAATCTCAGCGGCAGCCCCATTACGACGACCTGGGGCAAGTACATGATTGGCATCCGCTCGAATCCCGGTGGCACCACGACCGGCAATGGCTGGGACCGTCCCATCCATATGGCCGGCGGCATGACCCACTGGCTCGCCTGCTGGTTGGACGACGGCGGTCCGATCCCCACCGTGGGACAAGTTTGGACTTACGGCACCGGCTGGACCACCACAGCGACGCCGACCGTCACTCGCGATGCCAGCAGTGTGACAATCGCCACCACCACCGCGGCTCTCGCTCTCTCGCCAGGGGAGACCTTTTCCTTCGACGTCTATACGAGTGGAGGCGGCGGCACCGACAGCGCGGTGGATGCCCTGTCGGCCGCATCTCCGTCCATCACCGGTTGGGGCGGACCGTTCACGACCGATATCGTCGGCGGCACGCCGAATCCGGCCAAGACCTTCACCATGGCCGGCACCGCGGACTATGCGACGTGGATCGCTGACTTCGGTCTCACGGGGAACGACGCGCTTGCTTCCACCGACTTCGACAACGACGGCCTGACCAATCAGCAGGAATTCGAACTCGATCTCGGCCTCAACCCGACATTTGAGGACAGCGATTTCGACGATCTGAAGGACGGCGAAGAAACACTCGACGGGATCTTTGACGGCCCCACGGACACGGGATCGAATCCGATGGTCTCGGACACCGATGGCGACGGCGTTCCCGACGGGCAAGAAGCCTTGGGCACCGGTCCCAGCGGCTACGTCCAGAACCCGAACCGATTCAACGACGCCAAGATGGTGGCGCCGGGCACCTTCAACTCTCCCGGCACTTGGGATCCCGCCGGCATCAGCGTGCCGACGAACGAGATGACCCGCGACGGCACCAGCCTGACCGCGCAATACCAGTGGACGCTCGACTACCGCTTCGCCGTGCCGAAAGCCCAGATCACCCACAAGTTCGCCGCGGGCTCGTGGACGCGGAACTGGGGCACCAGCGGCACCGCCGGCGTGGCGGCATCGAATGGCGGCGACATCAATCGCATCATCACCGCCAGCGGCATCCATCGTTTCACCTTCGACACCGTCACGCTCGCCCACACCTTCACGCGTCCCGCATTTGCCGATGCGGCGGCTTACCTCGCGGCCTATGGCTTGGCCGACGGTGCGGACGAGGATGGCGATGGCGTGAACAACGAAGCCGAGTTCACCGCCAACACCGATCCTTACAACGCCGACACCGATGACGATGGCTTGGACGACGCCACCGATCCCGATCCGTTGGTGCCGGCTCCCGAGTCGCGCGAGGTCCTTTTCCAAGTGGACATGAACGTGGCGGCGACCAGCGGTTACTTCACCTTGGGATCGAGCACCGTGCGGGTGATCGGCCAGTTCGATGGCTGGAATACCGGCGGCGGCGTGGTCCTCACCGACGTCGATAGCGACGGGATCTACACCGGCACCTATCAGGCCGTCGGCTTCGAGGGCGTGGCCTTTGGCACCTATAAGTTCTACATCGATGGCGGTCCCGGCTATGAGCAGGGAGCCGACCGCAATTTCAATCTCGGCGCGGATGGCGTGCAGCAGGTGCTTCCGGTCGTCTATTTCAGCAACATCGCACCACCGGCCGGCTTCGATGCGTGGATCGCCGGTTACCCCGGACTTTCCGACACCTCGCGCGGTGGCGATCCCGATGGCGATAGCGTGACTAACGAGGGCGAATTCCTCTTTGGCACCTCGCCGGCCAGCGGTTCGGAACAAGCCGTCACGATGACGCACGGTGCTTCAAGCCTCACGCTGACCTGGCTGCAACGCGGCAGCGGAGCGACCTACGTCTTGCAGGCAAACGCCGGGCTCGCTGGGGAATGGTCCACCGCACCGGTGACTCCCTCCGCCGCGGGGGACCAAAGCGGCGTGCCGGCGGATTACATCCGTATGCAAGCCGTCCTCCCGATCGGCAGCGGTCGCGACTTCTTCCGCGTCAACGGCACGGAGAATTGATTTATCCCCGGAGTCTCCCGCGCCCCGTCCACATCCTTGTGGACGGGGCTTCGCGTTTTTTACATTCAGGCGAAGATCTCCTTCACCACGCGCGAGGGCTTGGTCACGTTCGACAAGCGTTGGTCCAGCCCTTGGAAGGGATAGGTCAGGCGCTTGTGGTCGAATCCCATCAGCGCCATCAGCGTCGCGTGGAAATCGTGGGCGCTGACCTTGTCGATGATGGCGTCGTAGCCCACCGGATCGGTCTCGCCGTAGGAGAAGCCACGCTTCACTCCTCCGCCAGCGGCCCACAGGGTGAAGGCGCCGGTGTGGTGGTCGCGGCCGACGAATGGCATTTCGACGCCACCGCGGTTCTCCCGCATGGGCGTGCGGCCAAATTCACCGCTCCAGATGACCAGCGTTTCTTCCAACAGCCCGCGTTGCTTGAGGTCCTTCAACAGCGCGGCGATCGGCTGGTCGATCTGCTTGCACTTGTCCACGAAGCCGCGCTTGAGATCGGTGCTGACATCGGTTCCGTGCGAATCCCAGCCCCAGTCGAAGAGCTGGATGAAACGGACGCCGCGCTCGGCCAACCGGCGGGCGAGCAGGCAGTTGTTCGCGAAGGATTCCTGGCCCGGCCGCGTGCCGTAGAGCTTGTGGATGGCGTCCGGTTCCTGCTTCAGGTCGAAGGCGTCCGACGCGTGGATCTGCATGCGGAAGGCCATTTCATACTGAGCAATGCGGGTGACCGTCTCGGGATCGCCGAAGTCGGTGGCCACACGCTGGTTCAGGTCATTGAGCGCATCGAGCGTGCGGCGACGCAGCGCCTGCGAGACGCCATCGGGATTGCTCAGGTAGAGCACCGGCTCGCCTTGCGAACGGCACTGCACGCCCTGATAGACGCTGGGCAAATAGCCGGCGCCCCACACCGACTTGCCGGCGTCGGGGTTCTTGCCGCCGGACGTGAGCACGATGAAGCCCGGCAGATTCGAATTCTCCGAGCCGAGCCCGTAGGTCGCCCACGCGCCCGCGGACGGCGAGCCGGGGATCTGGCTGCCGGTGTGCATCAGGAGCTGGGCGGGACCGTGGTTGAACTGGTCGGTCCACATCGACTTGATGAAGCAGACCTCGTCGATCACTTGCTCGAACTGCGGCATCCGGTCGGAGATCCACTGCCCGCTTTGGCCCGCTTGATGGAAGGGAAACTGCGAGCCGAGCATCTTCGGTACGCCTTGGATGAAGGCGAACTGCTTGCCTTCGAGAAACTCTTTCGGGCAATCCTTGCCGTCGAGCTTGGCGAGTTCCGGCTTGTAGTCGAAGAGCTCGAGCTGGCTTGGCGAGCCGGCCATGTGAAGATAGATCACCCGCTTCGCCTTCGGCGCGAAGTGGGAAAGGTCCGGCCGCAAAGGGTCGGCGGGATCCTTCTTCAGCGTCGCGCCGTAGCCTTGCGTGCCAAGCCACATCCCGCCGAGGCCGATCGAGCAGTTCTTCAAGAAATGCCGCCGCGTCAGGTGCCGGGCACGGTCGAGGTGGAGTTGTTGGAAAACGTTCATCGCGGCAGGGTCGTTGACGTCGGCAACGCTTCGACCGTCTGGCGGTCACTGGACTTTGGCTTGGGTTGCTCCACCGCGTAGCGGTCAAGGACGGTAGCTGTGGGCTTCAGTCCTCGGGAAAAAACGGGAGAGATGCTACCGTACGTGGTCGCTACGCGACCGATGAAGGAGGTGGCTTTCATCGTGTCAGGGCGATGTCGGAATTGAGCAGCGTGTTCGCGACCAGCACCATCGCGGCCTCGTCAGGTGTGGGAGCGAGCTTGGCGGACTCCGCGGGAGTTTTCTCGTAGTCCGCTTTCGCGTCGGCATGAAGCTTTGCGAGCGTGGCGAGCACCGGCTGGGGCGCGTCTTGAAGCGTCAGCATCTTGTAGCCGAGGGCGAGACGCTCTTCCAATGTGGATCCACTCATCCGCTTCGCGAAGGCCTGTGCGAATTCCATGTGGGCGGGATCATTGAGAGTCACCAGCGCCTGCAGCGGTGTGTTGGTGGAAATGCGCCGGGCCGAGCAGACATCGCGGGTCGGCGCGTCGAACGTGAGGAAGGCCGGGTAACCGCTGGTGCGCTTCGAATACGTGTAGAGCCCACGTCGGTAGCGATCTTCGCCTTGGGAGGTGTCCCACTTGGCACCGCTATAGACGGATTTCCACACGCCTTCCGGCTGCGGTGGATAGACCGGTTTGCCGAACTGTTTGCGCGACAGCAGGCCGGAGACGAGCAGCGCCTGGTCGCGCACCATTTCCGCCGACAGCCGCTGGCGCGGTCCACGGGAGGCGAGTTGGTTCTTCGGGTCGATCTCAAGCGCCGCGGCCGAGGTCTTCGACGACTGACGGTACGATGCGGATAGTACTAGCTCCCGCAGGAAGGGCTTGAGGTGCCAGTGGTGGTGATCTCGCAAGCGCAGCGCCAAGTGATCGAGCAAGGGCTGGTTCGCGGGTGGCAAGCCGGAGCTGCCGAAGTCTTCTTGCGTTTCCAGGATGCCGATGCCGAAGAGCTCGGCCCAGAGGCGGTTCGCCAGCACGCGGGCAGCGAGCGGGTTTTCCGGGCCGGTGAGCCACGCCACCATGTCGAGACGCGTCAGGCGGCCGTCCTTCTTCGGTCCGCCGGTGAGAGCGGGGATGGCTGGCTGCACGGACTTGTCCTTGGTCATGCGGTTGCCGCGGATGAACACGCGGGTGTCGCGCGTGGCCTGGGGCAGGCGCTCCTGCATCACCGGGATCATCATGCCGGGGATGGCATTGTAGGCTTGCTTGAGCTGGCCGTGGCCGATCCACGCGGCGGCCCGGTCCGGGCTCATGACGAAGTTGGTAAGCCGTTCGTCGGGAGAAAGGGCGAGGCGGAATTTCCGCATCACGCAGCCTTGGGTCTCATTGCAGGTGACGCCGTGCTTGAGGCGGATTTCGAACCGCGAGTCGGGCGGCGAATCCTCGACTTTCTCCGCGATGAACCAGCCGGTGCGCGGTCCGCGCAGCGCGGGGTAGTCGCCGAATCCGCCCCCGTTGCCGCCTTGGACCGCGACATTTGGCTCGAACGGCCCGGCCATGAAGTCGCTGACGACTTCCTTCAGCTTCACCGGCTGGCGGGTGCCATCGGGTAAAATGCGGTCGATCTCCAGTTTGGTGACCACCGCGCCGAACTCGGACCACTTCGCCGGGTCGTCGCTCATCGGCAGGATGTCCAGCCGCAGTATGGCGAGTCGCGAAGCCGGTGTGGTTACCGTGAAAACGGTGCTGGTCGGGTTCGTCCCGCTGGCGAGAAAAACGCCGTCCGCCTGCTGAACCAGCTTCCCCGTGGAGGCCGACGCGGCGGCGGAGTCCGACTTCACCGTTTCCCAGCCGCTGATTTCCTTGGCGAGCGCCAGCGCCGCTTCATTGAGCGCGTCGCGGCTGTTCCGGATCTCCTTCTCCAAGCGCTGCGCCTCCGCCTGTTGGGCTGGATCATTGGCGGCCTTCGTTTTGGGAAACTCGTTGTTCAGGTCGCTGTCCTCGCTGTTATCGAAGAACGCCATGAACTTGTAGTAATCGTCGTGAGGGAAGGGATCGTAGGGGTGCGAGTGGCACTGGATGCAGCCGAACGTGGTCGCATTCCACGCCGTCCAAGTCGTGCTCACCCGGTCCATCACCGCGGCGGTCCGGTACTCCTCGTCGTCGGTGCCACCCTCGGTATTGTTCTGCGTATTGCGATGGAAGGCGGTCGCGACCAAGTCGCCGGGCTCCGGATTCTCTAACAAATCCCCGGCGAGCTGCTTGCGGGTGAACTCGTCGAAGGGCATGTCCGCGTTCAGGGCACGGATCACCCAGTCGCGGAAGGGCCAGATATCGCGGTGCGGGTCCTTCTCAAAGCCGGTGGTGTCGGAGTAGCGCGCCAAGTCGAGCCACATCGCTGCCCAGCGCTCGCCGAACTGGGGCGACGCGAGCAAGCGGTCCACCGCGGCTTCCATGGCAGCCTGCGGATTGGCCGCGACCATCTGCTTGAAGCTTTCCCACTCCTCGAGCGTCGGTGGCAAGCCGGTGAGGTCGAGCGTCACGCGCCGGAACCACTCGGCCGGCGGAGCCTCGGGCATCGGGGAAAGCTTCTTCGCCTCCAGCTTCGCGAGCACATGGCGGTCGAGGCCGGCCCTCGGCCACTCCACATTTTTCAAAACCGGTTCCGGCGGCTCGACCGGTTTCTGGAAGGACCAGTGCTCGCCCCACTTCGCGCCTTCCTTGATCCATCGCTCCAGCAAGGCAATCTGGTGAGGCTCCAGCCCGTGGGGATGCTCCTTGGGCGGCGGCATCCTTTCGTCCGGATCGCTGCTTGTGACGCGACGGACCAGCTCCGAGGCCGCCGGATCGCCGGGAACCACGATGGTCTTGCCGGACTCACCTTTGCCGAGCGCTTCCTCGCGGTAGATGAATGAGGTTTCGCCCGCTTGCTTCACTCCGCCGTGGCAGGTCGTGCAGTTCTTGGTGAGGATGGGCCGGATATCGCGGTTGAAATCGACCGGCTCCTCCGCGCCCACGCGGGAAGTGGCGGCGTGGAGCAAGAGGCAGGAAACGAGGAGTCGCGGCATGGTGCGGCGGAAGCTTACAGCACTTCACCCGGAATTCTTGCCTCCCTCGCACGGGTTATCGATCAATTAGACAGCAAAATGGCGAAAAAGTGCGCCCTTTGCTTTCAAAGGAGGTCCGGCCGGTTTTGCCGCGTGCGTTCCAGCGCTTTTTCCTTCTTCCACGCCGCGATTTTCGCGTGGTGGCCGGAAATCAACACGTCCGGCACCTTCATCCCGCGGAAGTCGATCGGGCGGGTGTAGGCCGGCGCCTCCAAGAGGCCGGGATCGGAAAACGACTCGTCTTGGTGCGACCGCTCGTCGCCGAGCGCGCCGGGCAGCAGGCGGACGATGGCATCCGTCACCACCGCGGCGGCGATGGCCCCGTTGGTGAGCACGTAGTCGCCGATCGACAGCTCCACATCGACCAACCCCTCGATCACCCGGTGATCGACGCCCTCGTAATGGCCGCAGAGCAGGATGAGGTGCTTTTCCTTCGAGAGTTCGCGGGCGATGGCCTGCTTGAAGACCTTTCCCTGCGGCGTCATCAGGATGACCTTGGATCCCGGGGTGCGCAGTTCTTCCACCGCGGCGAAGATCGGGCCGGGCATCATCAGCATGCCCTGGCCGCCGCCGCAGAGGGTGTCATCGGTGCGCTTGTGCTTGTCGGTGGACCAGTCGCGGATGTTGTGGGCGCGGATCTCCACCAGCCCGGCGTCCTGCGCGCGGCGGATGATGCTCTCGCCCAGCGGGGCGAGGGCGATCTCGGGAAAGAGGGTGAGGATGTCGATGCGCATTCGGCGGCCGGGTTTTAACCACGAATGGCAGCGAAGGAACGCGAATCTTCGGCAGGACGGGAGTCCCTTGCGCTACGCGGTCACCCGCGCCGCGCCGCGCAGCATGGTGGAGGCGATGAATTGGTAGAGGTCCGTCCACGCCTTGCGCGTGTCGGCGGTGAAGTCGTTGCCGAGCACGGTCGAAAGCATCGCCAGCAGGGCGTCGCCGACCGTTTCGTAGTGTTCGGTTTTCACGCCGTAGCCGACGTGGCGCGCCCCCAGTTCTTCCAGGGTCTCATTCAATTCCTCCGGCTTTTCCATCAGGCTCAGCGCCGAGGAGAGCATGTCCATCAGCTTGGCAGCCTGTAGCTCGATGTCCGTCTTGAACAGCGGCCGCAGCATCGGATTGAGCTCGAACAAGCGCTGGTAGAAGACCAGCGCGGCGACGTGGGACTGGCGTTCCACGAGGGCGAAGGTCTTGCGCAGGCGGTGCTTTTGTTCGGGATCCAACACGCGGGGATGGTGGCACGGACCGCGAATTCCGGCACTCCGACTTTAGTCGGATGGTCATTTCACGTATTTCGTGCAGCATGCCGCGTCGCCTCTCCCCATGAAACGTATTCTCGTCATCGAAGACCAAGCCCCCATGCGCCGGAACATCGCCCTGATGCTGGAGATGGAGGGCTACGAGGTGCTGACCGCGGAGAACGGCCGGGTCGGCGTCGAGGTCGCCCGGCAGAAGCTTCCGCACCTGGTGATCTGCGACGTGATGATGCCCGAGCTCGACGGCCACGGGGTGGTGCAGACGCTGCGTGCCGAGGATGGGACGGCGACGCTGCCATTCATCTTCCTGACGGCCCGCAGCGATAAGTCCGACATCCGGATCGGCATGAACTTCGGCGCCGATGACTACCTCGTGAAACCGGTGGTGCGCGAGGACCTGCTGGCCGCCGTGGAAGCCCGGCTCGCCCGCGCCGAGGCGATCGAAGCGCGGGTCCAAGCCGCCGCCACGGCCAACGGCTCGGGATTCCATCCCGATTTTTCCACGCACGAGCCGCTCACCGTACTCGGCCTGACCAACCGCGAGTCGGAGGTGCTGCTGTGGGTCGCGCAAGGCAAGAGCAACGGCGACGTCGCCGGCATCCTCGGCATGAGCGAGAAGACGGTGAAGCAGCACATGGGGAACATCTTCGAAAAGCTCGGCGTCGAGAACCGCAACGCCGCCGCGATGCAGGCGGTGGAGGTGCTCAGCCAGCCGCGGGCTAGCTGATGGGGGCGCCGCGGGGGAGTTTAGTCTCGCAAGGACGGGGCGATCGGGGCTGCAATGAATCGTACGACGTGAAAGGCGGCATCCACCCACGCGGCCAGGCGATCGCGGACGACGAGGCGCTCAGGCTGGTGATCGAGGGGACGGTGGCGGAGACCGGCACCGGGTTTTTCCGCGCGCTGGTGCGCAATCTGTCGCGCGCGCTCGGCACGCTCGGCGCGTGGGTCACCGAGTATTTGCCGGAGGAGCAGCGGCTGCGCTCGTACGCGATGTGGATGGGCGAGGATTTCGTCGATCACTACGAGTATCCGCTGGCCGGCACGGCCTGCGCGGAAGTGGTGGGAAACAAGACGCTGGTCCACATCCCGGACCGGCTGGTCGAACTCTTTCCGCAGGACACCGACCTGATCCCGCTGGACGCGATGAGCTACCTCGGCATGCCGTTGCTCGGCATCGAGGGCGAAGTGCTCGGCCACCTCGGGGTGCTCGATAACAAGCCGATGCCGCGCGACGAGCGGGCGATCGCGTTGTTCGAGGTCTTCGCCGCGCGGGCGGCCGGCGAGCTGCGGCGCATGAAGGCAATGCAGCAGGTGGAGGCCCGCGAGGAATTGCTGTCGCTGCTGCTGTTCAGTGCGATGGACTCGATCCTGGTGCTGGATGCGGAGCTGAGGATCGTGCGGGTCAACCCCTCGGCCGAGCGCTTGTTCGGCTGCACGGAGGAGGACCTGACCGGCGAGTGTCTGACCGGCTTCCTGACCCGCGAGAGCGCGCTGCAACTCAAAGCCCTGGTGGCCAAGCTCGCGACCCTGCCGGCAGGGCGGCAGCAGATCTGGGTGCCGCAGGATTTCATCGTCCGGCGCTGGGACCACTCGGTCTTTCCAGCGGAGGTGACGCTGTCGCGCTTCGAAAACCGCCGGGAGATTTTTCACACCCTCATTCTTCGCAATGCCGACGAGCGGACCGCAGCGGAGCAGCAGTTGCGGCTGCTTTCCCAAGAGACGGAGTATCTCCGCGAGGCCATGCGCGAGGTGCCGGGCCACGGCGAACTGCTCGGCACCAGCGATGCGATGCGCGCGGTCGTCGCTGCGATCCAGCGGGTGGCAGGCACCGATTCGACGGTCCTGATCTCCGGCGAGACCGGCACCGGCAAGGAGTTGGTCGCGCGCTCGATCCACCGTGCCAGCCGCCGGGCGGAGAAGCCGCTGGTGCTGGTCAACTGCGCGGCCATCCCGGCGAATCTGATCGAGAGCGAGTTCTTCGGCCACGAGCGGGGTGCCTTCACCGGGGCGGTATCGAACCGCATCGGCCGCTTCGCCCTGGCCGATGGCGGCACCATCTTTCTCGACGAGATCGGCGAGCTGCCGCTGGAACTTCAAGCCAAGTTGCTGCGGGTGCTCCAAGAGGGCGAGATCCAGCCGCTCGGCAGCGCGAAGACGATCAAGGTGGACGTCCGGGTGGTCGCCGCGACCCACCGCGACCTGAAGCGGATGGTGGCCTCCGGCGAGTTCCGCGAGGACCTCTATTTCCGGCTGAATGTGTTCCCGATCGGTATTCCGCCGCTACGCGAACGCGGTCGCGACATCGAGCAGTTGGCCGTTTCCTTCGTCCAGCGCTTCGCCCGCCGGATGGGCCGCCGCATCGGACCACTCGGCGATCGCCAGTTCCAGTGCCTGCGGGCTTACGATTGGCCCGGCAACGTGCGCGAACTGCAGAATATCATCGAGCGCGCCGTGATCCTCAGCAGCGGTCCCGAGTTGGCGCTCGACCGGGCGATGGCCGGATTTACCGAGCCCCCGAGAGTCGAGCCGGGGGAGTGTCCGGCCCGGGTGCTGAGCGCCGCCGAAATGGAGGAGCTCGAGCGGGAGAACATCCGCCGGGCGCTCGAGGCCTGTGGCGGAAAAGTCTCTGGCGACAACGGCGCGGCCCGGTTGTTAGGCATCCCACCGACCACGCTCAGCTCACGGATGAAGGCTCTCGGCGTGCGGCGGGACAGCGCGTGAGGGTTTTTCCCGAGATTCCGCGGGAACGGATTCCGAGATCTCGTGAATCACGAGATTTCGAGAGCTTTTCGAGTAAGGTGAGGTTTTTGCGATCCATTTATGGAGAGTGAGTTGTGTGATTTCTAGTGGGCTTGGCACGGGGCGGGCAAAAGGAGGCTCCATCCGAAGCCGGAATCCGTCCGGTGAAGGACTCCAACCCACCAAGAAAGGAACCCACCATGAACACCACCGTCCAAGAACCGAAGGAAACCGTCCTCAACGGCGTCAACGTGACCAAGCTCGGTCAGACCATCGAGGCCATCAAGCGCCAGCCGGCGCTCGCGCAGTTCAAGTTCCGCGCCCGCAACCGCTGGGACATCGGCGGCCACAATCAGGCGACCGTCGATACCTTTTACGGTGCCGGCGAGGAGCAGCGCCACCGCGAGCCCTTCGTGATGGAGGCCGACGAACCTCCGGTTCTGCTCGGCGAGGACAACGGCGCCAACCCGGTCGAGTTCGTGCTCGCCGGCCTCTCGGGCTGCATGACCACCACCCTGGCCTACCATGCCGCCAGCCGCGGCTTGAAGATCGAGGAAATCTCCAGCGAGTACGAAGGCGACATTGACCTGCACGGCTTGCTTGACCTGGACCCGAACGTCCGCTCGGGCTACCGGGAAATCCGGGTGAAGTTCAAGGTCAAGGGCGACGCCGACGAAGCGACGATCCGCGAACTCGTCCGCAAGTCGCCGGTGTACAACACGCTGGCCGAGCCGGTCCTGATCAAGATCGAGGTCGAGAAGGTGTGAGATCTTTCTCGACGGTTACGGGGGTGGCATCGCGGAGGTGCCACTCCTTTCCGGTCAGATCACCCCGAGTTCCTTCCCCGTCGCCACGAAAGCCTCGATGCCCTTGTCGAGCTGCTCCTTCGTGTGCGCCGCGCTGATCTGGGTGCGGATGCGCGCCTTGCCCTGCGGGACCACCGGATAGAAAAAGCCAATTGCATAGACGCCCTTCTCCAGCAGCTTATCGGCGAAGGTTTGGGACAGTGCCGCATCGCCGAGCATGACCGGTGAGATCGGGTGGTCCTTGCCGGCGATGGTGAAGCCGGTGCCAGCCATCGCCTCGCGGAAGTATTTCGTGTTCGCCTTCACCCGGTCGGCGAGCTCGGTGGAGGCTTCCAACATCTCGAAGACCTTCAACGACGCCGCCACGATCGGCGGGGCGATGGTGTTCGAGAACAGATACGGCCGCGAACGCTGGCGCAGCAGGTCGATGATCTCCTTCTTTCCCGAGGTGTAGCCGCCTGACGCGCCGCCGAGCGCCTTGCCGAGCGTGCCGGTGGCCAGGTCGATCTTGCCGAAGAGGCCACAGTGCTCGTGCGTGCCGCGTCCGCGGGTGCCGAGGAAGCCGGTGGCGTGGCAGTCGTCGAAATGGACCAGCGCGTTGTACTTCGCGGCGATCTCGTGGACCTTGTCGAGCTGGGCGATGATGCCGTCCATGGAGAACACGCCGTCGGTGGTGACCAGCTTGAAGCGCGCGCCGGCGGCATCGGCTTCCTGAAGCTTCGCCTCCAGGTCGGCCATGTCGTTGTTGGCGTAGCGGAAGCGCTTGGCCTTGCAGAGGCGCACGCCATCGATGATCGAGGCGTGGTTGAGCGAATCGGAAATCACCGCGTCCTGCTCGGTGAGCAGCACCTCGAAGAGGCCGCCATTCGCATCGAAGCAGCTCGGGTAGAGGATGGTGTCCTCGGTGCCGAGGAAGTGGCTGATCTTTTCCTCAAGCTGCTTGTGGAGCGTCTGGGTGCCGCAGATGAAGCGCACGCTGGCCATGCCGAAGCCCCAGCGGTCGAGCGCGGCCTTGGCGGCGGCGACGACCTCAGGATGATCGGCGAGACCGAGGTAGTTGTTGGCGCACATGTTGATCACCTCGCGGCCGTCCTTGAGGCGAACGGTCGAGCTCTGGGTCGAGTCGATCAGGCGCTCGCGCTTGTAGAGGCCGGCGGCGTCGATTTCGGAAAGCGTCGTGCGGAGGTGGCTGGCGAGCGCGTCGGAGAACATGGCGGGCTTGGTCTAGCAGGGATCGGGGTGGAGGAAACGCGAATGATGCGCAGGGGATTTGCGGATTTGGCCGG
>CBKZPU010000023.1:0-42015 GCA_966696705.1 uncultured Verrucomicrobiaceae bacterium | reverse complement strand
CGGCGAGCTGTTCCTGTTGCGCCAAGTCCGCCAGACCTTGCCCGGCCTACCGATCCAAACCCGGCTCGTCCAAGGCGCGTGGCTCGATGCCGCGCTCCTGCGCACCCGCTTGTTAGACGAAGTGCGGGACCTCTTGCCCTCTGGAAATCTCGTGCCGGTGGCCGGCGCGGACAGCTTGGCCGCCGCCCCGGCGGAAGATCCGCTGGCGTTGGTATCGTTCCCTTTCCGGCTGGAGCGCCACGAATCTCTGGCGCCGGCCAACGTGGGAATCGGCCGGCCGCTGACAGTCGGTTGGATCGCCGTGCTGTTGGCCTTGGCAGCCACCGCGGTGCTGGTCGGCGGCATCCTGCGGCTGAGCGAGCGCCGCGCGTCCTTCGTTTCCGCGGTGACCCATGAGTTGCGCACGCCACTGACCACCTTCCAGCTCTACTCCGACATGCTGCACAGCGGCGCGGTGAAGGAGGAAAAGCGCGGCGACTACTTCCGCACCTTGCAACGCGAGGCGAGCCGGCTTTCCCACCTGGTGGAAAACGTGCTCGCCTTCTCGCGCATCGAGCGCGGCAGCGCGCGCGCCGCCCCGCGCGAGATTGCCGCCGCCCAGCTTGTCGAGCCGATGCTCCAGCGCTTCGCCGAGCGTTTGTTGGAAGCGGGGCTATCGCTCCGGATCGATCTTTCCGACCCTGCATGGCAAGCGGTGGTGAAAGCCGATGTCGCCGCGGCGGAGCACGTGCTTTTCAACCTGATCGACAACGCCGCGAAGTACGCCGCCGGTTCATCTCCACCGGAGGTGCATCTGGAGGCCTCGATCACCGGTCGTTTCCTTGGGCTGCGGGTGTGCGACCACGGCACCGGCATTCCCGTGAAAGAGCGGCGGCGCGTGTTCCGGGCGTTCCACAAGTCGGCCGCCGCCGCCGCGGAAAGCCGACCCGGCGTGGGGCTCGGGCTGTCCCTGTCGCGCCGGCTCGCCCGGGCCAATGGCGGGGACCTGCGGTTGGCGGAGTCGGAGGACGGCGCTTGCTTCGTGCTAACACTGCCGCTGGCATCCCGGCCGTAGGCGCGGTGGACACCGCGGAAGCCATCGGAAAGCGGTCCCATCCCTTGCTTCCCGCGTTCTCACAAACGGGCCTGCCGTGTAGCGATTTTCGCTCGCGAAATCGTCCATCTTCGGCGAATTGGTGGGATTATCCATGGATCAGCCTCCGAAGTTCACCCGGCACGTTTGGACGCAGCTCTGGCGATTGGTCCGCCCTTTCTTCTTCGGGCGAAACTGGGGGAAGGCTTGGGCGCTGCTCGGGGCCTTGATCACCTTGTCGATCGCCGTCACCGGAATCGGCATCTACTCCGGGTTCGTGGGCGCCCAGCTCATGACCTCGCTGCAGGAGCGCAACACGGCCGGCTATCACACCGCGCTCTGGACCTACATGGCCACCTTCGCGCTGACGATTCCACTCGCCGCCTACTACCGCTACGTCGAGGACCGGCTCGCCCTGAACTGGCGCGACTTTCTCGCCCGCACCCTGATGCTGCGCTATTTCAACAACCGCGCGTACTACCGGCTGCTCTCGAACGAGGAAATCGACAACCCGGACCAGCGCATCTCCGAAGACGTGCGGAACTTCACGGTCACCGCGCTGTCGTTCGTGCTCATCGTCATCAACTCGGTGATCCAAGTCATCGGCTACACCGGCGTGCTGTGGACAATCTCGGGGACTCTGGTGGCGGTGCTGTTGGGCTATGCGTTCGGCGGCACCGCGATCGCCTTCCTGATCGGGAAGCGGCTGATCGGGCTGAACTACCTGCAGTACGAACGCGAGGCCGACCTGCGCTACGGATTGGTCCGGGTTCGCGACAATGCCGAGTCGATCGCCTTTTACCGCGGCGAGCGGCGTGAGTTCCGCGACCTACGGGCGCGGCTCGGCGGCGTGGTGGGGAACATGCTAATGCTGATCCGCTGGAACCGGAACCTGACGTTCTTCACCACCGGCTACAACTCGCTCGCACTGATCCTGCCGACCTTGATCGTCGCGCCGCTGTTCCTGCAGGGAAAGGTGGAGTTCGGCAAGATCACCCAGGCCGCGGCGGCCTTTGCCACCTTTCTCGCCGCTGTCTCGCTGGTGATCACCCAGTTCGAACGGTTGAGCGCCTTCGCCGCCGGCGTCACCCGGCTCGGCGGCTTGTGGGACAGCTTGGACGAGCAGGACGCGGAAGACGACCTGGAGGCCGAAGACGAGCAGATCGAGGTCACCGAGGACCAGCGGACGCTGACGCTGGAAAAGCTGACCGTCTGCACGCCCGGGGGCGCTCGTGAGTTGCTGCACCAGATCGATTTCAAGCTCCCGCCCGGCGGCAGCCTGCTGATCATGGGCGTGAGCGGGTCGGGGAAAAGCTCGCTACTGAGAACCATCGCCGGCCTGTGGAACTCCGGCGAAGGCAAAATCGGCCGGCCGGCCTACCGGAACATGATGTTCCTGCCACAGCGACCCTACATGGTCCCCGGGTCACTGCGGGCGCAGCTCGACTACCCGGGAGCGGGAAAGAAGATCGACGAGGAGACGATGCGGAACGTGCTGGAGACAGTGAACCTGCCCGAGGTCGCCGCGCGGGTCGACGGTGATTTCGACCGCCCCGCGGATTGGGCGAACATGCTGTCGTTGGGCGAACAGCAGCGGCTGTCGTTCGCCCGGCTGCTTTTGAAGAATCCCGCCATCGCGTTCCTCGACGAATCGACCAGTGCGCTCGACGAACCGAACGAGGAACGGATGTACGAATACTTGCTCAAGCACCGCTACACCTTCGTGAGCGTCGGCCACCGCTCCACCTTGTTGAAGCACCACGACTGGCTATTGCGGATCGGCGATGAAGGCTCTTGGGAGCTACTGAAAACCGCCGATCTGGAGAAGGAGGCCAGTTGATTTCGTGTTTCCCGCCCAATCCGTAACCCGTATATCCACGGATCATGAAAGTCCTGGTTTTCCTCGCCTGCTTCGCCCCCGGCACGACCTTCGCTCAATCGGTGTTGCTGCCGGAATCGATGAAGGACGAGGTCGCCGGGCTCGCCAAGGAACACCCGACGCTCAAGCTGGACTTCTACTCGAACTCCCGCGACGCGAGGGAAAAGATCGCCACGGCGGAAGGCTACGTCGGCACGCCGGACGAGGGATTGTTGGAGGCGGGCGCCAAGTTGCGCTGGGTCCATGTCCATGGCGCGGGCGTCGAGCGTTACGCCGGCTTGGCGCGGATCAAGGACGGCTCGGTCACGCTGACGAATTTCAAGATCCAACAGGGCCCCGAGATCGCCGACCACGCCTTCGCGCTGCTGCTGTCCCTGACGCGCAACATGGCCGCCTTCCAGCGGTCGCAGGAGCAAGGCGACTGGGGCAGGAACGACGCGCGGCTGCCGATGATCGAGCTGCGCGGCCGCACGCTGATGGTCATCGGCTATGGCGGCATCGGCACCCAAGTGGCGGAGCGGGCGAAGGCCTTCGGGATGAAAGTCATCGCCATCGACCCCAAGGACCTGCCGATTTCCCAGACGCTCGACCGCAGCGGCAAGCCCGACGAACTCGACGAGCTGCTGCCCGAGGCCGACGTGGTGGTGAGCTGCGTCCCCCACACCCCACAGACCGAGAAGATGCTGGGGGTCACCCAGTTTGCGGCGATGAAAAAGGGCGTGTACTTGATCAACGTCTCGCGCGGCAAGATCGTGGACACCGACGCTCTCGTGAAGGCCCTTCAGGAGAAGAAGCTTGGCGGAGCCGGTCTCGACGTCACCGATCCCGAGCCCCTGCCCGCGGATCACCCGCTGTGGAAAATGCCGAACGTGGTCATCACGCCTCACGTGGCGTGGGCGTCCGACCAGCGGCCGGACCGGCAGGATGAGCTGATTCTTACCAATCTGTCCCGCTTCGCCCGTGGCCTGGTCCTGAAAAACCGGGTGGATCCCGTGAAGGGCTATTGAGCTCAATCGAGAAACGCGTTGGCTTCTTGCCAACGTTTCCCGGCACGTTTGGAGCCTCGTGCGCGGCGCTGCGGAGCAGCATCGATCTGCGCGGGCACCCATTGGCCCGAGCCATATGAAAGCTCAGGCGGCACTTCGCCGATCGTCGTCCTGACAAAGGTCAAACCGGGTGGCGGCAGGCTGCCGGCCGTTACCGGGAGAGCGACGATCCGTGGGCGGGTTCTCCAAACGCTGGGAAGCTCCCCCTTCTCCTCTAGGAAGGCCTTGGTGAAGTGACTCACGCTGCCATAACCGACCGCGCGCGCGACATCGCTGACTTTCCGGGGCCCGCTGGACAGCAGTTTCGCCGCATGACGGATGCGGATTTCCCGCTGCTTGAGGCGGATGGTCTTGCCGGAACGCTCTCGATAGAGCCGGCAGAGGAGAAAGCGGGTGATCCCCATCTCCCGCGCCAATGCCGGAAGGTCAATCGGCTGCCGGTAATTCTTCTTCAGCCATCGATCGACGGTCGCGGTTAAAAGGGCATGTTGATCTTTCGAGAGACGGGGCATGGCCAAACTGAAATTGCGGGGACCACCCCATCCTACTCGGGAGCCGAAACCCAAGCAAACCCAACGACTCACAAAAAGTGCAATTCACCGCTACATCTGGCGCTACAAATCCATTGCAAACCTCACGGCCGCCGGTTTTTTTCAGCCAATAATGAATCTCCGCCAAGCCCCTCCGGATGGCGCTTGAACCTTCCCGCCACCATGACCCTTCGCCGCACGCTGGCTCTCACTACCCTGTTCTGGGTGACGGCCATTTCCGCCGGGCACGTGTTTCTGAACATGAATCCGGCGGAGTGGTTTCAGAAGGAAAGCGAGAAGAAGCTCAAGATCGGATTCTTGCCGGTCACCTGCCACCTCACCTGCCCGGTCACCCACTTCATCAACTCCCAGATGGAGGGAGACGGCATGTTCGAGCCAATGAAATTCAGCGGCTGGCCGGAACTCAAGGAAGCCTTCCTGTCCGGCGAGACCCGGGCCACGTTCATTCTCGCTCCCATGGCGATCAAGCTGCGCGAGGAGGGGGTGCCCATCAAGATCGTCTATCTCGGTCACCGCGATGGCACCGCGCTGATGGTCCAGAACGACTCGGACATTCGCAGCATCGCCGACCTGCGTGGAAAAACCGTCGCCGTGCCGAACCGCTTCTCGAACCAGCGGCTGCTGATCTTCCGCGCGCTGAACCACGCCGGCATGAGCATCAATGACATCAAGCTGATCGAGATGCCGCCGCCTGACATGCCGGCCGCGCTTTACGCGAAGGCGACCGACGCCGTGACGAGCGGCGAGCCTTTCATGGGCCAGTGCGAACTCGATGGCCACGGCCGGGTGCTCTACCTGACCAAGGATATCTGGCCCGGCTTCATTTCCTGTGTGCTGGCCGTTCATGAAGACGAGATCCGTGACAATCCGGACCGCATCCAGCGACTGGTCAACGGCATCGCGGAGAGCGGCATGTGGCTCGAGGATGGCATGGACAACCGCATGGCCGCCGCACAATTCGTCTCGAAGCGCTATTACAACCAGCACCCGCGCTTGCTTGAGTTCGTGCTCAGCAAGCCGCCAGATCGCGTGAAATACGACAAGCTCTCGCTGTTGCGCGAGAACTTCGAAGAGATCGAAAAGCTCGGCAAGCAGTCCGGCGTCCTCGCGGGCACCGCGAGCTTCGAGGACTACGTGGACACCCGCTTCAGCGATGCCGCGGAGAAGACGAAGCAGGCTTATCCCTACGAAGCGGAACAGGCGCTCAAAGACCTTGAGAAATGAAGAAGGAATTGGTCCTCCCGCTGGCCGTCGCCGCCATTTTCCTCGCCGCCTGGCACGCCGCCGTCAAAATGACGGGCAGCGACATCTTCCCGACTCCGTGGGAAGTGGTACTCGGCATCGCGGAGTTGGCGCGGCAGGGCGTGCTCGTGAAGTACATCGTCGCCTCGCTGTTCCGCGTCACCTGGGGCTTTGGCTTGGCCATCCTCGTCGGCGTGCCGGCAGGACTGCTGTTAGGTTGGTTCAAGCCTGCCGCCGCCGCCTTCAACCCGATGATCCAGATCTTTCGCCCGATCTCGCCCATCGCTTGGATTCCGGTGGCGATCCTGTGGTTCGGTGTCGATGACCGGTCCCCGATCTTCCTGATCTTCCTCGCCAGCGTCTTCCCTATCACCGTCTCCTCGATGGCCGCGGTGCAAAACATGCAGCCGGTGTATGTTCGCGCGGCGCGGAATTTCGGGCTGAAGAGCAACGAGCTGTTCCGAAATGTCATCTTTCCCGCCTGCCTGCCGCAGATCCTCACCGGCCTGCGCATCGCGCTCGGCATCGCTTGGCTCGTGGTCGTCGCCGCCGAGATGATCGCGGTGAACTCGGGCCTCGGTTACCTGATCATCGACGCACGGAACGCCGGCAAGCGCTACGACCTCGTCGTCGCTGGCATGGTAATGATCGGTCTCATCGGCCTCGCGCTCGACGTGGCCGTGAGGCGTCTTGAAAAATTCGACGAAGTCCGCTGGGGCTATGCCAACAAATGAACGCGACGGCCACCTTGAATTCCGAACGTCCGGCCATGCACGTTGACGTGAAAGACGACCACGCCATCGAAGTCCGCGACCTCTGGATGACCTTCCCCGGCAAGCGCAAGGGCGAGCAGGTCCATGTGCTGGAGAGCGTCAATCTCAGCGTGAAGCGCGGTGAGTTTGTCTGTATCGTCGGACCCTCCGGTTGCGGCAAATCCACGCTGCTCAACATCATTGGCGGCTTTCTCCAACAGACCTCCGGGAGCGTGCTGGTGGAAGGCAAGCCGGTTACGGGTCCGGATCCCAAGCGCATCTTCGTGTTCCAGGAAAACGGCGTGTTTCCGTGGCTCACGGTCGAGGGCAACGTGGGCTTCGGGCTTTCTGACAAAAGCGAGGAGGAGCGGCGCGAGATCGTGCGCCACTATATCGACATGGTCAGTCTGACCGGCTTCGAAAAGTCGTACCCTCGCGAGCTTTCCGGCGGCATGCGCCAGCGTGTCGAGATCGCCCGCGCGCTCGCCTCGTCGCCGGACATCATCTACATGGATGAGCCCTTCGGCGCGCTCGATTTCATCACCCGCCTCAAGATGCGCGCCGACCTGGTGCGGATCTGGCAGGAGGAAAAGAAGACGATCCTGTTCGTGACGCACGACATCGAGGAAGCGGTCCAGCTCGCCGACACGGTGCTGGTGATGAGCCGCCGCCCGGCGACCGTTCAGCTCAGCGAGAAGATCGACCTCGCCCGCCCGCGCGATCTCGATTCCCACGGTTACCTCGCCGCCCGCGACCGCATCTTCCGCGAGATGGGGATGAGCTTGAAGGTGGGCGGATAGTCATTCCCCTCCCGCCTTCTTCTTGAGGAACCCGAGAACCTTGGAGAAATCGACCTTCGGCTTCGCATCCGGCGCGGCGACCGTGAAGACGATTCGCGAGGTCTTTCCCTCGGCGACGACGTTGGCGAGGTAGGTGCCGGGAGGGAGCTTCTTCTTGTCCATCGTTGCGTCGAGTTTCACCTCCTTGACGTTGTTGGCGAAAATGATGGCGACGGCCTGCGCCTCCTCGACCGTGCCGTCTTCCTTGCAGGGGAAGACGTTCACGATGAGCATCGGCACCTGCTTTTCCAGCGCGAGCACGGCATCGGCGGCGACGGGTTGAGATACCTCGGCGAAGAGCTCATTGCCGGGTTTCATTTCCGCCTTGGTGCCACCAAGCGTAATGTCGAAGGGATAGAAGGTCGATCGATCCGCTGCGATCAGTGGAGCGGCCAGACAGAAGAGGATGGCGAGAGAGGATTTCATCGATGGCATTCCAGCAGTCGGCAAGGCACACGGCAAGTTCCTCTTCTCAAGTCCGCCGCCGTGTGGATCTTGGAATCATGCCCAAGCCCCAGCCCGAACCCGTCGATCCCGCCCAGCTCCCCGAACTGGCGATGGCCACGATGAAGTCGGCGAAGTTCCCGATGCTCGCGTCCGATGACGCCAGCCAGCCGCGGCTGCGGCCGGTGTCACCGGTGAAAACCGAACGTTTCACCGTCTGGGTCGCGAACCTGCGGAGCTACCACAAGACCGGCGAGATCGCGGCAAACCCGCGGGTGGAGCTTTGCTACCTCGACGAGCATCACCACCAGGTGCGGATCACCGGCACCGCGGTGGTGGAAACGGATGCGATCTTGTTGGAATCGATCTGGGGAAAGAATCCGCTGCTGCGGATGTACCTCGGCACGCCGGACAATCCGGAGCTGGTCGTGTATCGCATCGAGCCGAACCGCGTCCTCTTCATGAAGGAGTGGGCGCTGGAGTATCATGAGGTTTCCCTCTGACACCGGAACCCCGGTTACTATCGACCCGGGAGACCGTTCAACCACTCTGCTCCGCCGGTGGGGTCGGCGACTGCCCACGTGGCCACCAGTCCTGAAACGACGGCCGGATCCGCAATCCTTGCAACTTGGCCTTGCAGACGGGACCAGGACCCCAAGTAGTGCATCCGGTAGCTCCGCGGCACCGATCGCAGGAAACGGATGATCTCTTTCCGTTCAGAAGGGCTCACGGTTCCATCAGCATAGGCAGCCAGTATCCTTGCCTGCCATTCCGGAACCGAAGGTTCCGGGTTGGTGCCTTCGGTCGTACCGCTCCCATTGTTGTTTGGATTGCCTGTCTGTGGGCCGCCACTGCCAAGACCGGCGGTCACCGTGAGCGTGAGACCCACGAATGCCGCCACCACCATGCAAAGCGCTTTCATTGTCGAAGTAACTGCCGGGCCACGGTGTTAGCGTCAAGTTGATACCCTTCACCGGAACAACGTCTCCACGCCCATCGCCGACTTGCGGAGGAACTTCGGCACCGCCTTGTTTCTTCCCGGGCGGAATAGCCGGAAGATCAGGCCCAGCAGGTTCAGCGTGAAGACGTGGTCGATCAGCCGGTAGCCGCGCTGGCGGCGGAGCAGCAGCGAGGAAAGCCAGCCGAGCGTCTGCCGCTTCACCTTGAAGGGCTCGAAGTTGACCTTGATCCGGTAGCGCTGCCGCCGCTCGCTCGGCCATGCCTTCTTGTAGGCCTTCTTCGAGGCGCGGATCCTCTCGGCCAGTTCCGGCTCGAAGGGCAGGAAGTAATACCTCCGTGCCAGTCGCACCAGGTGGCAGAAGTCCCGCCAGTGCTCGATATCCGCCACCGGCAACTCCGCCGCGCGGGCCAGTTCGATCATGCGGGGAAACAACGCATAGGCTGCCTCACCCTCACGCAAGGCCCGCTCGGGATCGGTCACGAAATGCCGCAGCACCTTGCGCACCGCGTGGTTGATGAACAAGCAGTCCCAATAGACGTGCAAAAGCGGGGGAATGCGGACGCGGCGGAAGAACAACTTCTGCGATGCGAACTCGCCGATGTAGTGCAGCTCCTTCACCACCGTCTCCGAGTGGCGTAGTAGTTCGAGCACCGCCGGTGCTTTCTCCGAGCCGACGACTTGCGCGACCGCATCCTCCACGGACTCGCGGTGGCGGAAAATCCGCAGCGCGACCTGCGTGTTCAGCCGCAGCCAGAAATCGCGGCCGTCGTTCTCCAGGAATGCGAGCCGGCGGAAACGGTGCCAGCCGCCGGTCTGGCACCAAACCGAAATCCCGGCGAGATTCGCGTCCCCCTGCAGCTCGCGCGCGTACTGCTCGCAGTCCCAGCCGATGAAGCTCGGGAACTCCCCCGCCCCTTCGTATTCGCGGCGGGCCTGCAGCTCGACGATCTTGCGGTGAGGGGTGCGGAAGAAAGCGCGATTGAGCGGCAGGTAGCGGAAGAAATCGCTCTCGCCGTATTTCATCGAGAGGATGAAGGCGGGCGAGTCGATCCCCTTGAGCGCCTCCGCCAAGGTCCGGCGATGCCAGATCAGGTCGCCGATGCGATGGGCACCCACCGTCCACGTGCGCAGGATCAGCGTGCGGCCATGCTTTTCAAAGATGGGCAGCAAGTCGTGCAGCAGTCGATTCGTCTCCCTGGCATTGCGGACGTGCAGCCGGGTGCGGAGCGGGTCCTTCACATCCACGCCATCGCTTTCGCCAATGCGCAGCACGATGCCGGAGACCTGGGGGAAGTCGCGCAGCAAGCCATCGACGAGCTCTTGGTAGTAGCGCTCGAGTTTATCCCGGTCATTCCCGATGGCCGCCTCCACTCCGGGCGAGACCGGCAGCACGTCGGAGGTGAGATATGACTCCAATCCGGCGTCGCGGATGATGCCGAAAAGCACGGCAAACTCTTCCCGCAGCACCGCGATGCGTCCGGCGGTCTCCTCATCATGCAGCGGATGGGCGGCGAGGTGGGCGAGGTCGTCCAACGTCACCGCCGTGAACCCGGCAGCGGCGACCTCACGGGTGAATCGACGCAGGTCCTCGCGGATGCGATTCCATTGGAGTTCGCGCTCAGGGCCGGTGGTGGCCAAGCGGGTGAAGGGAATCTTCGACCAATTGATGCGGCGTCCCTCGCAGCCGCGGAAAAACGGCCCGATCGCGTCGATGAGAAAAATCCCCGGCGGCATGTGTCGTGCGACGCTGGCGTCACATGAAAGGGCGGCAAAGACCCTGAATATGACAGGATCGTTGCAATCGGCGATTTGTTCGCCGGCGGATTGTGTTAAGCCGCGACTCGTTTCTTTTGACATCCTTTTGACCTGGCGGACCGGCGTTTCTGGGAAACTGGCGGGGTCATGAAAACACCGACCCATTGTTTCACTGCCCTGTGCCTCGCCTGCTTGCCGCTGGTCGCGCAGGAACCCACCCCCAACCCGGAGGATCCATTTCTGCGCGGCAAGACCCCCGAGGAGATCCAGTTGCTGCGAATGCCGAAGATGGTCTCCGTCTGCTTCGAAACCTTCTCCGTGGACATGGCGGATGCCGCCGCTCTCTATCGAGAGGCCCCGACGGACACCAAGCTCTACGAAGAAATCACCACCCGGGTCGCCAAGGGGAAGGCAAAGCTCGAGGGCATGATGATCGCGCGGGCAAGGTCGGGCGAAAGGGCCATCGTCGAAAGCGTTTCGGAAACCATCTATCCAACCCAGTACATCCACGGGAATGGTCCAACTCCGACCCAACCCGAACCCCAACCGCAAGCCCCCCCGCCGAAAGGCGGCACCAAGCCCGCACCCGACAAGCCCGACGCGGCTGAAGCCTTGTCCGGGCCCGCCGCGCAAGCCGGGTATTTCGCCCCGGTGCTGCCGACTTCTTTCCAAACTCGCAACGTGGGGATGACGCTTGAAATCGAACCCACCATCGGCGGCGATGCCCGGCAGATCGTGGACCTGCGGATTGTGCCTCAGATCGTGACCCAAGTCCCACGCGCATCATGGGGCCAAGGGGTCTCCGAGACGGAAGTGCCGGTCTTCGAGGCTCAAAGGATCGAAACGGCGGCCACCCTGATGCCCGGGCAGCCGTACCTGCTGGGCACGCCGAGCCGTCCACCGGGGTCGAAAGCGGATCCGGACGGCGGCCAGCGGATCTGGCTGGCTTTTGTGACGGCAAAATTGATCTATGCCACGAAAGAGTGATGAAGCATCTGTGGATTACCCTTGGACCGATGCTCGCCGCCGCCGCCCTGGTGCTCTGGGGCGGCGAGCGGTTGGCCCGCCGCGCGGTCGAAGAACGGATCCCGGTGGATCGAGAGCGGCTCTTCGACTTCGCCGCCGTGTGGCGCGGCGAACTCGACCGGCTCGACGCCTTGTATGCCTCGCACTTGGAGAACCTCGCGAGCCATGGTTCATGGCTTGAACGGGATCAAGTCGTCCAGCGTTGCGAAAACCTCGTCGGACTGCGCAGGCTCTACGTGTTCGATTCGGGACAGAAGCAAGCCGAGTATTCCGGCAAGAAGCCGGTGTTCGGACCAAGCATTCCTATCCCGGAAGTGATCGCGGAGAGCGAAGGCGCACGACTGGCACGTCGCAACGTGGTGACGCTGTCCCGGGAGTTGTTAGAAGGACGCCTTGGCGACCGCGGCTGGTTGCCGGGTCCGGAACCCGGATACCGGGTGCGATGGATTCGCTCGAATCCATCGCGCATCGCCGCGTTCGTGCTCGACGAGGAGGAGCTGGGCAAAGCGATCGAACGCCACTTGGCCAAATGGCTGGAAAGTCCGTTGAAACCGCTGCGCGAAGCGGACGAGCGCATGGCCATCGAAGGCCCCGGAGGACAGACGTGGCTCACGCTTCAAGGCGAGCGCTCCGGCCCCGCGGCACTGGTGCTGCCGCACCGCACCGGCTTGGGCGAATGGCAGGTGCTTGCATGGGACAAGCTCAAGACCGGCACGGCGCATGACTCCGCCACCCTGATCGTCGCCGGGGCCATCGCCTGCTCGCTCTTGCTGGCGGGCATCTATCTTCAGATCCAACAAGGCCGCGCGCTTCGACTGGCGGAAGAACGGGTGTCTTTCGTCAACCGGGTGTCGCATGAACTTGGCACACCGTTGACGAACATCCTGCTCAATCTCGACCTCGCCGGCCGCTCGCTCGACGCGCGACCCGCCGAAGCGCAACGGCGGCTATCGCTGGTACACGAGGAAGTCCGCCGGCTCGGCCGGCTGGTCGCGAATGTGCTCACGTTTTCCCGAAGCGATCGCAAGACGCTCGAACTCAATCCCACCACATGCATTCCCGATCAAGTGGTGGAAGACATGCTTGCCCAGTTCCAGCCCTCGCTGGATCGCAGGAAAGTCCGCGTCGAGTGGCAGTGCGGCGCTTCCAACACCACACGTCTCGATTCCGATGCGCTGGCACAAATCACCGGCAACCTGATTTCCAACGTGGAAAAATACGCGAGCACCGGCGGCTGGCTCGGTCTCGTCACCTTCGTGGAGAACGACCGGCTGAAGCTCCGCGTCAGTGATCGCGGGCCGGGCATCCCGGCGCGTTCCCGCGAGAAGGTTTTCGAAGCCTTCGAGCGCGTCCACGGCGGCGTGAGTGAAGGATCGAGTGGTACCGGCCTGGGCCTTGCCATCGCCCGCGATCTCGCCCGCCGGATGGGCGGGGATTTGGTACTATGTCCATCGGTCACGGGTGCCGTTTTCGAACTCGATCTGCCCGCGCCGCCGCATCTTGCCATCGTTCACTCCGAAGTCGCATGACGATCCTGCTTGCCGAAGACGACCCGCTGACGCTCGATGCGCTCGCCGCCTGCATCGAGGACGAAGGCTTCCGCACGCTATCCGCCGTCAATGGCAAGCAGGCCTTGGAGCTGTGGGCGCAGCACCGCCCGCAACTGCTCTGTCTGGACATCATGATGCCGGGCGTGGATGGCTTCGAAGTTTGTCGCCGTGTGCGTGCGACCGATCCCGCGGTGCCAATTCTGTTTCTCTCCGCGAAGAACGAAGAAGCCGACGTGGTGGTCGGCCTCGGTCTCGGCGCGGACGATTTCATCCGCAAGCCCTTCACCCGAGCTGAGGTGATCGCGCGCATTCGCGCGGCCTTGCGGCGGGCAATGCCCCAGAACGGCCGTGTGTTCCAAATGAAGGATCTCACCGTACGGCCCGACGGCCTCGTCGCGGAACGAAACGGCAAGACGATCGAACTGACGCGGCGCGAGGTGTCGATGTTAGAATTGCTCCACCGCCACGCCGGCAAGCCGGTCAGCCGCGACGCCTTCCTCGACGCCTGCTGGGGACTCGACTATTTCCCGGACTCCCGCACGCTCGACCAGCACGTGCTGATGCTGCGCAAGAAGATCGAAGCCGATCCCGCGAGGCCGGAAATCATCGAAACGGTGCGCGGCACGGGGTATCGCTTTTCGGCGACAATGTAGCGGACCGACTTCGTCGCTCCGGCGGGGTGCGGCCCGCACCTGCGATGAAGCGGCACCTTCTGGAGAAAGCCCGTCCAGCCGGAACGGCGCAGCCCTTCCGCGACCAAACAAAACACGCCTCTCACTCGCCCTTGTCCGCCTTGGCCTCGGCCTTCGAACCCTTGTCGGGAAGGATTTCCCCGAGCATGCGCTGGATCCCGGCCTCGGCCATCTCGCTGCGCGGATAGATCGAGCGGGCCTTGAGGTACCAGGAAAGCGCTGCCCCAACTTGCTTGTCGCGGCGCTCCTCGAATTCACGGGCACGATTCAGGGCTTGGGTAAAGGTCGCCACCTTCTCTCCGTTGGAGACGAGCTTCTCGATCTCGACGCCGAGATTGGGATCGTCCGGAAACTCCTTGCGGAGGGCCGCGAGCTGCTCCCATGCCGCCACGTCCTGATCCATCTTGCTGAACTCCGCGGCCTTGCCGAGGGCGGCCTCGATGCGGGTCAGGTTGGTGATGATCTGCTTGAAGGCATCCTCGCGCGCGGCGTCGCCCGCGATGGCGGGAGCAAGCTCATACTGGCGGCGGAAGATCTCGCGGTAGTTCCGCTCGCTGAGCAAGCGGTCGAAGTCGTTCTTCGCCACCGCCATGCCGCCGCCGGCTTCGACGAGCTTGTCGAACTCGGCGAGCTTGGGGTTCTGCGGCCAGACCTCCATGGCGTTCTTGATCTCCTGGGCGGCCTTGTCGTTGTCACCCTTGGAGGCGGCGAGCTTGGCGGCATCGATGTGCATGCTGCTGACCCGCGTGTAGGTCGCGATGGCCGCCTCGGCCTTGGTGGCGTCGAAGTCGCCGGCCATCGTCTTCAGCTTTTTGGTCAGGTCGCCGGCGGTCGTGTAGTCCTTGGCATCGAGCGCGGCGATCAGCTTGTAGGACTCGCGCACGAATTCGAGCACCTGGCGCTTCTGCTCCCGCGGCAGAACGCGGATCGACGGCATGTACTCGCCGACCGCGTAGGCCTCGCTCAAGCGTTTGGCGGCGCTTTGATATTCCTTCTTTTCGACGAGGAACGTGAAGGCCTCCACGCCTTGGTTGACGTCGCGGATCGCCTCGCTGGCGAGCGAGTCGAGCGCCGCCACGGTCGGGCTGGCACCGAGGCTTTCGGTGAAGAGCTTGTTGACCTCCGACTTCTTGTCGATGTGCAGGCGGTTGTCGCCGTCTTGGAAAATCTGGTGGTAGAAGCGCGAGGACATCACCACGTGCTCGAAGCGCCGCTGGACGAAGAACTGCAACATCAGCGCCTGGTACTGGACCTTGGCTTGGGTGATCTGGAGTTCGTTCTTGGCGGAGTTGGCTTTCTTGAGCGCTTCGATCTCGGCGATGCGCTTCACCGCGTCCACGTATTGGAGCGAAACGACGCCACGACCCGGAGTCTCCGCGGGCCCCTTGGCCTTGCCGGGGGCCTTGTTATCGCCTCCGCCGCTGTCCCCGGTCTTCCTCGTCTCGTTGAGCGAAGGATCGTGCTCGTGACGGGCCTTCCAGTCGGCGTCCTTCATGAGGCGCTGCTTCTCCTCCTCGATCGCGTTGGTCAGCGCGCGGGTGGACGCGATGTCCTTTTTCGCCAGCACCGCGGCGTAGATCGCCTGGGTCAGCGAGTCGCAGAGTTTGGCATCGCCGGGGAACGACGAGGCCCGCGGCAGCAGTTTCACGGCACCGGGAAAATCGGGACCGCCGGTGTGGTGCGGCGAGACCAGTTCAAGGATCGCGTCGATGGTTTCGCGATAGTCGCGGGCTTCCTCCGACTGGTCTTCGGGCTCGTTCAGGTAGCGCTCGAAGCGGGCGGCCAGCGCGCGGTTGTCCGTCGCGGCCCAAGTATGGCCGTTCCACGAGACGGTTTCCGCGGAGGGATCGAAGAAGGGCAATTCGCTCCCGAACAGCGAACCCGCCGGCTTTTTCTGCTCCGGCTGGCGCTGGATCACCGTGTCGTCCGACTTCTGCTCCGGGGGATTGGTCACGCGTTCGCGGGCATCCGGATGCAGCACTTGGCCCGGCGCGATGACGGTGGTGGCGAGCAGGGCAAAGGGAATGAAGGATTTCATGGCGGGGCGATCAATCAGAGCGGGTTGATGCCGGTGGCGACGGCGATGCCGGCTTCGCGGATGCGAACTTTGATGCGGTAGCGCTGGGCGCGCTCGATGTTGAACTTGGTCAGATTGGCCGGGATTTCGACGCCGAGATACTGGTCGCCGGAGGGCGAATTGACCTTCAAGCTCACGACTTGGTTCGGGTTGTCGCCGTGGAAGAATTTTTCATCCACGGTGCCCTCGACCACGTACTCGTTGTCGCGCAGCGAGACGCCGTCCATCACGTCGCTCATGCTGATCGACGCCATGTTGGAAAAGGCGTCCTTCTGCTTTCCGAGGAAGGCCTTGCCGCCGAAAAAGGCGACAGCCACGAGGGCGGCGATCCCGATCAAAAGACCGGGCTTGATTCCAGAACTGGCGCGTCGAGCCATGAGACAGTGGTGGGATTCGGCGAAAGATCAGTCACTAAACGTTCGCTGCGGATTCAAGTTTCCACGATTTCCCGGGCGTTTCACGACTTTTTCCGGGGAGAAGGGAATCGAGAAAGGCCTCCGTTGGGAAGGAGGGTGCCGGCAGCCTACGGGAATTCCCCACCCCGACCGCCAAAGCGGCCCTTTCGATTGATGATCGGAAGATTGGCAATTGTTGATTTCCCTCAGTCCCATTGGTGGCGCCGCGTCCCGATCCATGCCGCGATCAGGCCCGCCCCGACGTGGAATCCGAGCGTGTAGATGCACGCCTCGCGGGCCGAAAGCGAGGTGTCGATCACCGCTTTCACGGCCTCCAGCACCTTGGGTTCCAGCGCGCCGACGCTGCCCGACCATGCCCAGTAGGCGGAAATGAACGGCCGGGTAATCGCCTCGATGGACTCCGGCAGGGCAAGGACCGCGCCTGACAGCGGGAGCTGGAAGCCGACGAGATAGATCGACAGCAGCGACGCCTGCTCGGCCGTCCGCATCAAGGCGGAGATGCCGAGGCAAACCGCCGTCATGGCTCCATTGACCAGCAGCAGGAAGATGATGTGGCTTTCGAAGCCCCCCGTTCCACCCCGGAAGGGCGCGAACAAGTTGACGAAGACCGCCATCCATAACGATTGCGCCAGAACGAGGCAGGCGAGGAAGGCGATCTTGCTGGCGAGATAGGCAGTCGGTCTCAAACCGCCGAACTTCTCCTTTTCGAAAATCGGCCGCTCGCCGGCAATCTCGCGCGCGGAGTTGTTCGAAGCCATCAGCGACAGCAGGATCACTTGAAACATGATGATCCCGGAAACTGCGGAGCCGACCTTCACCTGATCGCGCTTTACGGTTTGTTGCTCCGTGATTTCCGCCACGATATTCCCCTGCCGGGTGTCGGAGAGGTTCGCGATTTGGCCGAGGGCATTGTCCTTGAACAGGGTCACCAGCACCGGGAAACACAGCAGGATGGCGAGTTGGAGGAACACCTGCCCGCGATCGCGGAAAAAGATCCGCCAGCGCCGCGAAAGCAGCGTGGTGAACTGCGCGAAGAAGCCCGGCGTGCGGATTTTCTCCGGCTGGGGCTTCTCCTGGTCCTTTTCCGCCTCCTCGGTCGGCACCGGCTCGGGATCGGCGGGCAAATGCAGGCCGCCGGCATCGACCAGCTTGGTGCGGTTGCGCTCGAGCTTCGAGTAGTATGGCCCGCGGTGCTTCATCCACGAGCTCTGCCAGCGGTCGGAAGTCTGGGTGGCGAGCTTGGGATAGACCTCCTCGGTGTCGTGGACCGAGAAGTAGTGATTCAATTGGTCCGGCGGCCCGTGGTAGGCCACCCGGCCCTCGTGCAGGACGAGGATGGAATCGTAGAGTTCCAAGTGCGCGAGCGAGTGCGTCACCGACAGCACAATCCGGCCCTCGCGGCGTGACAGGTCGTGCAGCAGCCGGACGATCTCGCGCTCCGACCGGGGGTCGAGGCCGCTGGTCACCTCGTCGCAAAGCAGCAGCTTGGGATCGGACACCAACTCCATCGCCAGTCCCAGCCGGCGCTTTTGCCCGCCGGAAAGCACCTTCACCTGGCGGTCGGCGATGGCAGTCAGCCCGGTTTCCTCCAGCACCCGGTCGATCCGGGCGTCGAGTTCCTCCATGTCCCTTGTCTTCACCCGCAGGCGGGTGGCGGCCTCGACCGACTCATCGACGGTGAGCGGGTCGTAGGCGATCGAGAACTGGGGCACGTAGCCGATCTCGGAGGGATCGAGGTCGCCCTCTTCGGAAAGGTTACGGCCGTCCCAGAACAGCGCGCCGGAAGACTCCGGGTTCAGACCGGCGATGGTCTTCAGCAAGGTGGTCTTGCCGCAGCCCGAGGGGCCGACGATCGCCATGAAGTGCCCGCGGGGGACTTGGATCGTGACCTTGTCGACGAGGTTCACGTCCTCGCCGTCCTTTTTGATGGTGAAACAAACGTCCTTGAGCTCGAGCACGGGCAGTCGGGTGAATTGAATGGCTACGGAAGAAAGCTGCCGTTTTGCGCAAGGGCGAGAAAAAGCGTAGCCGACGCCTCCTGGCGTCGGGGCGGAATCGCAAGGCTCCGCCGCGAACGAAAGGAAGAAACGCCGCCCTCGCCGCAAAACCTCGCCGGAGGCCGGATCCACTCCCCGATGCCGGAGGCATCGGCTACTGCTCTTCCAGCGGCACGATCCGGATCTTTCCGGCCGGCTGCTTCATGGTCTCCGCAAGCGTCGTCCCAACCGGCTTCGGCGCTTCGGCCGGCGTCTGGTCGAGGGCGTTCTTCAGCGCGCCTTCCACGAGCTGTCCGCAGTGGATCTTCATCGGCGGCAGCGGGCCGAGGTCGCCGGTCAGCTCGTTGGCGGAAAGCTCGCGGGCCTCTTCGGCGGTCTTGCCCTTGAGCAATTCCGTCGCCATCGACGCCACGGCGATCGCCGTCTGGCAGCCGAAGGACTGGAACGAGGCGCGGTCGATCACCTTCTTGCCGTCCTTTTCGGTGAACTTCAGCCACATCCGCAGCATGTCCCCGCAATCGGGCGAACCGACCGTGCCGACGGCATCCGCGTCGGCGAGCTCGCCTTGGTTCTTCGGTGACGAAAGCGCCTCACGGACTTTTTCTTCGAAATCGCTCACGCCCTGACGATGGGGCAGGCCACGGACGTTTCAAGTCCGGGGAAAATGAGCCGCCAAGACGCCAAGCTTGCCAAGCCCCGCTGCAACGGAAAATCTAACGCAACCCCCACCGAGTTCCCTCGCCCGAGCAACGAGGCATGCACTTCCTAGGAATCGAAATCGGCCACGCCGCCACCCGCGTGGTGGCACTGGATCTCGAAGCCGCGAGCGTCGCGGCCGAAGCAGTGGCCGCCCACACGTGGATCGAGGGGCTCCCCGACGGCTATCGGGAGCAGGATCCGGCGTCGTGGATTTCCGCCGCCGACCAAGCGATACGCCAAGTGCTCGAGTCCCTTGGCGACACCCGCGGCGGGGTCGCCGGCATCGGCATCACCGCGCCGACCGGCGGGACCGTGGTGCTGGATGAAAACAACCGGATCGTCCGGCCGGCCAAGCTTGGCATCGACCGCTCCGCCCAGCGCCAGGCCGACGAAATCGCGAAAGCCTTCGGCGGTGCGCCGGGCCTCATCGAACTGTGTGGCAACCCGGTCGATGCCGGCTCGCTCGCCGCCCAGTGCCTGTGGCTGAAGCAACACGAGCCCTACCACTTCCAGCGCGCGGCGCGGCTGATGACGCCGCAGGATTTCATCGGCTACTGGCTGACCGGCGAAGCGGGCATTGAAGCCGGCTCCGCGGCGACCACCGGCCTTTTCAATGTCCCGCAGCGGAAATGGAGCGGCGAACTGATGGAATTCATCGACACCCGCGTGTTCGACATGCTGCCGCCGGGCATTTCCCCACTGCAGCCACGCGGGCAACTGCGGCCCGCGCTGTGCCGGGCCTGGGGGTTGCCGGACGGGGTGATCGTCGCGCCGGGTTCCGGAGCCGCCGCCCTCGCCGCGCTCGCGGTGGGTGCCGCCGCGGATGGCGCGGTGGTCGCGGACCTCTCGGCCGATGGCTCGCTGGCGGCGATTTCCGACCGTGCTTTGGTCGATTTCCAAGGCGAGGCCGCGATTCTCTGCGACGCCTCCGGCCGCTGGCTGACCCGTCTGGGGATGGCCAACGCCGTGGCCGCGCTCGAACTCGTGCGCCGGCATTACGGCTGGTCCGCCGCCGACTTCGAGAAAGCGCTCTCCGGCACCGAAGCCGGAGCGGACGGGCTTCTGTTCCTGCCCTACCTGCGCGGCGAGATCACCCCGCGCCTGCCCGAGGCGACCGGTGTGCTTCACGGCGTGACGCTCGACAATTTCACCCCGGGCAATCTGGCCCGCGCCTCGGCGGAAGGTCTCGCGCTCGGCTTTGGCTACGGTTTCAGCCGCCTGCGCGATCTCGGCTTCGAGCCCGAGGGGGTGCGTGTCAGCCGCGATGCCGGTCCGGCCTTCCAACAGCTCCTGGCCGATGTCTTCGGCGTCCCGGTCGCCGCCATCGCCGGTCCCGGCGGCCCCCTGCTCGGTGCCGCCATGCAGGCGGCCGTCGTCTATTTCCGCCTCAATGGCGAGTCGCTCGGCTTCGACGAAATCGCCGGCTACATCGTCACTGTGGATGATGCCACCCGCCGCGATCCCGACCCGCAGCGGCACGAGTTTTATCAGGAACTGCTGGCCCGCCAGCAGTACCTCGTCGAGACCCTCCACGCGGGAGGTTTCCTGTAATGGCCGGCCATCGCAGCGAAATCCGTGAGAGCGGCAAGGCCACCTTTCTCGGCACCACGGCCGGCCGGCTGATGCAGGCGTGGTGCGCGACCTTGCGCTTCGAAATCGACGACCGCTGCGGCCTTACGAAGCCCGGTGGAATTCCCGGTCCCGTGATCTATTGCCTGTGGCACAACCGCATCTTCACCGTGCCCGCCGCATGGAAAAAGACCTGCGGCTCTCACCGCCAGGCCGTGGTGCTGACCAGCGCCAGCCACGATGGCGCGGCATTGGCGCGGGCGATGGGCGTCTTCGGCATCGGCTCGGTGCGCGGGTCCTCATCTCGTCGCGGGGTCGCGGCCCTCGTTGGCATGCGTAAGGCGCTGCGGGAAAACACGGACGCCTGCATCACGCCGGATGGCCCGCGGGGCCCGAAGCACGTGATCCAGCCGGGCATCATCAAGCTCGCGGAATCCTCCGGCGTGCCGATCATTCCGATCCACGTCGAGTATTCCTCGTGCCGCGAGTTGAAAACCTGGGACCGCTTCGCCATCCCGGCTCCCGGCAGCAAGGTGCGCGTCATTTTCGACGAGGCGCTTGCCGTGCCCGGGGGGCTTTCCGAAGATGACTTCGAAACGTGGCGCCGCCGCTTGGAGGAGATCATGCTCCGCGGTGCCGAACCAACTTCCGACCACCTACGATGAGTTCCGTAATTGATGGCAAGGCCGTGGCCGCCTCCGTGCTCGAAGAATGCCGCAGCGAAGTCGCCGAACTGAAAGCCAAGGGCATCACGCCCGGCCTCGCCGTTGTGCTGGTGGGCGATGATCCAGCGTCGCACGTCTATGTTGGCTCGAAGGTCCGCACCTGCGGCGACCTCGGCCTTTACTCGCGGAAGATCGTTCTGCCCGCCGAGACCACGCAGGACGAGTTGCTCGCCGTGGTCCGCGAACTGAATGCCGATTCCGCCATCCACGGCATCCTCGTGCAAAGCCCGCCGCCGAAGCACATCGACGAGGAAGCCATCATTCGCGCGCTCGATCCGCGCAAGGACGTCGATGGCTTCCATCCCGAGAATGTCGCCAAGCTCGCGCTCGAGGATAAGACCGGCTTCGTCCCCTGCACGCCCGCTGGCAGCATGCGCCTGCTCGCCGCTGCCGGAGTGAAGACCGCCGGCGCGGAAGCCGTGGTCATTGGCCGCAGCATGATCGTCGGCAAGCCGATGGCCCTGTTGCTGATGGCCAAGGGCTCGGACGCCACCGTCACTGTGGCTCACTCGCGCAGCAAGGACCTGCCCGCCATCTGCCGCCGGGCCGACATCATCGTCGCCGCCGTCGGTCGCCCGGAAATGGTCAAGGCCGACTGGGTCAAGGAAGGCGCCGTGGTCATCGACGTCGGCATCAACCGCATCGACGACCCGAGCAAGAAGAGCGGCTATCGTTTGGTCGGCGACGTCGCCTACGACGAAGTCGCGCCGAAGTGTGCCGCGATTACCCCGGTTCCAGGCGGCGTCGGTCCGATGACGATCGCGATGCTGATGAAGAACACGCTGCAGGCGGCGCGTCAGCTCGGCGGGTCTGCTTCATGAGGTTCAGCGATTGGTTCCCCACGCTCTGCTTCCTGATCATTTTCCCGCTTTGGCTGCGGCTGATCGGCGGGATGATTTATCGAAAGTCGGCGTGGCGAAAACTCGCGGAGCACTATCGGAGCGAACGGGCGAGCGGTCGTCTTGAACGCCTCCTGCTGTTTCGTTTGGGAGACACCACCGCCAAGGGCTCTTGCCTGGTGGGCCGGAGAGAGGATTTCATCGTCGTTCAGATGGGATTCCCCTTCCGCCTCTTCGCGCCGCATCCGCCGCTGAGGATTCCCATCTCGCGGATCCGGATGAAGGGCAGGAACCGCGGAACGATCGGCGTGCCCGGGGAAGGAATCCCTTTCGAGGGTTTCGATCCGCGGAGTCTGAAATGACGGCGGGCAGGAGTGCCAGTCGCCCTTATTTGCCCGCCACCAGCGGGCTCGTGGTGACGCATCGCCCGGGCGCAGCATCGCATTCGGATTTTACCGGGAAATGTCATGACGATGGATTCCGTAGAACCGGTTACCCATGAAATCCATCGCCCTGCTTCCCCTCCTCGCCGTGTCCGCGCTTGCCGAACCGGTGGCCCTCTTCAATGGCAAGGACCTCACCGGCTGGACCGCCGATGTGCCGGAAGCCGACAAGAAGCCGGAGATTTCGCCGAGCTTCATCGTCCGAGATGGCATGCTCGTTTCGCTCGGCAAGCCACTTGGCCATCTCGTGACCGACAAGGAATACGAGAACTACCGGCTCACCGTGGAGTATCGATTCCCCGGCAAGGGCGGCAACTGTGGGGTGCTCATCCATGCCTCGAAGCCGCGTGCGCTCTACGCCATGTTCCCGCAATCGATCGAAGTGCAGATGCAGTCTGGCAATGCAGGCGATTTCTGGTGCATCGAGGAAAACATCGAGGTGCCGGATATGGAGAAGCGTCGCCCGCACAAGGAAGGCCAGAGATTCGGAGGCGGGCCGAATGACGCGCGCAACATCAAGAACCTGACCGACGATTCCGAAAAGCCGCTCGGCGAGTGGAACACCATGGTCATCACCTGCAAGGGCGACACCGTGACCGTAAGCGTGAATGGCACCGAGGTAAATGCGGGCAGCAAGTCCACCGTCACCAAAGGAAAAATCGCCCTGCAGGCCGAGGGTACCGAGGTCGAGTTCCGCAAGGTCGAGCTGGAGCCGGTGAGGTGAGCCACGAAAATCTCGCCCAATCGCGCTCGGGCGGCTAGGAGAGGTGCCATGCGTCCTCCAGCCGTCCTCCTTTTGGTGCCGCTCGTCCTCGCTGTCGCCGCATGCCGGAAGGAAACTTCCGCAGCGCCCAATCCGCCCGCGGCAGAGCATGGGAAACCGGAGGCCGCGACTTCCACGGAGACGACGGGCGAAGCCGAAGCCCCGCCGTCTGCCGGTCCCTCTGGCAACGTCAGCGACGAGCTCTTTGCGGCGGCAAAGGACGGAGACCGCGAAAAGCTGCTCCGTCTTTGGTCCACCCAGGCCTTGATGGAGGATTTGGAACGACGTGGCTATCTCGGCGAACCGGATGCGGCGGCAAAGACCCGCGTCAAGGCGGCTCTCGACGAGCACTTCGATCTGCTGGCTTCCTATCTCGAAAAGCGGATCGGCGAGTCGCGCAAGGTGCACCTGACAAGCGAGCTTTCTCCTGGCCATCACTACGAACTCATCCGCACCCGCCAGGATGACGGCTCACGCGACACCGCAATGCGCCTCTGGTACCGCGAGACCGAAGGGCGCAAGCAGTTGGTCGATTGTGAGGACATCTCGCTCGGCTATCGGGCTTCCACTCTGGTGCTCGGGTTGGTTGCCCCTCAAGATCAGCCATGGGTGAAGCCGTTGTTAGGGTTGATGGGGAAGCTCAAGGAAGCCGGCGATGAGAGCCCCTTCGAGGCCTCGACCACGGTTGCCGACGAGGTGGAAGCCCTACTTGCTGCCAATCCACCGGACGATCTGAAGGCATTCGCCTACAAGCTGAAGGCCGAGCGCCTGATCATGCAGCGCAAGCCGGCTGACGCCCTCAAGGGGATCAAGGAGTTCGCTTCATTCGAGCCAAAGTCGCCGTGGGCTGATTTCCTTCGGGGCCTTGCTTACATGAACTTGCATCGCGGCTTCGAGTCGATCACTGCTTTCAATCGCTACGGCGAGACCGCCGGTTGGGATGCGACCGCCCACGAGTATATCGCTTGGTGCCACTTTTCCGAAGGCGACGAGAAGTCCGCATTGGCACACGCGAAGAAGGGCCTGGAGCTGAACAAGGACGCGATCGGCTGCCTCGTCACCGCCGTCTGTGCCAGCAAGCCTGCGGAGATCGCCGGGCTCGCGGGATACTTCAAGAACAGCTTCGATGCAGAGAACACGTACGAGTATGTGATGGAGCAGATCGTCGGAATGGACGATCCGGCCATCCCGAAGGCGGTTCTTGCACTGCTGGAGAAGGAACTGCCGAAGAGCAAGTTGATCGCCACTTACCGGAAGAAGCTGGAGGTATCAACGGAGTGAGACATGCGTAAGGAGCGTGGACATTCTGTCCACGCCGTGTCGACAGGATGTCGACACTCCTTATCGATCACACCCGCCGCAGCACGATGCCCGCGATCATGAAGACGATCGCCGCCAGTCCCGCCCAAGGCAGCGCATTGGTGCGAATGCGGACCACGGGGATGCCGTCACGCGGTGCCGCGGAGGCAAAGCTCTCCACTTTCGCCAGCGTGGGATCCGGTTGCCCGGAAAGCCGGTACTCGGCCGGGTAACCGCGCTCCCAACGCAGGGTCTTCACCTTGCCACGTTCCGGATCGTGCAAACGCAGCGTCAGCCGTGGTGCATCGCCCGGATCGACGCGGACACGATAGCGGCCGATGCCGCTTTCCTCGATGCTCACCGGAAACTCCTTGCCAGTGTCATCCAGCGCGTGACCGGTCCACGGCACCGCCGAAAGCGTCCGGCCCGCGTCATCGGTGGCGCGGACATCGATGTCCCAGCGGCCGCGCTCACGATGTGAAGCGGTCTCGATACCGACCGACTCCTCCTTCCGCAACGCACCACGGAAGACCTGCGCCCAGAACTTCCCGCAGCCCTGCCACGCCAGCCACTCGCTTCCCCAGCGTTCCGTCAAATCGCCGGTGAACGCGATGCCGGTGCCGAGACCGAAGCGTCCCACCGCCAGCAGCGGGTCGCCGGACTCGACGGCCAACAGCACCTGCGCGGTCGGCTTCGGCCGGGCCATCACATAGCCGAGCACCGGAGGGAAGGCGGCGCTTTCGAAGCCGGCCATGATCGGATGCTCGGTGACGCCTGCCGGTTCGTAGAGATCCTCTTTGATCGCAGAACGCGAAGCCTGCATCGTTTCGCGGGTGAAGATCTGCGGGACGTTCTCCGGCGCGTCGGTCTGATAGAAGCGACCGCGCCCGGACTCCGCCATCTGTGAGAGCAAATCGACCGACGCGCCCTGGCCCATGGCCACGGTGGAGACGGTCATGCCGGAGTCGGACATCTCGCGGCACAGCTCGACGATGTTCATGGGATCGAACTGTCCGTCCGTAAGGCCGATCACGTGCTTCAGCTTGGCGCTCGCGCCGCGCAGGATGTCGCGCGCTTGCACGATGCCCGGCTGCATGTTGGTGCCGCCGCCTTCCGCGATCGAATCGATTGCCGCGGCGACCTGCGCACGGTTGGCCGCGGAGGTCAGGTCGAGCACGAGCTGCGGTTGGTCGTCGAAGGCGATCACCGCGATCTGATCCTGATTTCCTAACAACTCCGCCGCGCTCCGCGCCGCCTGGCGGGCGAGGGCGAGCGGCTGGCCAGACATCGAGCCGGACTTGTCGATCACCAGCACCATCGCCAGCGACGGCTTCTCCTTGTCCTTTTCGAAGCGCGAGACCAGCGGCAGCACTTCTTCCACCGGCGTCTTGAAATAGCCGCCGATGCCGAAGGTGTTTTCCGAGCCAGTCATGATCAGGCCGCCGCCGAAGTCGGTGACGTAGCGCTTGAGCGAAGCCATCTGCTTCGGCGACACGGCGGTCGCGGGCACATCGGCCAGCACGATGGCGTCGAAGGCGAGGATTTCTTCAAAGGAATCCGGCAAGCCGCGAGCGCCACGGGTTTCGAGCGTCACGTCCTGCTCGCGCATCAGGCGTTCGAAGGGCCGCATCTGCGCCGGCTTCTCATGAATCACCAGGATGCGCGGCTTGCCGCGGACCGGCAGGGTCATCGACAAGTGATTGTTCGCGGGAAACCAGTCATCGTCGGGAACGAGTTCGGCATCCCACACCGTGTCACCGGAGGTCACCATGCGGACCTCGGCGTGACAGGCGGTCTCTTCCTTGGCGGTGAGCTTGATCGATTGCTCGGCAACCGCGACGCCGCGATGGATCAGCCGCAACTTGGCATTCATGTCGCGATTGGAAGCGACCTTCACCGTGAAGCGCACCATCTCGCCCTCGAAGGCCAGCGGCGTGCCGGCTTCGATCGAAGCGACCGCGGCCTCGGGCTTGTCGAGCGAGCCCAGTTTCACGAACCTCAGGTCGGTCTTCTCCGACGCGAGCCGTTCAGCGGCTTCGGCCACCGGACTCTCTAACAAGCCATCCGAAAGCACCACGATGCGCCGCCCGCGGTTGGCCGGCAGGTCGAAGCGCGCGCCGGCCAAGGCACCCGCGAGGTCCGTGGCGGAACGGAACGCCGCATCGCCGCGGCCGGCCTCGCATTCAGCGATGAATTTCTCCACCTGATCGAAGTCGCTGCGCTTCAGCTCCCGTGCGAACAGGAACAGCGACCACGTGTCCCCGGACTGGAGCCCCTCGACCGCCTTCTTGATCTCCGCGACGCCGCGCCGCATTTCGCCGGGATCGACGGATTCGGAACCATCCAACAAGAAAACGACGTGGACGTCATCGCTCTTGCGGGTGAAGAAGGGCCGACACAAGGCAAGCAGCAACAGGAGCAAGGCAATGAAGCGGCAGGCTGTCGCCGCCAGCTTCATGGCCGGTGGCCGGTCGACCAGCGAACGCCGGTAAACGACGAAGAACAACGGCAAGGCAATCGCCAAGCCGAGGAGGGGCATCCAAGTGAGCAGTTCCATGCGAGATCAGCCGGCCTTGCGGCGATGATAGAGGAGGAATTCGATGACCAGCATCGCGATGGCCAGCAGCAGCAGCCAGAACGAGATCGGATAGCCGCGCTCGACCGAGGCTCCACTGTCGGCCGGGCCGGTGCCATCGAGCACGGTTTCCGCGCGTTCGAACAGGGCACCGCCGAACCAACGCGGCCCCCCGGTGGTGGTCGCGAGGTAGTGGCCGAGCTTCGCCACGGTGAAATCGCCCGCCGGCAGCGGATTCCCATCCGGCTTGGTGACGGGACCGCCGGCGTTCACGCGCGAACCGGTGGGATGCGCCGAGCGCAGGACCGGCCCGCGGCCGCTGAGATCGAGCGCCGCACCATGAACCAACGCGGGAAAGGCGGGTGAGAAGAAGAACTCGCCCTTGGCCGGATCAAGATTCACCACCAGCGCGTCGCGGCCTTCGACGCGGGCTTTCCAGATCAGTGGCTTGCCGGCCTCCGAGGTGGCGAGAACCAAGGCGCCCGCCACCGGGGCAAGGTCGCGCGCTCCTTCGAAGCGCATCGCTTCGAGGTCGAGGTGCTTTGTCACCGGATGTCCGGGAATCTTCGACTCGGCGGCGAGGACTTCGATCTCCCCTGCCCCGCCTGTCCAGAAAGGCGACTCACCATTCGGCGCGAAGATGATTTGGCGCGGATCGTTGGTCGCGCTGCCTTGCGCGATGGTCACGTCCGCGTCCTTTTCGGCAAGGGAGAGCATGCCGCCTGTTAGAGAAAACGCTTCGACGCAGCGCTGGAAGAAGGTCGGCTGCGGCGCGACGACTTTCACCGTCACCGGCTTGGGTTCGGCGAGGCCAAGCGCGACGACGTTGTCCGTGGCCAAGGCGTCGGGGAACTTCAGCTCGGCGGTCCACTTGCCGGCGGTGGCGTCATCAATGTCGAGCGTGTCGCTGGTTTCCTCACCGGGCTTGAGCGTGACCGGCACCAAGCGCGCGAGGCCCATTTCGTCATGGCGGAGTTCCAGTTCCGCGCTTGTCTCCTGCTTTACCGACGAAGCGATCCGATAGAAGAACACCGCGCCGCGGGTGGTGCCGGGCTTGCGATCCAGATCGGCGGCGATGAAGCCCGCATTCACCGCGGACGGTGCGAGCCGCATGATTTCCACGCCGGGATCGAGGCCTTCCCAACCGGCATTGCCATCGGTGATGAGCAGCACGCGGCCCGCGCTGCCGGCACCCTTGGCACAGGAGTTCAATGCCGCCACGGTCTGCGGGCCAACCGGCACGTCGGCCACTTGCAGGCGCGCGATGGCATCGGTCAGGTCTTTCGGCGAGTCACTGGCGTGGCTGAGGAAATCAAGCTCGCCCGATGCGGTGGCCAATGCGGCGCGGCGGGTGCCGTTCAAGGCACGGACGATGTCGCGGGCTCTCTCCTTCGCTGCTTCGAGACCGTCCTTGCCACCGGTGCCGGTCTTCGCACGCATCGAGGGCGAGGTATCGATCACGATGAGCAAGTCGCGCTTGTCCTGAGATGGGGGACGCGGTCCCGCGGCGGCGAGCGCGATGGCTCCAAGCGCAAGCGCCAGCATCAGCAGTGAAAGCGCGTCGCGCAGGCGCTGGAAGAGCGACGAGGCCTTCTTCTCCTGGAAAATCTTTTCCCACAAGAAGAGTGCGTTCACCGGGAAGCGCCGCGGGCGCACCTTCAGGAAATAGGCCGCGATCAACGGCACGAGCGCCGCGAGCATCCAGAGGAAGCTGGGGGAGGTGAAGTTCATGGTGTCCGGAAAGGCAGGGACCTTTCTCCGAAAGGTCCGGCGGGAGACGGCTGAAAACGAACCATACGGCCCGGCGCCAGTAGCAGGCCGCGAGAAGCCGGACCGCTCGGAGAGCGGTCCCTGCCATTGATGAACCTCCTCACGCGGCGAGCCCTCCTCTCTGAAGGATGGCGCGGATCACTTCGTCGAAGGCCTCGCTGTCGAGCGTGCGCGTGAAGCCGATGCCCCGGCGCGCGCATTCGACGCGCAGCTTCTCATTCCACTCGGCCACGGCGGCGGCGTAGGCATCGAGCTCGCGGCTGGTCACCGTGACCTTGCGGCGCTTGCCGGACTCGACGCACTCCAGCTCCAGATCGCCCTTGCGGTCGCATTTCAAATCCTCCTCCGACAACACTTGGATTGCGTGCACATCATGGCCGAGGCCGGACAAACGCTTGAGACCTTCTTCAAATCCGCCCGGATAGAAAAAGTCCGACACCACGACCACGAGACCCTTCTTGCGATGCCGTGCCTGCAAGGTCTTCACGCAGGTGTTGAAGTCGGTGTCCTTGCCGAAGCACGGCGCGCTTTCGAGCGAGCGCAAGAAAGGAAGCACCTTGCCGCGACCGCGAGAGGGATCAAGCAAGGGCCGTAATTCATCCGCCATGGCATAGCAGGCGACGCGGTCCTGGCAATTCAGCCCGATGTAGCCGAGCGCGGCCGCCAGCTTGCGCGCCATGGCCGTCTTGGTTTGCATCGAGCGGCTCATGTCCAACAAGAGATAGACGGTCGCGTCTTCCTCGAGTTCGAAGAGCTTGATGACCAGTTCATCAAAACGCGCATAAACGCGCCAGTCGATCGCGCGGTAGTCGTCGCCGTGGCGATACTCGGCGTAGTCGGCGAAGGTGATGCCGGTGCCCTTGCGGGTGCTCTTGCGGTCCGCCTGCATGGACCCGCCGAGCACACGGCGGACGAGGAGAAAGAGCGTCTCCAGCCGCCGAATAAACGCGGCACCGGTCAACTCGCCGGGCGGGAGGGATTCGAGGGGTTCGGGCATGGGGTAAAACGAGAAACTATCGTGAATGGATTTCGAACTACCTGGGAATGTCTCCTTTTGAAAGCGGGCCGGTAGTTCCCGGCAAGGCCATCTCCAACGTTCTGACTAATCGATGATACCAGTCTGCCAGCTTCTCATTTCCTGGAGCCGGCTCACACCACCACGAAATCTCTGCAGAATAGCCAAAAGTTCTTCGGCGAATTCCAAATGTCACTCCGTCCAATCCCAGTTGGTTGGGCATACTGAACGGAATCATCGACATGCTAGAAAGCTCGCCCAAGCACCCGTCGATCAGCTCCCGATCAATCCAAGCATCGGCACCGTACGTCGTGGGCGTTCCAAGCTCCAACGCCCCGTCCGCCGCTCGGTCCCAACGCACCCGCCTCACTATGAATTTCTCCTCGTCCGACGAGTAGATCGTCCAAGTCGCCAAAGGTTCGAATGAGGGAAGTGTATATAGCTGAAGCCGGATATCTCGCGACGCTAGAGGCGACATTGCAGGGTAGCTCGAAGGCTCGGCGAGCAGGTCCAACGCTCGCGCCTGCACCGCATTCCTGCGGAGGTATTGAAGATGCTCAAACATCGGCACCATTCAATACGCCCCGCGGATCGCCGAGCGGATGAGGTCGGTCGGCTTGATTCCTTCGGCTTCGCCTTCGAAGGACAGGATCAAGCGGTGGCAGAGCGCGGGCGGAGCGACGGCATCGACATCCTCGCGGGCGACGTGGAAGCGACCGTCTAACAAGGCACGCACGCGCGCGGCGGCGAGCATGGCTTGGGCGGCACGCGGGCTGGCACCGTGGCGGACGTACTTCTTCACCTTCTCCGGCGACTTGTCGTTCTCGGGGTGGGTGTTGCGCACCACTTTGATGAGGTGGTCCTGCACGTCCTTCGCCACCGGGATCTCGCGCAGGGTGCGGCCCATGCGGAGGATGTCCTCACCGTGGGCGACCGGCCTGATCTCCGGCGTGCTGTTGCCGCCGGTGCGGTTGAGGATCTCCGCGAACTCGTCGTGATCGGGCAGGCTGACGTTGAGCTTGAAGAAGAAGCGGTCGAGCTGGGCTTCTGGCAGCGGATAGGTCCCGTCGTTCTCGATCGGGTTCTGGGTGGCGAGCACGAAGAACGGCAGATCGAGCGGGTGGCTGATGCCGGCGACGGTGACGCGCTTTTCCTGCATCGTCTCTAACAGCGCGCTCTGGGTCTTCGGCGTGGCGCGGTTGATTTCGTCGGCGAGCAGGATGTTGCAGAAGACCGGACCGGGCTGGAAGACCAGCTCGCGGCGACCGTCGCGATCGGCGAGCACCTGGGTGCCGACGACGTCGCTGGGCAGCAGGTCGGGCGTGAACTGGATGCGGCCGAACTTCAGGTCGAGCGCCTTGGCGAGCGTGTTGACCAGCGCGGTCTTGCCGAGGCCGGGCACGCCCTCGAGCAAGACGTGGCCGCCGCAGCAGATGGCGGTGAGAACATTCTCGACGATGTCCTTCTGGCCGACGATGAACTTCGCGACTTCATCGCGGATGCGGCTGAAGGTTTCGGCGAATTGGACGGTTTCGTTTTCGAGGGTGGCGGGCATGGGAAGATGGGAGATCGTAGATGGAGGATAGTAGATGGCAGATGCTGGACTCCAAGGTGTTCGGCTCAAGTGACCGCGTAGCGGTCAAGGATGGTAGCCATGGGCTTCAGCCCACGGACAGAGGCAAACGGGATGCTTGTCGCGTGGCGACAAAGGAATCCGGGCCGGTGGATCGAATGATGGAGACCATCCCGTCTGCAGGGTTCCTGTGTCGCGTTGCGACACCGCGCCTGCACGCGGGGGGCCGTGGGCTGAAGCCCACTGCTACCATCCTTAGTCGCCACGCGACTGGATGCACCGGATGAATGCGGTTGGGATTCCCGGGCGAGATCGTGGAAAGCTCGATTCATTCCGTTGGGGCTTCTCCGGTTTCGTGGACGCGTTCGAAGTACTCGCGGACGCCGAGCTTGAGTTCTTCCGGGATGTCGTCGCGGCGAACGAGGGACTCCATCTGGCGGCGGAATTCGCGTTGCTTGTCCACGGCGGCGCGGCCGGCGATGCCGGTGCCGCTCTCGGCGGACTCCACTGAATTGGAAGACGGGCCCTCGGCATTCGGATTGCCCTTGAGCTGGGCGAGGTTCTTGTTGTCCTTGCGTTCGTCGCGCTCGTTGCGGCGACTTTCGACGCTTCCCGAGCCGGCCTGCTTTCCTCCCGCATCGGGGCTTTGCGACATGGACCGGGCGAGGCCCAACATCTGCGTCTGGCCTTGGGCGAACTGGCGGGCATCTCCCATGCCGGCGCGAAGCTTGCCGAGCTTGTCCTTCGCCTTCTGGCGGGCACCAAGCAGGCCCATTCGATCGCCCAGCTTGTCCATCTTCTCGCCGAGCTTCATCGCCATCGCCTCGGCATCGGGATCGAATTCGCCCTGTTCGAGTTTCGCGCCGAGTTGACGGGCATCGGCGTCCATGTCCTCGAGCATTTCCTGCAGCGGCTGCTGGTTGCCTTGGTTCATCTGCATTTGCTCGCCATCCATCTTGTCGCCGGGCTTGGGCGTCTTGCCGAAGTTCCGCTGGCGGGCGCCGTCGGCCATGCGCTTGGCCATCTCCTTGGCCTTCGCGGCGTTCTTCTTGAGCTGCTCGAGCTCCTCCGACGTCATCTTGTTCTTCGCCTCGGGCTTCATCTCGCCGAGTTCCTGCTTGGCCTTCTCGAAATCCTTCGCGTCGAGCTGCTTGCCGAGCTGGCGCGCATCGGCAAGCGCCGACTTGGCGAGTTCTTCCGCGGATAGCTTCAGCACCGCCTCATCCTGGCGGGCTTCAAGGCCTTGCATCGCCTTGGCCAATTCCTGCTCGAACTTGGCGATCTGTTTCTCCGCCTCGCGCTGGTCCTTGGTCTCGGCGAGTTGCTTGGCAAGTTCGCGCAGCTTGGCAGGGTCGAGCACCTTGCGCTCTTCTTCACCGAGGTCCTTGATCAATTCCTCCACCGCTTCCTCGACCTGCTTCTTCACCTCGGCGCTCCGCTCGGCAGTCATCTGCTCGCGGGCAAGCCGGTCGCGCACGGCCTGGCTGTGCGGGAGCAAGGCAAGGCCGCCGGCGATGACCGCCAGCAGCAAGCCGAGGCCATACGAGCGCTTCGGATGAACCAGCGGCACGCCGGCCGGGTCCAGTGAGGAAACCTTCGCGACCAGCATCTTCTCTTGGAGCTGATAGACCTCGCCGTCGCCGCCCTTGGCGCGGAAACCGAGCCACGACAGCAGGCCGTCCTTCAAGCCGAAGGTCTCGTCGGCAGCCAAGGCGGCATCCGTGGCGTTCCGGCGGGACGCCATCAGCGCGATGGCAAAGGCCAGCAATGCAGTGCCCGTCGCGACCGCGTAGCCAATCCGCGGTGCGGCATAGCCGAAGATTCGCCACGACACCGCCCAGACAAGACCCGTGCCGGCCGCAGCAAGCAAGCAACGCGCGCCGATGCGCGAGGCGACGCCACGGTCGAGCCGGCGGCGGACGGCGTCGAGGAATGAGGCTAGCGAAGTCATGTGCGTGGGAATGTTGACCGTGGACTACGCGGATGGCGCGAATGAAACAGGCATTTTGCTCATTTCTTCTCCTCCGCCTTCTTGATCAGATCCTGCATCCACTTGCGCTCTTTTTCGTCGAGGTCGTCGAGTTTGATCTCCTTGGCGATGGCCGCGGCCTCGGCGGGCTTCTTCTGGCGGTCAACCGTCCACTTCGCGCGGTAGGCGCGGGCGTAGGCGATCGACTTCGCGTCGCCGCTCGCCTGGGCAGCCGCGTCGGCGGCATCGAAGCCCTTGATCGCCTCGTCCTTCTGATCCGTCCGCCAGCCGATGATGCCGGCTTTTTCCGTCAGGAACTTCGCCTTCATCGGGTGCTCCGCCGGCAAGGCATCGACCACCGCGAAGATGTCCTCGCGGGTGAAGGCCTTGGAGTCCATCAGCCCGGACAGCGCCGTCGGATGGGTGATCTCGCGCTTCAGGGTCGCGGGATCGGTGAGCATCGCGGTGAGCAACTCGCGGCGCGGCTTTTCATACGCCGCATCGATGAGAGCGGGCTCATGGATCGTGGGAAACGCCTGGGCCAGGGAGTGGCGCTTGCGGACCTCGTCGTAGCGCTTGCGCGTGTCGGGGGGAAGCCCCTCCAGCCATCGGTCGAAGGCCGAGCCGTCTCCGCCCGCGAGCTGCGACATGATGCCGAGCGCGATCGCGTCGCGCTGCATGTCCCTGGAATCGAAGCCCAGCAGCACCTCGCAGAGCTTGAGCGCCTGCGCCGCGGCAGCCTTCTTCTTGTCGCCTTCCAGTTCATGGATTCGGCGGATGAACAGCGTGACCTGCGAATCGAAGAAGCGGTCCATCTGTTGGCCGGCGTAGTACTGGTTATTCCCACCGGCAATGACTTGGATCGACTCCACCTGTTTGATGAGGCCCGAGGCATCGCCCGTTCGCTCCAATTGGCACTGGATGGTGCGGCGCAGCAAGGCCTCCATTACCGCCTGTTCCTCACGGTCCAAGGGGCTGCCGTTCTGATTCGCGTTGGCGGTCACGATCACCACCGCGCCGAGATCCGTGCCACGGGTGAGAGCCTCGAACTCCGTCTCGAGGGATGCGGCGGACGCGGGCTCGACGGCAATCGCGGCGAGCGCTTCCAGGCGTGACACCCGGGGCTTCGGTGCTTCCGCGGTGAAGCGCTTGGCCAGTGCCGCAAGGCGTTCGGGCCGCTTCACCGCCGGAGCCGCCGCGTCCTTCGCGTCCGGCAGACAGGATACCAAGCACTCCACGCGGAAGCGCTGGGAAGGATCCTCGATCACCTTGAGCCACTCGGACAGTGCCACCTCGATTTCCTTCGAGAAGGCCGGCAGTTGCAGGGACTCGGGCTTCTCATCGAGCACCAGGGCCTTCACTCCCTGATGGAACTCTCCGGGCCGGGCGATCAGCAGCTTGGCGGAATCGCCCAAGCCGCCCTGCCAGAGCTTCACGGCGAGGTCAATGCGCCCCCGCACGCCAGAGCCGGCCCGGGCGGCCTTGGCAATGCTCGCCGCGTCGCCAGCACGCAGCGCCAGCGACAAGTTCATGGCCGTGATCGAACCGCGCGCCTTGTCGTCGTCCCCGCTGCCACTGGCGAAATCGACGCGGCTCTTCTCAAAGACCGTAATCAAACGCTTCGCATCTTCCGTCGAGAGGCTCTTCCACCCGGCGAAACGGCCGAGGGACGGCACCGACGAGTAGTTTGCCCACGGGCGATCGGGCGTCAGATAGGTGCACAGGAAGTCCGCCATGGCTTTCGCGCAGGCGGGATCGTCGAGCGGATCGGCCGACTTGGAAAGCAAGGCGACCAACGTGTTGTATTTCAAGCCAGCGGGAATCCCGGGGTCCGCCACGAAGGCGGCGAAGCTCGCCCTGAGGGCCGGCTTGCCAGCGTCCTCAAGGTGGTTGCCACTCGCGCTGAGCACGGCGAGTTTCACGGCATTGGCAAAACCGGCATCGGCCTTCTTGAGCTCGCCGTCAGTCCATGCGGAGAGCTTTTCGCGCCACCCCGCCTGGTAATTCCACGAGTTCTGGTAGCGCATCCGGGAAATCACCAGAGCGCCCATGATCCCGCGCAGTTCGGCGGGCGTTTCCTTCGCGAGCAGGGTATAGAGACCGGCGTCCGAGGGCAGGCCTTCGGGCAGCTTGATCTTCTTGATCTCCACCTCGCGCCGCTTCGCCTCGTTTTGGAAAATACGATCCAGGTAGTAGCTGAAGTTGCTCTCATACTGGCCGATCCTGCCGGCTGACGGCTGTTTGCCGAAGGCCGAGAGGAAACCACAGAAGTCTAGCAGCGAGGTCTTGCCGTTGAGCAGGAATTCCAGCAACTGGGCATGACCATAGCTTTCCGCCGAGGTCGAGAATCCGCCGCTGCTGGAGGACCAGCCCTGAGAATTCGCCCCCATTTGATCGAGACACTTGTCCCACAGCTTGGCGGCCAGCTCCGGATTGCCGCTGACAAGCCGGCCGATCAGTGGATGGATCTCGCCATCGGAGGAATAGGGCCGGATGTTTTGAGGCAGGCCGTCCTTGAGATACTCCTCCGCCTTCTTCTTCGCTTCGGTGTCGCCCTGCTTGAGGTTCTCCGCCAACTCCCGCCGCACCGGAGCGGATGCTTTCTCGGGTGCCTCCGGCAGCCAGGTCGCGATGAAGCTCCAGAGATTCTCGCGGTCGGCCCGCGACCACTTGTCGATGACCGCCGCCTGACGATCCAGTTCGGCGTAGGCGACCTCGGGTTTGTTCGCGAGCACGGCGCCAAAGATCCGGGCCCAGAAGCGGTCCGCCCCTTCGACCTTGACCAGTTCCTCGCCAAGTTTGGCCGAGCCATCCCTCTGCTTCAGCCGGCCCAAGCCATGATCGAGCATGCTCTTGCTGTTGCCGTCCTTGGGGTTCGCGACCGCGTCCGGCCCGGGCGCAAAGAAACCGGCATTCAACAACCGCGACGCCGCCGGCATGCCATTGCCCGGTCCCTCGAGGATCTGGTACCAGTTCAGCGTGCCGAACGACGGCAGCCCGTGTCCCGCCGCGAAACGCATCGCGCACACCGCGGTCACCTCGTTGCCATTGAACCCTGACCAGAGATTCTGGAATGCGCTCAACCGCTGGTTCGGACCTTGCAGGTAAACGTTGCTGTTGCGGATCTCCGCGTAGAGCGGCCATGCTTCTTCCGGCCCCAGGATCTTGGTGGCGAGCCGATGCAGCACGGCGGTGCGGGCTGCCGGATCTTTCGCCTCCTCCACGGGCCGGACGAGTTCCTGACTGAAGGCCTGCGAGTCATAGTTGCCCTGGCGGAGCGCTTCGCACATGAAGTCCTCGACGGCCGCCCGCAGGTCGTCACGTTTCGCCGCGGCGGCCGCGCGGGAAATCCACTCCAGCTCAACGGTCGCTTGCTGGGCACGGTCGGCGGCTCCCTTCTTCCATTCCTCGAACTTCTCCACGCCGGGCGCGGCGACGATCGCCTCGCAGGTCTCGATGGTCTTGGCCCAGTCGCCTCCTTCTTTCGCGAGGCCAAGGAGGAATTTCTTGTCGTAAGGTTCCATTACCTTGCCTTCCGCCGCCCGCTGCGTGAGCCACGCCGAAGGCATGGATCCCTGGGGCGTGTTGCCGCCGGACGAGGAACCATTGCCGCGCATCCACGACCACAGGTAACCCCGGCGATTCGAGTAATAGCGCCGGTTCGTCGGCGGCGGCTCCAGACGGATCACCAGACGCATGGCGGCCAGCGCGGCGGCATCCAGTTCCTCCGTGGTCGCGCCGAGAATCTCGCGGGTGCCGGACAGCAAGACGAATCCCTGCTCGGCGGTCTGCGGGTGCCGGACCATCGCGCGGAACATCCGCTTGCACAGGTCCACCCGGCGCTGCGACTGCTCCTTGTGATACTCGGTCCCCTCGCCCGGCTTCTTGAAGAGCGGGGTGAGCTGGACGTCCAGATAGTCATCGGAGACGATCTGGGCCATCATGTAGTTCACCCAGGACAGGTTGCGGTCGTTCTTGAAACTCGGCTCCAGGTTCTCGATCAGCCCCGTCATCGCCTCCAGTCCATCGAGCCTCTTGGACGCCGAGTTGCCGCCGGTCCACGACGCGAAGAGGGTGGAGATCATTTCTTCGTCGAATTCGCCCTTCGCCAACTCGTTCGCCTGCTTGAGCTGCTCCTCAGGCTTGAGCACCGAGTAGAGCGCGGTCTTCACCATCAGGTCATCCGGCTTCTCTTCCGCGAGCTTGCGGAGCAGCGGCTCCGCCTCGGTCTTTTGCTCCAGGGAAATCAACAGCAGCGCGTGATCGCGACGGCGCTTGAAGCTCGCTTCGCCGGCCGGCGCGCTGAGCCGCACCATCTCCTTCTCCAGCTTGAGCGACTTCGCGCTCTTCATCAGGCGATCCGTCTCGTAGCTGGCATTGGGGTTGGTGGCCATCTGGCGCAGGCTGGCGAGCAGAAGACGTGCGGCCGCCTCGCGCTTGCCATCCTTGGCGAGTCGTGCGGCATCCTCGGCACTCCGGCGATTGTTGGGGTAGTTCCGGTAGCTGCCGTAGCGATTCCGCATCGCGCGGCTGGCGAAGCCGCTGGCCGGGCCGCTCACGAAGCGCTTCGATTCCTCCTCCATGCCCAACTCCTTCAGCCAGCCGGCGAGTTGACCCTTGAGTTCGGGATTGAAGGAAGCCGACTTGCGCATGCGCAATGCCGCCCGTCGCGCCGGCTCCAAATCCACGTCCCTCGCCTGTGCCTTGGCAAGAGCCACGCCGGTCGCGACGAGTTCCTGCTCCACCCGCTCGCGCCACAACCCCGCGTCTCCGGCATCGCGTGCCTTCAGCAACAGCGCGTACGCCTTCTCAGGCGACTTCTTCCCATGAAAGCACGATGCCAATAGCAGTTCCTCGAGCCGGGCGTCCGGCGCGGCCTCGATTTCCGCGATCTCGCGCTCGAGCTCCTTCGCTTTCCCCGCCTGTTCGTAGATGCAGATTCTCTGCAGCCGGTCCTCCACCTTGCCGGCCAAGGCGGCCAACGCTTCGACGTCCACCGGCTTCTGCGGGGTTTGGCCAGGGATGCCCGTCTCGGAGTCGCCGAGCAACTTCAGCAAGCGGCGGTGCGTCTCCGTCATTCCCCCACCACCGCCATCGCCTCGATTCCCGCCCAGCAAATTGTACACCTGTGGAGAAAGCTCGCGGAGCACCTGCGGGTAGCTCTGGCGATTGCCCGAGTTGCCCATGTACCCATAGTAGTTCATGCGATAGCGACTGGCCGCCTGCTGGGCCTTTGCCGGGTCGCGCTTCCATTCGGCATGCAGCTTGTTCAGCCACTCGATCCCGCGCTCCAGCCGGCCATCCCTCATCCAGCGTCCTGCCAATTCCATGGCATACCAATTTCCAGTAAGCCCGCCCGGAAGTTTCTCGAGTTCGGCGAGGAAGAGTGTCTCCGCCTCCGTCTTCACTTCCACCGGCACCTTGTCGCCGGCGAACGCCACGTTCTGCAGTTGATAGAAATTGTTCTTCCGCTTCTCGTCATCGAGCCGCTTGTAGAACTCCAGCCGTTGGCGGGCGCCCTTTTCACCCACGCCATCGTCGCCGTCCAGCGGCAGACGGTTGGCCATCCACAGCGCGAGTTCAGGGTCATCCTTCGCGACCAGGTCCACGCCGCGCTGGATCACCGCATTGAAATCCTTGTCCGGCTTGCCCCGGTTCGGACCCGATGAAGAGGTCTGGAGATACCAACGGAAATCGTCCGGTGCCGCCTGGCCGCTCAGCACGTGGGCTTTCAGCTCCTCCGGCTTGAGGAAAAAGACCCGCTTGAACGACTCGAGATCGTCGAAGCGACTGGATGCCACCTTCGCGAGAATTGCCGGCCGCTTCTCCTCATCGTCCTTTGCCGCCAGCATGAGCTGTGCGAGGGCCATGCGGCGCAGCGCGTCGGCTGACACCGGCAGCGGCACGTCGCCCGGCTGCGTCCCGGCATAGTAGCCATAGCGGTCCGGATCCTTGAAGCTCAGCACTTGCGATTGATACTGGCCGAACTCCGGCATCGCCTTGCGGGACACCACCGGCTTCTTCGCGGCAGGATTCACGCCGGGGTAGCCATAGCCATGCATCCCCTGCGGCGGCGCTGGCGGCGCGAACTTGAGATCGCCATCCACCTCAAGCAGCGAAGCAAAACGGTCGATCGCCTCATCCGTCTTCCCGGCCTCTAACAGAACCACCGCATGGAAGTAGGATAGCCGCCAATCGTCGGGGTACGCGACCGCTTCGCGCGCCAGCACGGTGGCGGCCGCCTCCCATTCCTTCGCCCGGGCGAGAGGCATCACGAGCTTCTCGACCCCGCGGGGATCGGAGGCCTTTCCACTCTCTGCCAACTCGCGCAACGCACGCTCCGTCTCGCCTTGGCGGATCCAGAAGGCGGAAAGCCGTCGCCGTGCCTCCGGCGCGTCCGCACTGCCGAGCATGCCGCGCAGAATCTCCGCGGAGGCGTCCGAGTTCCCCGCCGTCTCTTGCAGATCGGCCATGCGGAACTTCAGTTGGGCATCGTCCGGCTTGCGTCGGGACGCCTCGTCCACGCACTTCAGCTCGTCTTCCGGGAGCTGCCACTCGCGATACATGTCCGCCAATGCCAGCAGGGGCAGCGGCGACGATGGATTGTCGCGAGCGCGACGCCGGAAGTCGGCGATCAGCTCTTCCTCCTTGCCCTCGGTCTCCGCCATTCGCGCCAGACCGGCCGCCCATTTCAATTTCGATGCCGGAGATTCCGCCTCGTCGTAGAGGGCCGTGAAGCTCCGCCACGCCTCTTCCATCATGCCGGCCTCGCGCTGCGCTTCCGCGAGCTTCTCGCGCAATTCCTCTTCGCCGCCGAATTTCGCCAGCGCACGCCGCAGCTCAGCCACCGCTTCCGCCGGCCGGCCATCCCCGAGGAAAAGTTCCGCCCGCTTGGTCCAAGCCGCCTTGTCACCCGGCGCGAGCTTCAGCCACTCGTCGGTCGCCTCCAGAGCCTTTGCCGAATCGCCAGACCGCTCCAAAAGCTCCACCAGCTTCTTCACGTGCGCGGTCTTCATTCCGCCGGGCAAGGCCATCAACTCGCGCATCGCCGCGACCGCCTCGTCCATGTCGCCGCGGATCTCATGGAGCCGCACCCGCTGCGTCGCCGCCAGCAGGCTGTCGTCCGCGGCCATCGCGTCCTTCAGCACTTTCTCCGCCGCGATGCTGTCGCCCAGCGTCTCGTGGATTTCGGAAAGCAGGCATCGCTCTTGCAGCGTGAGGTCTTGCTTGGCCGCCAGTTCATCCAGCCATTTCTTCGGCTCCTCCGCCCGCGCGATCAACGAGCTCGCGAAGCGCAGCGCCGTGTCCAGGTCGGTCGGCGATTTCGCCTGTCTCACCAGTTCCATCGCCTGAGGCACCGCGGCCTCCGGGGTGTCGCTGAGTTGCGCCGCTTGGCACAGCGCCGCGAGCAACAGCGGATCATTCGGGAAATCCTTCACCCGCGGCTGCAGGATCGCGAAAGCCTCGCTCGACTTGCCATGGGCGGACAGCGAGCGCGCGATCCGCAGCAGTCCCTCGCGGTCAGCGGCGGCCGCCATCTCCTTCCACAGCGCCACCGCTTCGTCGCCCTTGTCACGGGCCACCAGGAAAGTCGCCAAGGCCTCACCCGCCTCGCCGCCCTTGCCTTGCTTCGCGATCGCCTCGCGCAAGATCTTCTCCGCCTCGTCGAACTTCTCGAACCGCTCTAACAAACGCGCCCGCGCCACCTGGCCGGCCTCGTCGTCCGGCGTCAGCGAGATCGTCTTGTCCAAGGCCGCCTTCAGGCCGGCATCGTCCTTGAGTGCCTTCTTCAGCACCGCCAGGCGCTCCCACAAGGCGACATCCTCCTTCGCCGTTTCGAGCAAGGCCGTCAGTTCTTCCGCCGCCTCCTTGGGACGCTCCGCGCCCTCTAACAAGCCAATGAATTCCTCCCGCACCTCGCGGTCGCCGGGGAGCACCTTCAGCACCTCGCGGAACATGGCGATCGCCTCATCCTCCTCGCCCGCGGCCAGCATCGCTTTCGCCGCTTCCTTTTTCACCGCCACGCGACGCGGATAGGCCTCACGCAAGCCACTCAAAAACTCCTTCAGGCCCGCCGAATCGTCCTCGCGGGAAAACAGGGCGCCCGCACGCGCCAGCACCTCGCGTTCGAGCCATGATCCCTCGGCGGAGACGGCGAAAACTTCCCGATACTCCTTCTGCGAGTCTTCCTTCTTTCCCGCCTGCGCCAGAATCTCCGCCACTTGCAGCCGCCGCAGTGCCTTCTTGTAAGGATCGTCCGTCTTCTCGGCCAACTCCCGCGCCGCGGCCACGGCCTCCTCGAGCATGCCCTCGCCGATCTCCAGCTCGACCAAATCCTCCTTCAGTCCCTCGTCGGCGGGATTCGCGGCGATGAGTTCCTGCCACGCCTTCACCGCCTCCGCGGGCCGGCCGGTCCGCACCAACATCTTTTCGCGCAAAGTTTCGGCCTCCCCCCCAAGCCCCTTGTCCTTCGCCGC
>CBKZPU010000022.1:0-42117 GCA_966696705.1 uncultured Verrucomicrobiaceae bacterium | reverse complement strand
CCGGGATCACGCGGGGCCACGAAATACTAAACCTGTAGTGCTTGATGCCGAGTTCCGCCATCAGCTTCACGTCACCGGCGAAGCGCCGGTAGTGATCGCAGGCCAGGTCGCCGGTGTCGCCACCCTTCACGCGGCCGGCGATTCTCGAGAACGTGTCCCACACGCTCGGCTTGCGGCCGTCCACGGCGGCGGCGCCTTCGATCTGGTAGGCGGAGGTCGCCACTCCCCACTGGAAGTCGGCGGGGAAGTCAGAGCCAGAGGGCCGAGGTGCCTGCGGAAGATCGGGCGTGACCGCCGGCTCCCCGCTGGAACCGAAAGCCAGGGAGCCGAGACCGAAGGAACCGAGGAACCCCCGGCGGGTGAATGAAGTGCGCGTCATGTAATTGCAGAAAGCAGGGGGACCGCGGTTCGCCGCGGTCCCCCCGGGTTGGAGTGGATCGGGAGTTACGGGGTCGCGGCCACCGTCGCTCGCAGGAAGCCCTTCGGCCCGCGCGCCGTGCCGCCGCCGATCGCGCCGTCGAGTCGGAAGGTCCGGTAGGTCCAGCCGGCGTTGAGGGCCGGCATGTCCGGCGTTCCCGTGAGGGCCGGCACCACTTCGGAAACATTCTGGTCGAAGTTGAGCAGATCGTTCGATCCACCGATCTCGTAGTCAATTCCCTCGACCGCGGCCGAGGCGGTTGCCGGTGCGGTGCCGGCGAAGATTGCCCCGTTGCGGACCGGCAGGGTGATCACCAGGGCCTTCTCGGCACCCACCGTTTCGACGCGCGAGCGCACCTTGCCGGTCGGCGTAGCGTCCTCCGGATTTCCATCGAGGCCGAACTCTTCGAGATTGGTCAGCCCGTCACCGTCGGGATCCGCACCCTTCTCGGCAGTCGCACCGCCCAAGGAGGTAAAGCTGGCGATCCACGGCAGATAGGGATCGGAGACAATTTCGACGAAGCCCGTCCCGGTAATCTCCGGCCGCTCGAACTGCGCGCCGGAGCCGATCGCTCCGTAGATGCCGTCGGCCATCGGCGTTCCGCCAATCGTCAGCGATGCCACCCGGTCCGTATCGAAATGGATGAGGTCCAGAACGGCGCCAGTCTCGATCTCGACTCCGGCCGCGTCGCTCAGTGTCGGGGACGAAATGCTGAGCACGCCTTCGAGAACCTTTGTGGTTCCAGTATAGGTATTGAATCCGTCCAATGTCATGGTGCCCGGACCGCTCTTGCTGAGTCCGCCCGCAGCGTTGCCGAAATCACCCGACTGGTTCGCCAGCGCCGTGGTGACGATCAAATCGGGAGCCGCATCGGCGGTCACATCCGCCACGGTGAAGAGCGTGTCGCTGGAAAGGTGGTTGGCCTTTCCGGTGGGGCTCTGGATGCTCGACGCGGCGGTGCCAGTGACCGTGATTTCGCCTTTGAACTGGTAGCCCAGATAGTTGCCCGTGTCGCTCGAGGACTGGCTCAGGGTGCCTCCATTGAGCGTGACGTCGCCGATCTGGTTATAGCGGGTGGAGTCCATCGAGGTCTCGTTGACGATGATCTCCGGCAGCAGCGACGTGTTGGCGTTCTGGTTTCCGAAAACCGAGTTGGTCGTGAACGTGAGGGCTCCCGGAGACGTCACCGTGATGGTGCGCCCGGCCGTCTGACAGTTGCCGAAGCTGCTCCAGTTCGGGACGTTGAAGACCCACGTGTTGGCAATGAACACTCCGTCCTCGATGCTTACCGGACCGGTGAAGGTGCCGCCGCCGTTGCTGGTGACTGCCGACGCGCCTTTCTTGACCAGCGACACCGGCGCTCCGCCCACCGCGTCGTTGATCTGGCAGGTGTAGGCACTGCTGGCCGACGCGGCATCGATCGTGAGGGTGCTCGGAGTGAGGGAGGTATTGGTGATCGCCCCTCCCGCGAGACCCGATAAGGCACCGAGGGTCACGTTGAAGCCGTTGAGATCGAGCGATCCGCCGTTCATCGTCAGCGCGGCGGTGGCACCGCCGAGGGCATCGGCGTGGTCAAGTGCGACCACCCCCTGCTCGACGATCGTTCCGCCAGTGTAGGTGTTCGCCCCGCCGAGCCGCACCGGGCCCGCGCCGCTCTTGGTGAGCGTGCCGGAACCGCTGATCACGGAGTTCACCGCTAGCTGGCTGGTGGATTTGTTCCGCCATATCTGGTTCGCGCCGAGCACCACCTCGCCGGTAGTGTCGATCGTCAGCCCTGCGGCGGCTTCATCGAGCCAGATGCCGTCCGCACCCACCGTGAGGCTGTGGGTGCCGCCGATGGATGGACTCACGCCAGCCGCAATCACGATCGACGCCACGTTCTGATCCGCGCCGAGCACGCTGTTGAGGTTGGTGGCGCCGTCCGCGGCAAAGGCAATGCCCGCGCTGCCGTCGACGGGCAAGGCGCCGCCCGGCACCGTCCCGGCCGCGTCGGTCGTCCAGTTGAGGGAGGTCCACTGGTCGTCCACATCGCCCTTCCAATAGAGGTTGGTGGCCGGCGGCGGATCGACCACCACGGTGTTCGTGAAATTGTCCACGTAGAACACGGCGTTCGGAGAGGTGACGCCACCATGACCGTAATTGAACCGCAGGAAAATCTGGCCGGAATTGCTGGTGGCCATGCCGGCCGCTTGGGCAACCGTGAGCGGGAAGGTGAGCGTCTGGGAAGGAGCATCGACCGGCACGTCTCTGGTCGCGATCGGGCTCCAGCCGAGGTTGTCCGCCTGAAGGATGATCTCGATCTGAGGTGTCGCATACCACGAGTTGTACCCTGGATTCGGATAAAACGCGTCGAGTTTCAGCTCGGTGGCGTTGGTGAAAAGCGCTTGCAGCTGCGCCGCGTTCAGCGTGACCGAAGTGCCGATGTTCCACCAGTTGTTGGTCCCGGCGAACGGCTGGGTTACCTCGAGAGACTGGAGACCGTCGGTGGCGGCAGTAGTGGAGGTCGCCACCGAGTTCGGCGAGCCGGCTGTCCATCCTTCGGTGTCGGTTTCCCACGAGAAGATCGGGACTGCGGAACAGATGGGAGCCGCGAGCGCGGCTCCAAGGAGGAGTATCGAGGTCTTGGGTTTCATGACTGGTTTTGGATTGTGATTGTGACGGGGTGAGTCAGTGGCGGCGGCGACGGAAAGCGATCAGACCGCCAGCCAGCGCGGCCATTGCGGACGACGGCTCTGGAACCGTGGTGAGGTTGTCGATGGCGAGGGTCTGGGTGCCGTTGTCGAGGCCGTCTCCTCCCCCTGCCCAGGTACCGACGTGCCAAGCGATGCCGAGGCTGGACCAGCCGAGCCCGGCATCCGTGATCGCCGCGGCATGAGGAGTCATGTCCCAGGTGAACGTGGCGAAGGCGCCATTGACCAGCGAACCGCTGGTCGGGGCAACAGCGTTCCAACCGTTGCTGTTGTTCAGGATCAGCATGATGGTGTTGCCATACACCCCCCAGCCGTTGGGGTTCGTCCAATCGGAGTAAACATCGATGGTCAACGAGGTGGTGCCCGCGTCCATGAAGGTGCGGGGATCCTTCTCGATGATGGTATTGACCGTCCAACCGGAGAAACTCGCCGGCACCGTGAACGAGTTGGCGGCACTGAAAGTGCCATCGGTGGCGCGGACCGAATCCACGGTGGTGGAAACGCCGTTGAGCGATCCGGCATTCCATCCGTTGAGCGTGCCGGACTCGAAGGATTCGACCACGGCACCGCGGGCGGCGGACAGGCTTGCAAGCAGGGCGCAGGCGGCGACAAGGGACCGTCCGGGCTGGGGTTTCGACATCATGGATAACAATGGGTTGGGGAGAATCGCGTGGAGGGCTCGCTCCGGCGCCGCCGGTCCCGCGAAGAGGGAGTCACGGGGAGGGGACGGAGTCTCAAAAATCGTGGAGAGAAACGGAACCGACGCTTGGATTCGCAACCGGTGTCCGAGATAGGCTTCTGTGAAATGTCACCACAGAGTTCTCTGACGGTCCACGCCGCCAAGGAGGGGTTTTCCTCCCCCCCGATCAGGGGAGGGGCTGGCGCGCACTTGGGAAAACCACGCCCGGAAATGAACGTGTTAGAGCCTTGCGAAAGAGCCAGCCGCGCAAGGGTTGGACGGTGACGCTCGCCTCTTGGTCGCTCATCTCGCCCACAACTACTTCCCTGGCTGCCCACGATCACGATGAGCGGACTGATCGCACGGCGGTTCGATTGGCGTCCATCTGGACGGTGGCGGCGGGGCTCTGAGCGTGGGCGGCGGCGGCCAGGAGGGCGGCGATGCCGATGACGAATGCCGAGGGTTCGCATCGCCCGGCTTCGCGCGGACGTGGCCCTCCGCTGCTCCCGGTCGTAGGATGCGGGGTGTGGTATTCCCGCCACCCGATCAGGGGAGAGCAAAACCACTCCTCGACGCGATGGACGGAACCGGCAACTCACCGTTTGCTTGGCGATCCTCGTCTTGTTCGATGCCGATTCGGCCGACCTGATGGGAAACCCAAGCCCAGGACCATGACAGCTCATGCCGGCCCGCTCCACGGGAGCCGATGAAAATCGTCGAGCCTGCGAGGAACGGCTCCGCGCAGGAGCGGCCCGACGCTTACGTCCCACGCACCTTTCGCCAGCGGGTCCATCCACTCGCCGGGAAACAAGCAAACCCACGAAAAACAACGCAACCAAACAACCCAATGACCAAACGACTGCTGTCCATCATCTCATCGATCACATCGGCGCTGATGCTTTCGACCACCGCATCCGCACAGCTTCCGAGCCCGTGCTACGGGTGGAACCTTGGAAACACCTTTGAATCGACCTGGGGATATCCCGCCCCGCACCAAGCGCTTATCAACTCCGTTGCCAACGCCGGGTTCAACACCGTCCGCATCCCCTGCGCTTGGAACTTCAACGCCAACCAAAGCAACTATCAGATCGATCCCGCCTACATGGCCCAGGTCAAACAGGCGGTGGACTGGAGCCTCGCCGCGGGCATGCACGTCGTCATCAACAGCCACTGGGACGGAGGCTGGCTGGAGAACAACCTCACGGGAACCGTCAATCCGACGATCAACGCGAAGATGAACGCCTACTGGTCGCAGATCGCGGACACCTTCGCCGGCTACGACAACCGGCTCCTCTTCGCCGGTGCCAACGAGCCGAACGTGGACAATGCCGCGGAGATGGCCGAGCTGAACACCTACTACCAGACCTTCATCAACGTGGTCCGCTCCAAGGGCGGCAACAACGGCTCGCGCTGGCTCGTGCTCTCGGGACCGAACACCGACATCGACATGACGGATTCGTTGATGAACACGCTGCCGAACGACCCGACGCCCGGACGCCTGATGGTCGAGGTCCACTACTACACTCCCTATCAGTTCACCCTGATGACGGAGGACCTTTCGTGGGGAAACATGCACTATTTCTGGGGTGCCGGCTACCACTCGACCACCTTGCCATCCCGCAATGCCACCTGGGGCGAGGAAGCCGCCATGGAAGCCTCGTTCCAGAAGATGCGGAACAAGTTCATCAGCCGGGGCATTCCCGTGATCATCGGCGAGTTCGGTGCCTACAAACGCGGCAACCTCACCGGAGCCGACGCCACCTTGAACTACGCCTCGACGACGTACTTCAACAAGACGGTGGTCGAAACCGCCCACCGGCACGGGATGGCCCCCATCTTCTGGAACACGCCGGGCTACCTTTTCGACTGGGCCACGGGCGCGGTGGCGGACCAGCTCACCATCGACTCGTTGACCGGCCGTGGCGCGCTTCCCCCGCCGGGAAGCGACGGAAGCGCGGTTGTGAACGGCACCTACAAGATCGTCTCGCGAAACGGCGGCAAGGCGCTGGAGGCGGCCGCCTTCGGCACCGCCAACGGCACCCAGATCCAGCAGTGGGGCTACTGGGGCGGGTCCAACCAGAAATGGTCCTTCACGAAAAACTCCGACGGAACCTACCGCATCCTCGGCGTGCACAGCGGCAAGAGCCTCGACATCGACGGCTGGCAAAGCGGCGACGGCACCAAGGTCCAGCTCTGGGACCACTCCGGCAGTACCAACCAGAAGTTCGCCATCACCCCGACCGGCAACGGCTACTTCCGCATCACGCCCCAGCACGCCACGGGCTCCTGCCTCGACGTGAGCGGCTACTCGACCGCGGACGGCGCGGCGGTGCACCTGTGGAGCTGGGGCTGGGCCGCCAACCAGCAATGGGCGATCCAAACGCCGTAACGATCCGAACCCGTGCGGCAGCGGGCTCATCCGCTGCCGCACCCGGACACGCAACCCGAGGCCGTTCACATGAAACGCGGCACCTTGCGCCTTGCCCTCGGTCTCGTGGCGACCTGCGCGGCCGCCTTTTTCTGGCACTCCCTCACCCGCCCTGACGCGACGGTGGAAAGCCCGGCCGTAACCTCGGGCTTCCCTGTCAGGAAAGCCCGCCCCACCCCGCTGGCCGATCCAGCGGGGCTTCTCCAACGGATCCACACCTCCCTGGCATCCGACGATCTGACCGACCTCTTCTCTCATCTCGCCGGACTCGTCCGTGCCGATCCGCAAGCCGCCGCGCGTTTCGCCGAAACGAACAACGACGCCGGCACCCGCGAGCTGATCCTTCATCGCGTCGCCCAACTGTGGTCCGAGCGCGATGCATCCGCCGCGCTCGCTTGGGCCGCCGGTCTAACAAATCCCGCCGAGCGCGACGCCCTCGTCACCGACGTCTGCCTGCAACTCGCCGAACGCGACCCCGCCGAAGCCGTCCGATCACTCGGCGAACGCGTCGCCGGCGAGCACCCGCACGGCGGCCTCGAAGCGCTCGCCCAGCGCTGGGCCGGGAGGGACTTCATCGCCGCACGCGACTGGGCATTGTCCCGCCCCGACGGCGAACAGCGCGACCGCCTCGTCGCCCGTCTCGCTTTTCAACAAACGCAAGACGCCCCGCTTGAAGCCGCAACGCTCGTGGCGAATGAAATCCCGGAGGGCGAAACGCAGACCGAAGCCGTCATGACGGTGCTGCACCACTGGGCCATGCGCGACCCGGTTGCGGCCGCGAAATGGGTCGGACAGTTTCCCGAAGGCGGATTGAAAACCCGCGCCGTCGCCGAGATCGATGGCATGGCGCGGAACCATTCCGGGACCGCACGTTGAGCAGAAGATCGGTCGACAGCCTTCGAGCTCGCCCTCCTGCCCTATCGCTTGGTGGCGATCAAAACGCACGCGCCGCCACCGGGGGCCAGCTCGAGGCTCAGCGTGTCGGTGGAGGACACTTCGCGGGTCTTCGCCACATAGTCTTCGGCGTGGGTGCGGTAGTTGGACTGCGGGCCGTCCTGAATCACGAGTGCCTCGTATTTCCCGGCAGGAAGGAAGGACAGCGGCACGTCCAGTTCACGGGGCGATTCGTTGGTGGCCGCACCGACCAGCCAGGCGCCATCAGCGGCTTGGCGGGCCATCACGATGTACTCGCCGATCTCGCCGGCGAGGGTCTTGCTTTCGCGCCACGGCATCTGTTGGGCGGCGATGAAACGGAGCAGCTCGGGATGCTTCCGATAGTATTCGGGAATGTCGGGGATGACGGTGGCGCCGGAGAAGACGATCAGGGTGCGGGCTGCCTCGGCAGCAAGCGTGGAAGGCACCGGAACGCCGTGGTCCACGCGACCTTTCTGGGTGAGGTCGGCGAGGCCGTTGTTCATGTCGAGCGGACCGGCGAGCATGTTGACGAACACGCTCGTGACGAAGGTCTTCGGTTGGAAGACCTTGTGGCCGTCGAGCTGGGCCTGGCAGTACTCGCGCGTGACGGCATTGGGCCAAGTGCGCATCTGGCCATAGGGATGGACCGGGCCGTCGTGGTAGTTGCAGAGCAGTTTGTTCTTCGCGCACAGCTCGGTGATCAGGCGCGTGCGCCGGTTCTTCTCCTCGGGCGAGCCGTTCATGAAGCCGTATTTCACGCCCGCCGCTCCCCACTCGCCGTATTGCTTCAGCGTTTCCTCGAGGGGAAACTTCCGGCCGCCGACGTCGTTCAGGTAGAGCCAGACGCCCACCTTTTTCGTTTTTCCATAGGCGATGATCTCGCGCACTTGATCGACCTTCCCGCCTTTCACCGGGTCGGAGTCGTGGCCGAACTCCGGGCCATACCAATTCGCGTCCAACACCAGGTGCGGGATGCGGTTCTCCGCGGCGAAATCGACCATGCGTTTCCACGACGGCAGCGACATCTCGTAGTTGAAGCCGTCCACCTTCGCGCCATTGATGCGCCAGTCCCAGACGGTGACGCCCGGTTTCACCCAAGAGAAATCCATACCTGCGGCTGGCGGCGGATTCAGCAGTTCGATAAGGTGCGAATCCACCAGCGCGCCGGGGGTGCGGCCGAACATGACCACGCGCCACGCGGTGTTCGGCTTGGACGCGACGCGGAGCGAAGTCGCCCCCGGCTTGCCTTCCAAGACCAACGGTTCGCCCTCGGCGAGATCGGCCTCGTGCAGGGCGAGGTAAGCGCCGGTTTCGGTCTCGAGAGTCGCGACAGGCAGGCGGCGGCCTTGGGTGGCGCTGAGTTTTTCCGGGCCGATGTTGTGGTTCTCGCCGTTGTAGTACCAGGCGGTGTAGTCGCCCGCGAAGTGGAAGGCGGTGGCTTCGTTACCGGCCGGCTTGGCGTCGGGGAAAACATAGCGGAAGGCGACGCCTTCGTCGTAGGCGCGGGCTTTGATGTGATAGGCTCCGAGGTCGATGGTGGCCTCGCGATAGCGGTCGGGAACCGCCGAGCGCTTTCCCCAGACCGGTTTCCACACGGAGTTTTCCGCGCGACGCTTCACGCCGGAAAAACGCCCGCCAGCGAAACCCACCGGCGAGGGCGAGATCAGCGGCTTCCCATCAACCGCCAGCGCGTGCGTCACCGCGCCATCGGCGGCGACGTCAAGGGTCAGCTTGAGGTGACCATCCGGCGACTCGACCGCGACGGTTTCGGCGAGGGCGGCCGAACCGCAATACAGGGCGGCCAAGGCGAGCGACACATGGCTTGTTCTCATTTCGGGGATGTTAGAAAGGGTTCTCCGTCGGATTCTCAGCGGTCGAGCGTGACATTCTCGAAGAGCACCTCGCCCGGCACGTCGGGTTTGCGGGTCGTGAGCGTGAAGCCGAGCAGGACCTTCTCCGGCAGGTCAATGTCCGCTTTGCCGACCTCGAACCATTCGCTGTCGTCAATCCGGTGCTCGGCGATGAACGTGTCGCCCTTGCGCGTCAGGCGATACCAGATTGGCGACCACGAGTAGTCGTTGCCAGACTGGGTGCGCGCATTTTCTCCGTCCGCGGCGCGGAAGCGGACGCGGGTGCCGCGAGTGCCGCCTTCGCCCAATGTGAGCGCGACCATCGAACTGTCAGGATCGAGCGACTCGCGGGCCATGAGGCCGAACTTGGAAAGCGGCGACGCCCCGATTTCCCCCGGATCCGGACCGACCACCCGGGCTGTTAGAACGAAATCCCCGGCGGTCTCGAGATGGACGAAGCTCGCGTCGTCGGACTTGCCGCCGATGTCGCGGCCGGTGCCGCGGAGGCGCAGCGTGCGGCCGCCTTCGCTGCTGAAGGAGGCCTCGGGGTTCTGACTGCCTTTCTCGGCGTGACCCACGCGGGTCACGGTCCACTTGTCCGGCAGCGGGGCGGGTTTGCCAACGGTCACCGTCACGGCATCGGAAGCAGGGCCTTCGCCGGACTGGTTGCCGGCGACGACGAGGTAGCGGTAGGTGACGCCCGGCTCGGCCTTGCGGTCCACGTAGCCCGGGGTGGAAAATTTCGACCAGTCCGCGATGGTCTCGAAATTGCCGCCGTCGGCGCGGGCGCGGCGGACGATGTAGCGGGCGACATCGAGCTTGGCGGGCACGTCCCAGCTCAGATAAACGCGGCCGAGACCAGGCTTGGCCACCAGGCCGGTAGGCGCGGCGGGTGCCGGCAGCGGCGGATAGGGCGAGGCCTTGCCGTCGAGGGTGAAGGTGAGCGTGCCGTAGCCGAAGTGGTCCCAGCCGCCCAGCTCGGGCCGCGCGAGTTCAGCCACGCGTTTGACGGCCGGGGCGGAATGCCCCTGGCGGACGACGTAGTGGTTGTAGAGCAACTCCCAGACCGGCGTGGTGAAGCGCCCGCGGGTGTGGTTGGTCAGCCAGTGGTTTTTCGCGTCGGAGCTGTTCGTGTAAAACGTGTAGGGAACCGGCTGGGAAAGCGCCTCGCGGGCCGCGTATTCGGCGGCGGCGAGCAGGCGGTTGTCGGCGTAGCCGAAGAGGTCCACGCCTTGGTTCCAGGCGACGGTCGCGGCCTGCCCCAGCATGCCGATGCCGAGGTGGGCGTGCGGCTGGTCACGGCCGCTCTCCTGCCACTGGCCGAGTTTCCCCGGGTGGATGAAAGGCACGGCATGCATGAGCGAGCCGGTGCCCTTGCCGTTTTTGAAGTACTCGATGCCTTCGTCGAAGATCGCGCGGTCATCGAGGAACACGCCGATGGCGATGAGCGCCTGGATGTTGCAGATGTCCCAGTTCGCCCAGAAATGCGAGTCGCCGCGCTGGTTGCGGTCCTGCAGGAAACGGCTGACGACGGGATAGATGTAGTTCCGCATCATCGTCTTGAAGCGCTCTTGGTCGGCTGGCTTCCAATCGGGGCAGACGCGCAGCAATTCTCCCACCAACGCGAACTCCGCCGCATAAATGCCGCTGAGGCCGGGGGTGTCATTGCCGCTGGATACCTGGTTCACCGCGGCGGACCATTCGTTGCAGATGCGGATCGCGGCGTCGGCGTGCGCCTTCTCCCCGCTGACGTACCAGCGGATGAAATTCAGATAGGCCGCGTGGGCGTCGCGGGAAGCCGCCTGACGGCTCCTGCTCATGTTCGGGCCCGCCGACGACCGGTAGTCCGCCTTGGCGAGCGGGTCCTTGGTGAGCGCTTCCCAGCCCTCGACCCATGGCGTCTCGCGCGCGGCGACCTTGGCCTTCATGCGGTCGAGATCGGCCAGCGTGTGCAGGCCTCCGGGATGCTTGAAAGGCGTCTCCGGTTCCGCGGCGTGGACGGAGGACATCATGGATGCGGCGGCACCCAGCACGGAGAGAAGGAAACTTCGCTTGCGCATGGAAGGGTAGAGATCGGGGTCGCGGGAGTCGGACGGGACAGGAATGGTGCCCGTGGCAACTTACGAGAGGAAGCCGATGATCGTGCTACGAATCGGATTTACGTGGAAAGCAACGGCCGACGGAAGAGCAGTTTACCAGGTGTAGCTTCCGAAGCGGTGGACGCGGGAGAGAGGGCCATCGCAATTGCTAGGACCGATTGACCGGATGATCCCAAGCCATCCGATCCAAGGGAGGAAACCGGAGTGCCGGTATCCCGAAACCCAAACCCAAACCCAAGAACAAAGATGGCCAGCCATCTCCCAGCGTCCGCGAGGACGCCTGGCGGAGACGTGGACCCGCGCAGGGGTCCCGTCGTCCGGAAGTCGAACTTCCCGCTGTATCCGCTGATGGCGGTAGGCGGGCTTTGCGCGATCGCCGTGCTGGCCTTCTACCGGCCGGAGCGATTGCCCGAACCCGACGCCTGCAGACACGCCATGGCTCCGTCGGTTGAGTCGAGCAAGCGACCTGAAAGCCGCGCGAGGGGTGCCGATCCGGTCCAGGCGCTGGTCCGGGCCTTCGCGCTTGAAAACCGCAGCGAGCGTGAAAGCCGCGTGCGCGATTTGCTTTCCGGCTGGGCCGCACGGGACGCCGAAGCCGCGCTGGGCTGGGTCTCCGCGCTGGAAGATCCCGCCACGCGGCGCAACGCCCGCTCTACCGTTTGTCTGGCCGTGGCGGAAGGAGACCCGCGCCGGGCCGTCGAGCTCGCGCTCGCCCATGGCGCGGACGAGGACGATGCAGGTGGATTGCTGGAGTGCCTGACCATGCAGTGGTGTGAGAGGGAAACCGAAGCCGTGGTCGAGTGGGCGCAAGCACAGCCGCCGGGCGAATGGCGGGACCGCCTGCTGGCAAGAACCTCGTTCGTGCTTTCCAAATCGGATCCCACTGCGGCGGCGGCTCTCGTATCGGGCCTGGAGCCGGGAAGCCTGCAAGACGAAGCGGCCATGGCCGTGCTCCACCAGTGGGCGATCAAGGACTCCTCGGCCGCACTCCAATGGGCGGAAGGATTTGCCGAACCAATCCTCCGCGAACGCGCGCTCGCGGAAATCTCCAATCTCCGAAACCCGATGGCCGCTCACCAAGCCGAGTGACCCTGGCCGGACAGCCCTCCCTGATGGGCTTCCTTCACTTCTCCATGACTGCAAGAGGCCTCCCCGTCACCCAGACCTGAAAAACCGAAAAAACACCACCAACACCATGCACCGACACCTGAGAAACTGGCTGGCCGCCTTGACGCTGCCATGCGCCCTCGGACTATTCCAGGCGCACGCCTACACCCACCCCGGCGCACCCCTCACCCTCTCGGATCTCCAGTCCCTGAAGACGAACGTCGATCAGGGCAAGGAGCCATGGAAATCCGGCTACGCGGCCCTGGCAGCCGATTCGCGCTCCTCGCTCGGCTACAACATGCAAGGTCCATTCACGAACGTGAGCCGCAGCCCCAACGTGAACTTGAACCAGTGGCGCAGCGACATGAACGCCATCTGGAATCTCTCGCGCATGTGGTATTTCACTGGCGACACCGCCTACGCGCAGAAGGCGCACGACATCCTGCTCGCGTGGGCGAACACGCAAACGTCGTTCACCGGCGGCGAATCGATGCTCGATCTGGGAGACTACGCCTACAAGTTCGTGGGCGGCGCGGACATCCTGCGTGGCACGTGGCCCGGCTGGACGGAGGCCGACACCACCGCGGTGAAAGCTTATTTCGGCGACGTCCTCATGCCCGCCAGCAACCCCTATGGCGAAAGCCAGTTCGGCGCCGCGAACAAGGGCGCGCTGGCCCTCGTCTCCCTCGGGCTGCTCGCGATCTTCAATGACGACACCGCCAAGCTCGATCAGGTCGTCTATCAGCTCCGCACGCTCGCGCACATCGGCCTGCGCAGCTCGAACGATATCGGCCTGCTCGGCGACTCCCTCCGAGACCAGGGGCACGCCCACGGGCAGCTCTTCTCGCTGCTCATGCTCGCCGAGGCGCTCTGGAAACAGGGCATCGACGTCTATTCCGACTCCAACAACCGCCTGCTCGCGGCCGGCGAGTATTTCTCACGGGTGAACGACCTCGCCCCCACGCCCTTTCTCCCCTTCGGCACCACCGATGCCTACTACATCGCCGACAACACCAATCGCGGCTGGGGGGGCGGGCACATCGCGCTCAATCTGATCCACGGTGCCTATGCCGTGCGCAAGGGCCTCCCGGCTCCCTACACGAATCTGAGACGCCAGGACCTGCCGGTGAATGGAGACAGCTTCATGTTCCTCAAGGAGACCGATCCCTCCGCGGCGACGCCCGCGGCAGCGCTGCCGATTCCCACCACCACCTCGATCACCTCGGGATTCACTGATGTCGAAATCGGGGGCGCTTCCCCCACCGGCGGAGCCTCCTACTCCGGCGGCACCTGGACGGTGCAGGGCGGCGGCAGCGAAATGTGGGGCACCACGAACGACAGTTGCCATTTTACCTATCAAGCGATCACCGGCGACTGCTCCATCATCGCGAAAGTCGAGTCGGTCCAGAACACCAGCCTCTCCGCCAAAGCCGGCGTGATGATGCGCACGAGCCTCAGCCAAGGCGCTCCCCGCGCCTGGATGGCCGTCACTCCCCGGGTCCAGTTCGAGCAGAACATCCAGGGCCTCGCCGTGTATGGCGGCACCAACTATAGCAACAAGGCCTACAACATCCCCAGCTCCTCGTATTGGGTAAAGCTCGAGCGCCTCGGGAATATCGTCACCGGCTATGTGTCCCCCGACGGCACCAACTGGGCGGCCACCGATGTCGGCCGCTTCAACGGCACTCCTCCCGACACTCTCTATGTCGGCCTGGTGGTCTGCTCGGTCGCCAATGGCACGCTGAACACTTCCACCTTCAGCAACGTCCAGATCACCGGCGGCAACGGCGGCGCTCCGGTCGTCACCCCCGCCGCGCCCGTCGCCCTCTTGGCCGCGCCGGGCGAGAATGCCATCCCGCTGCGCTGGCAGCCGTCCTTCGGGGCCACCAGCTACACGGTTAAACGCGCCACCTCCAGCGGCGGCGCTTACTCGACCGTCGCGTCGGGCATCACCGCCAGCAGCTACACGGACACCTCGGTGGCCAACGGCACGACCTATTACTACGTCGTCACGGCGACCAACTCCGCCGGCACCAGCGCCAATTCGCCCGAGGACAGCGCGAAGCCGGTTAGCCCGATGGTGAACGTCGCCTTCGGCGGCGCGGCCAACGACAGCGGCAACAACCCGAACGGCAGCGAGGGTGCCGCGAAGGCATTTGACCTGAACTCCGGCTCGAAATGGCTCAGCTCGGCGGTGAGCTGGCTACAGTATGACTTCGGCTCCGGAGCCACCCAGACGATCAAGCGCTACAGCGTCACCAGCGCCAACGACGTGCCGGCGCGCGACCCGAAGGACTGGCAATTCCAAGGTTCCAACGACGGCTCGGCCTGGACGACGCTCGACACACAGAGCAACCAGAGCTTCGCGACTCGTTTCGAGGCTCAGACCTACTCGATCTCCAGCCCCGGTGCGTATCGCTATTACCGGCTGAACGTCACCGCCAATGGCGGCGACGGCTCCACCCAGCTCTCCGAGCTCGGGCTCTTCACCGACGTGGGCCGCACGATTCCGGACGGCACCTACCGCGTGTTGAACCGCCGCAGTCTCAAGGCGCTCGACGTCCAAAACGGCGGCACGGCCAATGGCACAGCACTCGTGCAATGGGGCTACTCCGGCGCCAACAACCAGAAGTGGACATTCGCCGACCAAGGCAACGGCCAGTACAAAATCACCGGCGTCGCCAGCGGACGGGTGATGGATGTGGCGGGCATCAGCACCGCCAACGGTGCCAAGATCCACCTCTGGGACTGGCTGAACGCGAATAACCAGAAGTGGACCGTCACCCCCGTCGGCAACGGCAGCTTCAAGCTCACCGCGGTCCACAGCGGCAAGGTCGCCGATGTAAACGGCGGAAGCACCGCCGACGGAGCGACCATCATCCAGTGGCCTTACGGCGGCGGCACCAACCAGCAGTGGCTGATGTCCATCGCGCCCTGACCCTCCTCACCATCCCGCGCCCCGCGTTCCGTCCGACGGAGCGCGGGGCTTTCGTTTTCAAATGCGGGCTCAGCACCTGGAGAGGTCGTCCGCCTCATTCAGCGGAAGATCTTCTGCGCGAAGTGGAACAAGTTGCTGCCCCAGGACGCGCCGTCGTGACCGTGGTCATCCACGTTCCAGACGTGGGGCACGTTGTGCTTCTTCAGGTGGCCGTGGACCCCTTGGGAGATATTGATGAGCCCGTCCTTGTTGCCGCAGGAAAGGTAGAGCAGCTTCAGTTTCCCGCGCGCGGCTTCCGGGTGGGGAACGAGCTCGCCGGGGGGCTTGGTGTTCGGCGCGGAGGAAAAGCCGCCGACCCAGGCGAAGTTGTCGAGGTTGCCGAGGCCGAAGTTCAGCGACTGGCCGCCGCCCATCGAGAGGCCGGCGATGGCGCGGTGTTCGCGATCTGTTAGAACGGCGTGCTTTGCCTCGATGGCGGGGATCAGGCAGTCGAGCAGGTCGCGCTCGAATTTCGCGAAGCCGGCGGCGTGCTCGGGCGAGTAGATCTCCTTCGGCGGGCGGTCGTCGGGGAGCGCGCGACCGTTGGGCATCACCACGATCATCGGCACCGCCTTGCCGTCGGCGATGAGGTTGTCGAGGATGGCCGGTGCCTTGATGTAGCCGGGCCACTCGTAGTGATTGCCGCCAATGCCGTGGAGGAGATAAAGCACCGGGTATTTCCGGTCCGCGGAATAGCCGTGCGGCAGATAGACGTTCGCCTCGCGGCGTTTGCCGGTGACGGTGGAGTCATAGGCGAAGATCTCCACCTTGCCCGACGGGACGCCCGGCCGCGGCTGGTCGAAGCCAGCGGGCGCGTCGGGGAAAGCCCGCACGTCGTCCGGGCCCAGTTCGATGGACCGGGCGAAGTTGGCGCGGGCTTTCTCGGGCGAGGTGTCTTCCGGCTTGTCCTGACCGGGGGCGGCGGAGACGCAGGCGAGCGTCGCGAGGGTGGTGATGAGGATGGGTTTCATGAGGAAGGTGGGTTCAATCGGTGTCGGTGCGGAAGGGTGAAGCTGGCAACCCGGCGCGATTGTAGAGGTTGCCCTCCGGCACATTCGCCCATGCGTAGCGCACGGCGAGGGGCTCGGAGACCCCGTCGGCGGAAACAACGACGGTGTCCCCGCGAATCTCGGCCTTGGCAGGATGAAAGACCTCGTCCGCCCCGGCAATGGTGAAGCCCTTCAGCTCGCCATCCTTCGCCACAAGGCCGCCGCCGGAATGGGTGAAACGGAGAATGGTGGCGGCACCTTGGGTCTCCATCGATTCGAAGACCGGCCCGGAGTATTCGAGCTTCTCGCCGTAGGCCAAGGCGCGAGCGGCGAGGGCGAGCCGCGCGCCGACGGGCTGCTTGTCGGCGGGATGGATGTCATTGGCGTCTCCGCAGTCGATGGTCACGGTCATCGCTGTATTCTTCACGGTCTTCGCCGTCAGAAGCTGGGCCTCGCGGATCTCCGGGGTCATGCCGCTGTAGGGAGCGATCTGGACGAAGAGGAAGGGAAACTCGCCCTGGCCCCAGGCGCGCCGCCAGTCGGCGATCATTGCGGGGAACAAGCTGCGGTACTGCCGTTCGCGTCCGACATTCGCCTCGCCCTGATACCAGATGACGCCGCGGATCGCGTAGGGCAGCAGCGGGGCGATCATGCCGTTGTGGAGCACCGTCGGCATGCCGGGACTATCGCTGAAGTCGGCGGGCGGCCAGCCGGTTTGGCTGCGGGTGGCACCCACCTTGCACGACCACGGGCCGCGGAGCGGGAGGGTTTCCGCTTTACCGGCGGCTTGGAAAACAAGCCGCATGGCATCGTTGCCGCCATACATGCCGCCGCCTCCCGCCACATCCAGCACACGCACCGCGATGACATTCGCGCCGCGCTTCAGCAGGCGGCCCGGCACCTGATAGACACGCGGGAAGCTCCAGCCGTTGGCCATGCCGACTTGCTCGCCGTTAACCCACGCCGTGTCCATGTCGTCCACCGCGCCGAGGTGCAGGTCGACGTCGCCGCCGTCCCAGCTTTCCGGCAGCTCGAACGAGCGGCGGAACCAGATGACGCCGTCGAAGTCGGGGAATCCCGCGCCCTCGAGATACGCAGGCAAGGTCATCGGCTTCCAATCCGCGGTGTCGAGCTCCGCCGCGCTCCATGCCGCGCCGGGCTTCGAGCCGGGGTCCACCTTCTCCAACCATTCGGCCAGCTTCGCCTCCGTTTTGCGCCGCGCCAGATCGGGATCGGCGGCGAATCGTTTCAACTCGGCGAGCGGTCCGTCGAAGTCAGCCAGCTTCCGCAGCCCGGCCTCGCTGGTCCACGCCTCGGCCGGGGTGCCACCCCACGAACTGTGAACGATACCGACGGGCACCTTGCGCACGGCGTGGAGATCGCGGGCGAAAAAGTAGCCGACCGCGGTGAAATCCACGGCCGTTTCCGGCGAGCAGACCTCCCAACTGCCCGCCACCGAGGCCTGCGGCGTGAACGACTTCGTCTGCGGCACGTAAAATTGGCGGATCTGCGGATGATTTGCCGCGGCGACTTCGTCCTCCCAACCGGTGATCGGCGGCTGGCCGGGCCGCAGTCCGAGTTGACGCTCCATGTTCGATTGGCCGCTCGCGATCCAAACCTCGCCAACGAGGACATCGCTGAGGACCCGCGTCGTGTCCCCGGAAACCGTCAGCGTCCCCGGCGCGGCGTTCGGCCGCATCGGCTCGAGCCAGACCTGCCACTTGCCATCCTTGACCACCGTCGAGACCCCCTGCCCAGCGAAGGTGACGGTGATCTTCTCGCCGTCTCGACCCGTGCCCCACACTGGCACGCGCCGGTCGCATTGCAGGACGGCGTGGTCTTGGAAAAGCGGGTGCAACTCGGCCGCCGGGGCGGCGGTCGCAAGAAGGAGCCCGGCGAGCGCGGGAAGGAGATCCGATGCGGTTTTCATGCCATGCGTTATTCCCCGGCGAGCGGCGGGCCGACCTTCACCCGATAGAACCGCTGGGTGGAGCCGCCGGTGTCAGTGGCGGCCGTCCCAGTGAAGGGCATCGAGGGCGAGTTGGCGGTGTGAACGGGCGTCCAGTGCGTGATGAGGTTGGTCGAGGTCTCGACCAAGTAGTCCGGGCCGGTCTGGCCATTGACCTGAAAGCTGAACTGCCCGCCGGCGAAGGTGAGGTTGCTCTTGATCTGCGCCCAAGCGGAAGGAAGCCCCAGCAGGAACACGGCACATGCGGCGAGCCACCTGCTGGAATACAAAAGCAAATGGACGCTTGTGGCGCGGCGGCTGAATGGCGGGGTCATGGCTTGGGTTTCGCCATCGCCGCGGAAGCGAAAGACATCCGGTACCGACGGCGTACCATCACACCACGTTGCGTCTCGCTGCCGCCACTGCGGCGAAAGGGGATTTTTCCCTCCCCTGATCCAGTGATCCGCCGCTCTCTCAGGGCCGGATCAGGCCGCGCTGGATCGAGACCGCCACCGCCTGCGTGCGATCGTGGACGCCCAGCTTGAGAAACAGCGACTTCATGTGCGACTTCACCGTCTCCTCGGAAATGAACATCGCCGCGGCCATCTCCTTGTTGGTTCGTCCCCGGGAAGCGAGGCGCAGCACGTCGATCTCACGCGGCGTCAGTTGCGGCCGGATCAAGCGATCCGCCAGACGCGCGGCAATGGCCTGGGGAAGGTAACGCTCCCCCTGATGGACCCGGCGAACGGCTTCGACGATTTCCTCCTTGGTGGTGTCCTTGAGCAGGTAGCCGCGCGCTCCGGCTTCGAGCGCCTGGAAGATGTCCTCTTCGTTGTCGTAGGTCGTGAGCACCAGCACCTTGGCCGCGGAGTCGCGGGCGAGCAGCGACTTGATCGTCTCCACGCCGTCGCCGTCCGGCATCCGCAGGTCGAGGATGTAAACGTCGGCGGCTTCCGTTGACTCCATCACTTCGCGGCCGCAGCCAGCTTCGGCGATCACTTTCAGGTCGGGCTGGCGCTCCAGGATGGCGACGAGTCCCGCCCGCAGCGACGGGTGGTCGTCGGCGACGATGAGCCGAATTGGGTCTTTCATGTGGGTAGGGTTGCGGAAACTTCAGTGCCTTCTCCGGGCCGGCTGTCAATCGTAAGGCTGCCGCCGAGCGCGGCGACCCGCTCGTGCATGCCGGTGATGCCGAAGCCCTTGCCGACCCGCTCCGCGACGTCAAATCCGCGGCCGTCGTCGCGCACGTTCAGCGTGACCCAGTCGTCTCCGAAACGGAGCTGCAAGACGATCCGGGCGGCCCCGGAATAACGGACCGCATTGGTCAGCGCTTCCTGGCCGATACGCAAGAGTGCGTTCTCGTGCTCGGCGGGCAGCGGGCGCGGCGTGCCCTCGATTTCCTGCCGGGCTGTCATCTCGCCGCTACGGGTCAACTCGGTGGCGAACCGTTGAAGGGCCGTCGCCAGATCCGCCTCGCCGAGCGCCAGCGGGCGGAGGTTCCACACCGTTCGGCGCGCTTCCCGCAGGCTGTCGCGGACCAAGCTGCGGGCGTTCTCGAGATGCAGTCGCGCCTTGTCCGGAGCGGCGGACACTTCGTCCCGCACGCACTCGAGCTGGAGGGAAATGGAGGTCAGTCCTTGGGCGAGTGAGTCGTGGATTTCCCGCGCGAACCGTCCACGCTCGGCGAGCACCGCCTCGAACTCGCGACGTTGGGCCTCCTGCTTGCGGCGCCGCTTGATGCGGTTCCTGGCGAAGATCGCCAGCAGCAAGCCGATGATCGCGGCTGAAGCCATGACGACCCGCGGCGTCGTCCACCAGGGCGGCAACGCGAGGATCTCCACGTCGGCCGGCGAGCGAAGCAGGAGCAGCAATTTGTCCTCCTCTTGCATCGGATCGAACTCGCCGACCGAACTGATCTGCGCGATGCCGCTCACCCGCACCAGCGAGCCGGGCACCAATTCCGGCAGCACACCCGCCTGCGAATCCAACAGACTGCGGAAGACCGTGGCGCTATCGCGCAGTTCCAACGTGGTCCCGTCGTCGCCGCGGAAGACATCGAGCAGCTCCGCCTCCAGCGAGACGAGTTCCGCCTGATGCTGCGCGTGCAGGACTTCGCTTCCGTCGAACTCCAGGGGCCGCGGCATATCGCCCTCGCCGACCACGCGGGCGCTGAGCGCGCGCAAGATCGGTTTCATCGTTTCCACGCGCGGCCAGCCGTCGGCTTCGACGACACTTCCGGGCTTGGCGGCCAGCGGTTGCGCCGTTTGGACCCACAGCCCGCCGCCGTCGGTGCGGAGAAAGAAGCCGCTGCCCGAAACCACCATCGTGACCGCACCGCGGACCCGGACCAAATCGTGCGGTCCCGCGCCGGTGAACCGGAACAGATCGTCCGCCCGCACCAGTCGTGGTTCGGCAGGGCGGTCGGGGGGATCCAGCCGCACCACGTCGGCGAGCGAGTTCACCCGCAGGAAGCGCCGGGTCATCTGGCGGCTGGTGTTGAAAATGGTGGCCGCGACACCACGGACATGCACACGGCTCTCCGCCAGATCCCACGGCACCGATTCGGGAGGCAGCGGCCCCTCGATCAAGACATGGAAATCGCAAGGACCGGTCTGGCACTCCAGCACCACCTTCCCGGAGTTGACCAGCACCTCGCGGACGAGGGTTTCCACCTTCACCCAGTCGCAGTCGAGGCCCGGCCGCTCCAACTCATCGGGCCCGATCCACCGCGGCTCCGGCAGCGGGCCGTGGCCGAGGATCTCGATTCCGGGCGCGCCGCCGTCGATCCCGCGGACGACCGGGGCGAAGAGTCCCTCGCCGGTGACCCCGGTGACCACGATGGAATCGCCGACGGCAGGCCACACCAGATCGCCGTGATCCGGCTGTTCCACGAAGACCCCGGACGTCCCGTCGTGCAGGAACAAGGCGCGGCCCTGTGGATGGACGAAAGGCACGAAGCCGCGGATCTTGACCGGCCGCGCCTTTCCCGCCGCCTCGGGCGACAGCGCCCGCACTTCCGCGGCCGAGGTGATCAGTTCGTCCGCGCGCGCGGCAGACAGCATCGACAGCAGCAGCGCGACGGCCGTCAGGCGGGAAACGAGGACTTTGAAAATGGCTTCCATGGGAACGACCTCCAACATCGAGCGATGCAGGTGGCAGGATCAGGGATTTCGACGCTACATTCAGACCGGAAGAGGACATTCGGGCACCATCCCGGGGAGTGCTTTCCCCGGTAGCCTGACGGCTTTGCCAATCGATCCCAGCGCGAAAGCAAGCGATGGCACCCGGTTTCCCGGTCGAACGGAACGCCACCGTCGCCCGCGTCACAACAAAAGAAAAACCCCGCGCTTCGGGAAGTGCGGCGCCCTCCGCGGACCTATCCGGTCAACCCGGGTTCACGAACGGATCAGTCGGCAAGGGTGGCGACCTTGATGAAAAGCTTCCCGGGCACGGCTCCGCCCGGATCGAGCTCGAAGGGGGTTTCACTGGCCGGCCAATCGGCGGCGGGGATCACGCCGTGGTCGGCCCAGGCGGTGAGATCGTCCGACACCAGCAGGCGATAGCTGCGCCCCGGAATGGACGAGAACGATCCCAGGACGAATTGCCCGGCAGCGTCGGGACGCCACTCGATGACTTGCAGTCGGCTGGTGGCGTCCAGCGGGCTGGTGCCTAACAGGCGCTCCTCGTCGTCGGTGAAGCCGTCGCCATCGCTGTCGGCGCCCGGCTCTAACAACGAGAGCTCCGCCGCATAGGCTCGCTCCCACGTGTCGGGCAGTCCGTCGTCATCCGTGTCCGACTCGTTCACCGTCGGAGTGATAGTGATCGAGAAGTAGTAGTTCCGGACGAAGCTGGTGAATACGGAGGAGCCGAAGACCGGCGCGAGGCCGACCGCCACGCTGCCGGAGTTCGCGGTGCCGCTGCCGCCCGAGTAGTGGATCCGATCGGCGGGCGCGACGGTGTCGAAGGCGACCACACCCGCGCCGGCCGCGCCCGAGCCATTGGCATAGGCGTCGAGGAAACCCATGGCGATCGTTTCCCCGGGCGCCAGCGCCAGCGGCACCGGAGCGCTCGCGAAGGGCACGCTGTTCGCGCCGGTGACGTGACTGGTCACGGTCTCGCCGATGGCGAGCACCGTGAAGTTGTTGTCGCCGTTCACGCGCACGACGAAGGGTGTGAGCGGCGTGCCGGTGACCGCGGCGGCGTGGAAAAGGAAGCGGTCGAGGGTGATGTTCAGGACCGCGCCGGTGTCGTTGGTGAAGGTGTCGGTTTCATTGATCACCATGTTCGACGCCCACGTGTCGGCGGCGGGCAACCCGCCCGGCGAGTGCTCGTTGCCGATCCGCCAGGGCTTGAGGAAACTTATGGAGAAGTAGTAGTTCCGCCCGAAGCTGGTGTTGACGGTGGACGCGAAGTCCGGCGCGGAGCCGACGCTGACACTGTAGGATCCATTGACGCCGGAGGCTCCGGAATAGTGGATCGAGTCCGCTGGCGAGACGGTGTCGTAGGAAATGTCGCCCACACCGGAGGCCCCGGACCCGTCGGGATAGGCATCGAGAAAGGCCATGGCGATCGTTTCCCCGGCAGCGAGGGTGATCGTCACAGGCGCGGCGGCGAAAGGCAAATCGTTCGCGCCGAGCGAATGGGTGGTCACGGTGTCGCCGATGGCGCGAACAGTGAAGTTGTTAGATCCGGCATCGACGCGCACGACGAAGGGCGTGAGCGGCGTTCCGCTGACATTCGAGGCGTGGAAAAGGAAGCGGTCGAAGGTGATGTCGAGCGTCGCGCCGGTGGTGTTGGTGAAGGTGTCGGTCTTGTTAATGACCATGTTCGATTGCCAGGTATCGGCGACCACCGCGGTCGCGGGCTGGTTGCCGTTGCCGACCACCTCGGTCTCCAGCGCGGCGATGCTGCCTTGCGGGCCGGTGCAGGAATCGACCTCCATGCCGGAGATCCAGTTCGCCAGACGAACCACGGCTTCCTGGTCGATCCGTCCGCGGCCGATCGGCGGCATGCGATGGCCCGCGATCGTGTTCATGCGTTCGAGCAGCATCGACTGCCCCGGCAGGCCGGGCTTGATCACGGCCGCGCCGTCGATGCCGAGATCGTCGTTCACCATGCCGCAGAGGAGATTCTGGAAGGCGAGCGGCGTGGTCAGGCGGGCATCGAAGAGCGCTCGGTTTCCTCCCGGCAGGTGACAATGCGAGCAGTTGCTGTCGAGATAGGAGCGGACGAAGTCCTCGTTGCTGACGGTCTCATCGGCGCGGTCGGCGGATCTCAGCGCATTGCGCAGCGAGACCTCGCTGAGCTTGCTTTCGATGAAGCCGAGCTTGCTCAGCGTCTCGATCTGGTGCGCGGTTCGGCCGGAGGCGGGATAGAGGATGCTGCGATGGAACTGCCGGGTGGTGAGGCCCAGCGTTCCGCCGGCGATCGTCGAGTGGCAGGTGTTGCACTGGGCGCGGGCCGGAAAGAGGTAGTCCACCGTGTCGCCGCCGATGGTCATCGTTTCGTTCGCGCCGTCTTCCAACAGATCCGCGTCACTGCCGTCGGCGCGCCAGCGGTAGGTGACGCCGCCCCACTCACCGTCGCTGCCACGGACAAGGACGCGCGTCTCGAGCTTGGCACCTCCATCGGGCAGGGAGAAATGTTTCACCAGCACCGAACCGACCGGCAGGTTCCAGCGGCCACTGTCGCTGTAGGTGATCCGCTCCGCGGCGGTGTCCGGCGTGCCATCTCCGGGGATCATCATCCAGCGGTACTTCTCCGTGCCATCTGACCACAGTGGCATGTTCACCTCGTAGGGAATGAGCGAGGCAACCGGCGTCAGCGACGCCAAGTCGTTGAACAAGCCGGTGGCCGAAAGCGTGGCCGGGAAGATCGAGTTCTGGATGGTGCCGGTGTCCGGTTTGATGCGGAAAATGCGGCCGTTGCCCGTTTGGCCGGCACCCATCTGCGTGACGAAGAGCTCGCCCGCGGCGTTCGTCCCGAACGACGAGATGCCCGTCCAGATGTTCCCGCTGCGGGCCTGGCCGATGCGGATCACCGAGTTCGCGGACTTCGTACTAGGATTGTAGTCGAGCGCGTAGATGCCTTGGGAACCGTTGTCGCCGAAGATGTATTTGCCCTGCAGGAAAGGAATGGCCGTGCCCCGATAGACGTGGCCGCCGATCACGCAGTTTCCCAACGAGTCCGATCCGGAGTGGCTGTAGTCGAAGGCCGGCGCACGCTCGGTGCCGATCAACGGGGAAGGAACCGCCCGGAAACCGGCGGCGGTTCCCTCCTTGTAGTTCCACTGGAAGTTTAAGCCGGGCGCATCCATCACATCAACCTCCTCGCGGGTTTCGTGGCCCACGTCGCCGATCCAGAAGCCGGTCGCCGCATCGTGGCTCATGCGGTGCGGCTGGCGCAGACCGATCGCATAAAACTCCTCCAGCACCGAGCCGTCGGGATTCACCCACGGGTTGTCACTAGGAATGTAGTAGCCTTGGGTGTAGGAGCCGTGCGAAGGCGACTCATTGAATGGCTGGCGGATGATCGGATGGCTGATGCTGCCGCCTTGCTGGTCCACGTCGATGCGCCACACGCCGGACCGCACGCGGCCATTCAGCATCTGGGTGTAGCCGGTCGCGCCGGTGCCCTGGATGCCCTCGTCGCCAAAGGCGATGTAGAGGAAACCGTCCGGCCCGAAGACCAAACCACCACCATCGTGGCCTTTGGTGGTGTCATACTGGTTGATGAGAATCAGCTCGCTGGCCGGATCAAAGGCCCCGCCACCGGGATCCCAGGTGAAGCGCGATAGCCGGTCGTAGTAGGGCGTGCCGGCGGTCGCGGCGTCGTTCTCGTTGTGGAGGTAGAAGACGTAGAGGAAATCCTTCCCCTCCCCTTGCCCGAAGCGCGGGTGCAGGGCGAAGGTCTGCATGCCGCCGTGCTTGGTCGAGTTGTCGCCGGTGGTCCAGTTGTAGTACCAGGCGCGGTCCCGGATATCGAGAACCTGGGTGCGGACAGTGGTCGCGTCATCGTCCGCGACGCGATAGAGGCGGCCGTCCGTTTCGGCGATGAGAAGGTCAGCCGAACCGGCAAAGGGCGACACCTGGATCGGCGAGTCCCACGAGAGGTTCGCGAAGGCCTGCTCGACGGCCACGCTGTTCACCGGCGTCGGCTTGGTGGGAAGGATGCCGTTGTTGAAGGGATTGACCGCGGGCACGGAGTCGAGGCCGCTCACTCCTTCCTCATACGCCCGCAGCGAGGTCGCCGCGGGCGTGGGGAAATCGGCGGGCACCGCATTCCCCGGATCGCGCTTGGCGAGCCATTTCAGCGCGCGGATGAAGACGGTCTGGAAGGCGGCGCAGCGCGCGCCCGGCGGTTCGGCGACATCGCCCCACACGTGGCAGTAGCTGCTGGCGTAAGTACGACCCGCACCGTACTCGACAGTCCAGTCGATCGGGAAGCGGGTGCCGTCGCGGTCGGCGGCGTAAGAAAGGACGGTCAAGTTTTCCGCGGGCCCGCGGGCGTAGCGATACACCTCGATATCGGCGACCATCCAGGTCGCGGGCAGGCCGGCGTGGATCGGATGGTCGCCGCGTTTGGTGACCATCACGTTCTGGCGCGCGCCGTGGTTGGTATTCTCGCCGGCCCCGGCGGCGATCTCATTCAGGGAGCCGTCGGCATTGACGGTGATGGCCTTGCCGAAGCTCTTGTCGCGCCAACCGAGCCCGATGATCTGGTTGTACTGCGGCCACTCCGCAAACGAGTTGTTCGCCTCGTGAAAGGCGTAGAAGCCACCGCCGCCGTGGACGAATGCCGCGAACGAGTCCTTCACCTCCTGCGGCCACGACGGCAGACCGCCGAGATTGTTATAGCCGGAGATGACGACGTCGTAGTCGCTGAACTTCGGCCGCCACGTCTCCCACGCCGGGTCGCCGGCCGCGGTCGGTGTGATGGTGAAGTCCACGTCGAACGAGCCGTCCTTCGCAAGGATGGCGCGCACGATGTTCATGCGCTTCTCCCACGCGTGATTCGTCACGCCCTCGACGATGAGCACCTTGATTTTCGGCGGACCGCCGCCGTCATCGGCGAACGACACGAAGACGAGCGCCAGCAGCAGCAGCGGCAGGAAAAGCGCCGCGCGCCCAAGGAGAGTCCGTGACATGAACGACATACGATTGATCAGGAAAGGGGTCAGCCGGTGGTGAATCGGGAAAAAGCGCCGCCACCATCGAGATTGGTGACGGCGCGGGATTTGCCGGAATTGCGGGACTACGGAGCGGCGGACAAGCGCCAGTGCTGGTTCAGTGCGCCCACGTAACCCCACTGGTGAACGTCCGCACCATCGGCGGTGCTGGGGCCTTCGACATCGGCCACCTTGCCGCTGTGGACCGCCGTCACCCTGACATAACCGTCACCAACCGGCGTGACGGTCCACTTCTGGTTGTTGGCGTTCAACCAATCCCAGAGGTGGATGTTCGCTCCATTGGCGGTGCTGACGCCGGAGACATCCATCACCTTCCCGCTGGCGACACCGGTGACCTTGTATTGGCCGTTGCTCTGGTGGGTGAAGGTCCACTTTTGCTCGTCGCCGCCGTTATGGCCCCACTGGACGAGTTTCGTGCCATTGGTGGTGCCGCCGTTCAACGCCGCCATCACTTTGTTGCTGTAGCGGCTGACGAGGTGGTAGGTGCCATCCCGAATCGTGCGTCCGCTGTCGCCCCACAGTCCGAGTTCGGAGATTGCCACGCCCGTGGCCCCGTTGTTGGCCGTGATGTTGATCCGGTAATAGCGGTAGGCGGTGGTGTTGGCGATGTTGTAGTTGTTCATCCCCATGTTGATGGCGAAGGTCTGGCCGCTCTGGGTATCAAGGGTGGTCCAGTTGGAGCCGTCCTGTGAGCCTTGGAACTGCCAGTCTTTCGGGTCGCGCGCGGGCACATCGGCACTGTTGATCGTGTAGCGTTTGACGACCTGCGCGTTGCCCGCGCCGAAGTCATACTGGAGCCAGCCGGTGGGCGAGTTATAGCCGAACCACTTGGAGGCTGGGTTGCCGTCGAATGCCGTATCGGAGCCTCCAACTTGGGGGCCGGTATTGATACTTGCCAAGGTGGTGCCGCCGAAGGCGAGGTTGGCCATCTGCGGAACCAGCTGACTGTGGGAAGCTCCGAACTCGGCCGAGTTGCCGCTGGTGCCGGCGGAGTTTTTCGCCCGGACCACGTAGTAGTAGTTGGTGCCCGCAGCCGCCGTCGTGTCCACGTAGCTCGTGGTGGTGAGGTTGCTGGCAATGACGGCATAGCCGCTGCCGGGGGTGGTGGTGCGCAGCAGATCGTAGCCGGTCGCGCCGAAGGAAGCCAGCCAGCGCGCGGTCACCGCTTTGCTGGAGGCGGTGGCAATCAGGCCCGCCGGAGCCGCGGGAGTGGTCACAAGACCACCCGTTCCACCCGTGAACGCCACGTTATCGAAGGTGGCGGTGGTGGTGGTCGTCGCCGATCCGCTGCCTATGAACAGGCCGATATAGAGGGTGGACGGCAAATTGCCGTAGTAGGAGCAGGTCAGGGGCGACCAACTGGTGCCGTCCGGAGACGCGAAGGTGGTGATCTGCTTGTCCCGGCGTTCGATCTTGACCCAGTAGGGAAGGCCGGGAGGCCACGTGTGCGAACGCGCCTGATATCCACCCCCTCCCCAGTTTTCGGTCCAACCCTTCTGGCGGGTTTGCATTGAGGTGGTGGCCGTGGGCACAATCGCAACCCAGGCGCGTTGCGAAACGGTGGCCGAAAGATTGTCGCGAATCATCAACCCGGCCTTGGTGGAATCGGTAATCCATTGGCTCGAGGTGATCCGGGCAACCATCGCGCAGTCGCCGCTCATTTGCTTGTAAGCAAACTGGCAATCGTCATTGACATCGTTCCAGACATCGACTCCAGGGCCGGTCAACGTCCATACGCCATTGGCGTAAGAGGAGCTACGGCCTCCGGAATTGCTGCCGAGGGTGGTCAAGGTCAAGCCGCTCGAGGCCGGAGAACCCCCCGGGAAGGTGACCGGCGACAGGATGGCGGTAGTGAAGTCGGCCGTCTTGATAAACATGAAGCTGCCGCCATCGACGTGCTGTTGTTGGATTTTTCGGTCGATCCAGGGAGTGGGAAGGCCCTTGCGGTTCTTGTAGGCGTTTTTGAGCATGAACCAGCCGCTGCCATCGGTAACCGAGGGCCAGGACTTATTGGTCATCCACTGCCAGTCAATGGTGCCGAAGGGCACATAGGGGTTATCAGTGGTAAAACCGTTGCGGGCGTAGTATTCGCCGCAGGCCAGCAGCCGGTTGTCCAATTCGCCGTAGAGGTCCACGCCTTGTTTCCAGGCGCATTCGGAGACGAAGGTCAGGCCGTCGAGGTGACCCCAGCAGTGGCCCGGGTCGCGGCCCGTCTCGCCCATCTGGCCCGTGGGCAGGGTATCCATCAGGCCGGCGCCGTGGAAGGTGCGCATTTGGTTCACGACGTGGTTGAACTTCGATGCGTCGTTGTCGCAGAAGAGGGCGACGGCGATGCCGGCCTTCATGTAGATGGCGCCTTTGTTGGCGGGACCCTGAATGTTCCACCCGGCAGATGCCGGCCATAAAACATTCGCGAAGTAGTTCTGAACCGTGGCCGTGTCGGCGGCCGTCCATCCGGGCCAGGTGCCGCGCAGGATGCTGGCGCCGCCGCCGAAAGAGAGAGCGTGGTCACCAAGGGCGAGGCCGGCTTCATTGCCACTGAAGCTTGTGTGCGTGGTCGCCCAGGCGATGAGGATGTCGCGGGCCTTCTGCGCGTAGGCCTCGTTGCCGGTGAAATACCACATCCGCGCGAGGTTATACACGGCATTCATGGAATTCTGCCATGCGCCGAGGTTGCCGTCGTAGGCTCCCGCCCGACTGACATTCGCGAAGGGGCCTTCCTCGGCCCAGCCGAGCTGGGAGGTGCTATAGGCCGCGAGCTGGGCGTAGCCGGACTTCCAGGGTTCCTTGTCCAGATTGGCCTTGATGGTGGCCAGCTCTTCGGCGGTGTTCGGAATGCAGGGGTGGGTGTACGCCTGTGCCTGGGGCAGGCCTAGGACGCACGGCAGCGCAAGGGACGCCAACCAGTTTCTAATGTGTCGGTGCATGCTGTGGGTGTTTTTGTTGGTGTTTTTTGGTTCTCGATTTGCACGGGGTGAACGTCACCGTGCAGCCATGGAGAATGGAGTTGCCCGTCATGAGGGCGTTTCCGATCGGGTTATTCGACCTCGCGTGCGGCAGTTGCTTGGACGCGGAGAGTGGGTTCGGAGAAGGCGCTCGCCCGCTCAAGTGCGGCGAGAGAATCGTTAAGTGGCCCTTGGCCTGGCACGGCCGTGGCGGCTTGGTCCTTGGCTCCAAGCCGTCGGGGCCAACCGCTGATAGCTTGGAGAGATACGTTCCATCGCAACAGTGCCTCGGGTTACGGACATCTCCAAGGCTATGAAAAGGTAACCCGCCGCGGTTCCGTCAGAACCCGTAGCCGGAAACGCGGCGGGTGATGCTTCCTCAGCGGCAGTCACTTCGAGAACCCAATTAACGAAGGCTGCCGCCGATCAGCAGAGTGGCTGGAAATATTTTTTTCGTCAGGAGCGCCGGCGACGGAGCAGGGCCAGGAGGCCCATGCCACCGACCAACGCCGCGGACGACGGTTCGGGAATGGCATAAAGAGTGAACGCCGCAAGGTTGGTGTCGGCGTTGCCGGCGTTGTCGGTCTCCTCGATGAAGATGTCCTGGAAGTCGGCATCGGCCGTGAAGGTGAACATCGTCATGATCGGAGTGTTCTGTGAAAAGCTTCCGGAGGTTCCGCCGCTGAAGACGCCGCCACTGAAGGTGTCCCAGTAGGCCTGCGCGCGACCGGCCGAAGCTGCCCGCTGGTCCACCGAGAACAGCGATACGATATAGGTCTGGCCGATGGTCAGGCTTCCGATGCGCAGGGCCATCGGTTGCGTGGCATCGCTGGTCTTGTTGTGCCACGCGCCGCCGTCGAGCACCGCGTCGAACTGGGTGTCGCCGGTGGTGCCGGGCTGCAAGAGATTCGCGGTGGCCGCCTGGGTTCCCGCGTTATAGACGGTCGTGATCGAGGAGGGAGCGGCCGGCATGTTCGCGGTGCCGGTCACGCCACCGGCCGTGAAGGCGATCGTCTGGCCACCGGTGGTGTTGACGGTTTGCGCGCCGCTGCCGTAGTTGACGGCTTGAGCCAGCGTCCCGGTCGGGTGGAGCACCAGCGGCGCGTCCAACTCGGAGTCGGAGGTGATCGTGGTGTTCGACACGAAGGCCAGCGTCGCGGCGTGCGAGGTGATTGCGCTCAGCGCGAGCAGGGCCAGGGAGGTTCTCATGGTCGATGGGGTCATGGTTGGATTTGGACTTTTGGGAGGCATGTCACGGAGCGGGGGCGGCAGAGGCTTGAAGGAATCCCTTGCCGGGAAGACCTTCGGAAACGGTCAGGCGGAAGGTGTGGAGTTCGTAGTCAGGGTCACCCGAAGCCGTGGAGCTGACGTGGGCGACGGTGCTGGTGAAAGCGGCCAGATCGAGCGACCCGCGGACCGTGTAGGAGAGCCCGCCCGCCGTGGCGACTTGCGTGCCATCCACGCCGGCGGTGAAGGTGGCACCGCTGCGCACCGCAATGGTCAGTGTGAGCTCCTTCTGGCCGTTTGAATTGGTGTCCTGCAGCGAGGAGATGCTGACGCCGTTGTCGGAGCCGTCCTGCGGGTCGCCGTTGAAGGCGAATTCGCCGAGATTGTCGGTGCCGTCGCCGTCGGCATCGCCAGCCGAGTCATCCGCGTTCGGGTTGAGGCCGTTGGCCGTTTCCCACGCGTCATCCATTCCATCATTATCGGCATCGGGATCCGCCGCCAGCGTCCGGAGGACGTAGGCATTGAGCGCGACCGGGAAGTTGGCTTCGCCGCTGGTGTTCCGGATGTGAATGTCCTGATAGCCGGCGCTGCTGGCGGTAAAGGTGCCGACGACATACTTGCTGTCTCCCGCACTCATGACGGCGCTCGTGGTCCCACCCTGCATGTCGTCATGGAAGACTTGGGCGCGGGTGGCGCTGCCCGGACGATCATCCGAGTAGAACAATTGGATTTGGTATTGCTGGCCGGTTACCAATGGCGAGCCATCCTCTCCGGTGACGCGGAGGACCATGTCAGTGGCGCCGGGTGCGGGACCGGGATCGCCGTTTTCCCAAGCCGAGCCGTCGAGCACGGATTCGAATGCCGCCCCGACGGTGGTGCCTGTGGCATCGAACAAAGCGGCGTTGACCTGCCGGCCGCCGGAACCGGCAATCACGCGGGCTTCTTCGCCAGCGAGCAAGGCCCCGGCTGCATTCTGCGACTGGCGGTTCTCGAAGGTGATCGTTTGTGCGCCGACCGTCACCGCGACATTGGCATTGTCAGAGCGGAAGTTGCCGGCGTGGAGAAGCGTCCCCGAAGTAAGGATGGCCGTGTCCGCGGTGACGGTGGCCGGTGTCGCCCAACTGATGGCGGCGGTACCGGAATAGGGATCCTTGTCGTTCAGCGGATCCGTGTTGGCGAGGAACTCCGCGAGATCCGTCGACGTGTCGCTGTCCGCATCACTAGTGGCCGTGGCGGTCGTGGTATTGGTGAAGTAATGCACCTCCCACGCGTCGCCGATACCGTCACCATCGGCATCCGGCGCGCTGGTGCGCACGGTCGGCTGCGTGTCGGCGGTTTCTTCCTCCTCGTTGGTGGCATAGTCGCCGTCCGGATCACCGGTGCCGGTTTGGTTCAGGTTGAAGAAATTGCTGAACTCCCAGTTGTCCAAGAGGCCATCGCTATCGGTGTCGTCCGGCGTCTGAAGCGCGTCCGTGGGATCGGTGTCGGCAAAGAACTCATCGACATCGGGGTAGGTGTCCTCGTCGTTGTCACTAAAGGCGCTGGCGGTGCCGAGGTTCGGGAAGTAGTGCAATTCCCAAGCGTCGCCCATGCCATCGAAGTCGGAGTCCGGCGCGCTAGTACGATCGGTTGGAATGGTATTGGCGGCCTGTTCCTCAGCGTTGGTGGCGTAGTCGCCATCGGGATCGCCCGTGCCGCTTTGCGCGGCGATGTTCCCGAAGTTGTCGATCTCCCAGCTGTCCTTCAAACCATCGTTGTCGGTGTTGTTGGGATCGGCGCTGGCGCTCTGGGGATCGGTTCCCGCGAGGAACTCCTCGAGGTTGGTCGCGAAATCGCCGTCCGCGTTGTCATTGGCATCGTCGACCAGCTTGTTGAGGCCGTTGGCATCCTCCCATGCATCGGTCATGCCGTCGCCGTCGGTGTCGTCGGTCAAGGCGACGGTCACCGTGATGGCGCTGCCGGTGTCCGCGAAATCGTAGGCATATCCGACCAGCCCGTTGACCACCGACAAGCCCGTCACGGAGCCATTGAGGGTTCCACTGTAATTGATCAGGGTGTAGGTGCCTTGTTCGGACAGGGCGTTGGTGGTGCCCGCGTCGTAGAGATACACGCCGCCGCCGCTGATGGTGAGGCCGGACGACGTGGCGACCGTGAGCTGGTCGTTGCTGCCCACGGTATCGACGTCGAACTTGATCGCTCCGCCGGCCCCGAGGGTCAGCGTGTCGAGCGACAGGGAGGCCATGGTGCTCGACGGGGCGGCTTCGCCTACCGCGAGGCGACCGGCGGTGGAAACGGAGACGGCACCGCCCAAGGTGCCGGTGACCGCGAGGGTGCCGCTCGTCACCTGCGTGCCGCCGGTGTAGGTCTTCGCGCCGCCGAAGGTGACAACGCCGTTTCCGCTGCCGCTGCTGTCGATGATCGTGAGACCCCCTGCCCCGCTGATCGCGCTGTTGACGCCGACCGCGAAGCTGTTCGAGTCGATGGTCGAGGGCGCGGTGGCCGTCACCGACGTGAGCGGGAGCTGGGAGGTATTGATCGTCGTGGAATTCAGCCAGTCGCTTTGGTTGGCGAGGGCCTTGAGAGTGCCGCCGCCGAAGATGAAGTTCGAGACTCCGGAACCGGCGGTGCCGCCGTTGCTGCCGTCGTGGACGAAATTGCGCTCGGTGGCCAGGGTGCCGCCGTTAAGGTTGATGGTGCCGGTGGCATTGTCCCGCCCGAGCGCGATGAACGACCGGGCGTCCGTGGCGGTCGTGCTGCCGCGGTTGATGGTCGCGGTGCCGGAGGAGAGGGTCAGCACGCCGGTCGCGGTGGCGATGTTGTTGCCGAGGGAGAATCCTGTATTCCCGCCGATGGTCAGGCTGCCGCCGTCCACGACGAGCGTGCTCGTCCCCGCCGCGTTCTGACCGACGATGGAGCCGGGCGGGGTATTTGTGGTGCCATTGATGGCGAGCGAGCCGGTCGATTTCACCGTGACGGTGGAGTTCCCCGAAACGGTGAGGTGGCCGGACTGCTGGTTGGCGGCGGCTCCGTTGATCGTGGTCGATCCCGTGATGTCCACGCCACCGGCTCCGGTGACGATGAGCCCGGCGAAATTTCCCGAATTCGTGATGCTGTTGGTCCCGGCCAAGGTGATCTTGTTGGTCGCGGTCAGGTTCCAGCTGCCGGTGGGCGAGCCGGTGATGTTCCCGTTCAGGGTCATGGCTCCACTTCCTGCGGTGAAGGTGGTGCCATTGTTCAACGTGAAGTTGTTCGCGAGCGTGACGGCCGTGGTGTCAGCCAGGTTGCCGCCGCCCATGATCACTGCAGCGGAACCCAGCGCGCTGTTGTTACCGACCGACACCGTGCCCGCGCTGATCGTCGTTCCACCGCCGTAGGTGTTCGTGCCCGTGAGCACCGTGGTGTTGTTGCCGGCCTTGGTGAGGCGGTAGGTGCCGCCGGTTTGTCCAATGGCTCCGCTGATCTTGCCAGCGCCGCTGATGGTGGAATCCGCGTGCAGCGTGACGCCTCCCGTGACATCGAGCGTCGCATTGTCGAGACGCAGCGAGCCGAAGTTTTCCCCGCCGTTGCCACCATTCAAATGGAGGCCGAAACCGTAATTGAATGCTTGGGTGAGATAGAGTTGCGCGCCGTTTGCGATGTTGACGGTGGCGCTGGACGACAGCACCGCCGCCTGCGATGCCGCGGTGAACTTGACCTTGCCGCGGTTGGTGGTGGATCCCGCCAAAATGTCGAACGTGCCGGTGAATCCGCTGAGATCGCCGGTGAGGTTGATCGAACTCCAGCCGCCGGTATGCAGGGAACTCGGCTTGGCCTGGAGTTGTCCTGAACCTGTAATCGCGTTTCCAACGTTAAGGATCCGTTCGCCTCCGGTGGTACCGTTGCCTTCGTCATCAAGGTAGAGGGTTCCCGCCGAGGCCACGGAAACGGCACCCGCCCCGAGCCCCTGTCCCGTGACGGTACCCACCCCGGTGCCCGGTTGCTTCACGGTGAGCGTACCCGCATTGACGGAAGTGCCACCGGAGTACGTGTTGGTGCCGGAAAGGGTGAGGATTCCGGCGCCGGCCTTCGTCAGCCCTGCCGTGCCCGCGATGGCCGAGGCGATGGAGGCGTCCGCGCTGGACGTGAGGGTCGGGGTTGCCCCGTCGAGAGTGATCGTGCCGCCGGCAAGCGCATAGGTTCCCGAGCCGGCCGGGTTGAAGGTGATGCCATTGGCGGTCACCGTACCCACAGTGATCGCCCCGGCTGCGCCGTTGTTGGCACCGAAGACCGCGACATCCACATTCGTGTTCGGCCACACGACGTCAGCAGCGCCATCGCTCCAATTCGCGAGGGCCGTGTTCCAAGTTCCCGGTCCATCGGTGGGAGCGGTGGGATTCGCGCCACTGGCGTCCCAGGTCAAGGTGGCGGCATGAGCCGTGGAGATCAGCCCGGCTGCGGAAAGGCAAAGGCTCCAAGTGGCGAATTTGACGTGGCTGGACGTCCGGAGGGTATAATTGGATTTCATGGGTTCACGCCTCTTGGGTCCGAGGCTTCAGTTTCCCACGCGCCAACCGCCCGGCCGAACCTGCCAAAAATATTCCGGAAAAATTTTCCGCTGCCCCCGATCAGGATTCCTCGCCGATCAGCATCGTCGCCTCGCGCAGCATGATCCGGGCGAAAATCCAGTCATACCAGTACCCGCGGCGACCGTCGCCGACACCCATCGGGACGGGGACGGCGAAGTGTCCGTCCACCACGTCACGAACCTTGGCAAGCATGGCGCGGGCCTCGTCCGTCTCGCCTTGGTACCACAAGGTCATTGCGAGAATCGCTTGGACCGTCGGAACCAAGGCGTTCGCCTCCGGCGGCGATTCATCGACCGTGCGGGCAAGTTCGATCACCCGGGAATACTCGCCCTTCCGGAAATGCCACAGGCTGAGTGGAATCAAGGCCCAGCTTCTCTTATGGGCGGCGGGAAGCTTGGAGAACCACGCTTCCGAAGCCTCCCCGAGCGGCTGGAGGCGCGCATAGAGGCCTTGATCCGGCGGCAGCAGCAGGCAAGTCTTCAACACCCGGGTGATGGCATCGCCGTTGGTGGACGATGCGTGAGCGGAGATCGCCTCCTCGCAGAACTTTCGGTAGAGCGCACTATCGCGGCTTTCCACCAGCACCACCCCGCAGGCTTGGGCATCGACGGTGACTTGGCCCCAATAATCGAGCTTGTCGATCTCCAGCAACCACAGGAAGCGTTCCGACGCTTCCTGCCAGCGTCCTTGGTGCGCCAGCCACTCCCCCACCGAGCGCAGCGCCGTGACGCCGTCGAGGCTCGGCCGGAGCGGACGATTCTCCATCGAGTCCAAGGCATTGGCGGCTGCCTCGTAATCGCCTTGGCGGAGCAAGATCACCGCCTCGGTAAGCTTCTCGCGCGACTCGGCCTCGCGCCGCAGCGTGGCCTCGTTCGCCAGCGCCATTTCCGCCACCTCGCGAAGCTCGGTCTGCCGCTTCTCCGCGCGCTTCGCCTTGAAAAAGAGCAGCGTCGAAGCACCGAGGCCGGCCACCAGCGCGAGCATCGCGATCGTGCCCGCGGCGAAGAACACGGCGTGGCGCCGCACCAGCTTGCCTAACAAATACAGCCGCCCCGGCGGGCGGGCGACGATCGCTTCGTTTGTTAGGAAACGCTGCACGTCCATCGCCAGGCCGTTGGCGGTGTCGTAGCGGCGGGCGCGGTCTTTCTCGATCGCCTTCATCGCGATCCAGTCGAGGTCACCCCTGACCTGCGAGATCAGCTTGGCCGGCTCGGTCCGGCGTGCGTCGGCCACCGCTTGCAGCTCCGTCGGCGGGAGTGAACGCAACAGCGCCGACGGCCGCTGCGGCTCGCGCTCGCGCAGGATGCGGCGCATTTCCTCCGGCGAGACCGAGGCAAGCTCCTTCGCATCGAAGGGCGTGCGGCCTGCCAGCAACTCGTACAGCAGGACGCCGAGGCCATACACGTCGCTGCGCGTGTCCACGTCCAGCCCACCGAGTTCCGCCTGCTCCGGGCTCATGTAGGCGGGCGTGCCGAGCAGCTGTTCGTGCCGGGTGTGCAGCGTCTCTTCGCCCAGCCGGCCCTCGATCGCCTTGGCGATACCGAAGTCGATGACCTTCGGCACCGGCACGCCGTCGTGCATCGCCACCAGCACGTTGGACGGCTTGATGTCGCGGTGGATCACGCCCTTCTGGTGGGCGTGCTGGAGCGCCTTGCAGACCTGGATGAAAAGCTCCAGCCGCTGGCGCAGGTCGAGGCGGTTCGCATCGCAGAACTCCGTGATCCGCGTGCCGCGCACCAGCTCCAGCACGAAGAACGGCCGCCCGGTTTCCGTCGCGCCGGCATCCAGCACGCGGGCGATGTTCGGGTGGTCCATCATCGCGAGCGCCTGCCGCTCGGCATCGAAGCGGGCGATCACGCTGCGGGTGTCCATGCCGAGCTTGATCACCTTCAGCGCCACCAGCCTCTTCACCGGCTCCCCTTGCTCGGCCAGATAAACCGAACCGCAGCCGCCTTCGCCCAGGCTTTCCAAGATCGTGTAGCGCCCGATGCGTTTGCCGATCTGTTCGTCCGGGCGGTCGCGGTCCGGGAACGCCACCGCCGCGGAAAGATCGCGGAGATCGTCGGCGCTGAGCGCGATCGCATCGAGACCGCGGTCGATCAGGAGGTCGGCGTCCTCATGCACGGCGAGCATTTCCTCGACCGCTCGACGCAAGGCGGGATTGTCCAGGCAGGCTTGATCCAAGAAGAGCTGGCGCTGTTCGGGATCGCTCACGTGCAAGGCCGTGAAAAATAGCGTGTCTTCCAATTGTTTGGCTGCCGACATTTGAAGAAACCCGTTTGAGATCACACGCGCCATCGGACGCGAAATCCTGCCAAATCAATCGCCCTCCTCCTGCTGCCGGACCCAGCGGAAAAGGCGGGCTTTCGCGCAGACCCAGTGCCGGTAAACCGTGCGTTCGCCGATGCCCAGGCTGGCGGCGACTTCCTCGTTGGTCATCCCTCCGAAGAATTTCATCACCACGATTTGCGCCTGCTCGGGATCCTCGCGCTCGAGCTTTTCCAGCGCTTCGTTGATCAGGAGCACGCTGTCATCCGGCGTGGCCTCGGCGACTTCCACCTCGCCCAGCTCGACCCTCTGGTGGCCGGACCCGCGCTTCAGGCGCGATTTCCGCCGCGCGGCATCCACCAGGATGCGCCGCATCGCGTGAGACGCCGCGCCGAAGAAGTGCGCGCGATTTTCCCACGACCGGTCGCCCTCGCCGACAAGCTGCAGCCACGCCTCGTGCACCAGCGCGGTCGCCTGCAGCGTTTGACCCGCGGACTCCTGCGCCATGCGCGCCGCGGCGAGCCGGCGGAGTTCCTCATACACGGCCGCGAGCAACTCCGCGGAGTTCCCCGGCTGGCGCAGCATGAGGGTGAGGTCGCTCATTGGACGGGAAGTTCATCCCGGGAGGAGATCAAGGCAAGCGGCGGCGCGCTCTCGCCGTTGGTCCACGTGCCCTCCACCGCCACCTGACGGAAACGTGGCGCGGCACGGGCTATCGCTTCACGGATCAGCTCATCGAGCATGCGGATCGCCGTGCGGCCGATATCGGCGAACTCCGGATCGATTCCTGCCTCGTCGCCCCAGGCACTCGTCGTGAGGGTCGCCAAGGCAACGTCGCGGGGAACCGAAAGCCCGGCCTTGGCCAGCCAAGCGCCGGTCGCCGCGTCGTCGGCCACCACGGCATCCAGACGGTAGGAGCTGACCCAGTCTCGGACCGTCGCCGCGGCCTCGTCTTGCGGCACCGTCGCGAGATCGAGCAAGGGCAGTTCGGCGAGAAAATCCATCCGCAGCGCGGGCAGGCATTCCTCCATGCAGTAGCCGGTCCGCCGCAGCAGGCCATCGCCACTCAGGCAGCCGATCTGCCGGTAGCCGAACGCCCGCAGCCGGTTCAGGGCGAGCACCACGTTGGACGCCGCGGACGGCAGGATCCGGTGGCCGCGCGGACCGTTGCCGGCCCGGCCGACCCTTACCACCGAGTATTCATCCCAAGGGAAGTCCGTCCATCTGGTCCCCGGCGGGTGGGGCGGCAGGACGATGCCGCGGATGTTCCGCGTCTGCAGCACCTGGTGCAGCCGCTCCGGCGACAGTTCAGTGCCGAGGCGGAATTCCTCGAGCCGCAGGCCATATTCGCGCGCCGCCTCGCCGGCTCCGTGCCAGAAGCGGTCGATCTCGGGAAATGCCCGCAGTTGGTGCGGCTCGGACCACGCGTTGATCCAGGCGATGGCCCCGCGGACGACGGTGGAGGTCTTGCGCTTCTTGTAATCGGCCAAGGCCACGAGCACCGGGTCCCGGTGGTAGCCGACCGCGTCGGCATGAGCGCGGATGCGGTCGCCGAGCGCCTTGGAGACGCGCGAGCTATTCCGCAGCGCCAGCGAGACGGTGACGTGACTCACGCCGAAGTGCCGCGCGATGTCGCGCTGGCTCACCAGTTCGGCCGGGGAGGCGGTGCTGTGGGGAACGGCCTTCATCGGGCGATTCCCAGGTTGCGGTTGATCTGGGTCGCGCTCGCTTGGAGAGCCTTCAGGTAGCGCGGGGCATTCTTTTCACTCGACCGGGTGCCGGCGAGGTAGGAAATGACCAGCGCCCCGGCCACGTCCGAACCGGGCACGCCGACCGGCACCGAGAGGTCGGCCACGCCCTCGGTCATCGAGCTTGGAGCATGATGATGGGTGGCATCCTTCAGCCCGGCGAGCGTCCGCAGCAGCTTGTCCCGCTCCGCCTTCGAGGTTCCGGTGAAGTCTCCGAGCTGCGCCAAGAACGCCGCGCGCGCCGCCTCGCTCCAATTCGCCAGAAGCAGCTTGCCGGAAGTGGTCCGCAGCACGGGAATCCGTGATCCCTCGCCGACCGCCAAACACACCTGACAGGAAGGCATGCGCTCCATCAGCACCAGCAGGTTCGCGCCGTGGATGACGCTGAGGTGGCAGGCTTGGCCGACTTCTTCGGCCAGCATTTCCATCGGCAGCCGCGCCGCCTTACGCAGCAACGTGGTGGAATTCTGCCGATGGCTGAGTTCGTAGAGCCGCAGGGTCAGGCGGAACTTTCCCGTACCCTCCTCGCGCATCACGTAGCCGCGCTCCTCCAGGCACATCAGCATCCGGTAAATCTCGCTCGGCGTGCGGCCCAAGGCGCGCGCGATCTCGAGCTGGCTCAGCGGAGCCAACTCGCTGGAAAGGTGCTCAAGGATATCCAGCCCCTTGTCCAAGGCCGGGGCACCGTAGCGGCGGGTTTCGGAAACGGTCGTGGAACTCATGGCGGTGAACCTTCATTCATGAATTTCGATTTTAGATTTGAATTCAAGGCGAAAGTCGGCGGCGACCCACAGGCCATCTCCGTCCACGGCATGACCGGCACCGTGAACTGAACGCCAAACCGCAAAAACGACGGGCGGCCGCCATCCGGCGACCGCCCCTGTTGGTTTCCCCCCAAGGAGATCTTCTCTGCCGCGGGCCTCACGGCAGCACGGCGATCCGGTAGAACCAGCGCGGCTGCGCGCGCGCGCCCACGTCGGTGATTTCCACCGTGGCGCCGGTGCCGGAAACGGGATCGGCTACGGTTTGCCACGAGCCGTCTAACAAGGTCGCGGACTTCTCCACGCGGTAGCTTTTCCCGCTGACGGTGGGGAAGCCGATGGTGACATCCTGCCCGGCGAAGCCGAGGTCGGCGATCTTCAGCAGGCTCGACGCGTTGTTCGGATCGGTGCCGGCAGCGAACTCGTTGGCGTTGGTCCAGCCGTCGCCATCCGGGTCCGCATCGTCGGCGGCATCGCCGGTATTTTCGGCGGTGCCGAAGTGCGTGAGCCGCCAGCTCTCCGTCGCCGTGTAAGTGGTCGCTGAGACGGGAGCGGAAGACGCCCCGGTGCCCGGCAGACCGGTGGCGGCGACGGTGTAGTGCCAGGTAGTGCCGCCGGCGAGGCCGGCGTTCACATAGCTGGTGGCAGCGACTCCGGTCGCGAGGTCGGCGAAGGGGCCACCACTGCTGGACGAGCGCCGGAGCGTGTAGCCGGTGGCACCGGCGACGGGGTCCCACGACAGCGCGATCTGCGAATTGCCCGGCGCGGCGATGAGGTTTTGAGGTGCGGCGAGCTCCCCTCCGGCAAGGATGCCGATCTCGCTTGCGCTCAGCGCGCTGCCGTAGATGCGGAAGTCATCGAGCGCGCCGTTGAAATACGGGTCGGTGTATTGGGATCGGCCGAGATAGTTCTGGGTGGTGCTGCCCATGGCGGAGGGCTTGAAAGTCATCGCGCTGTTGGTTCCGACCGCCACGCCGTTGATGTAGAGGGTGCCGGTATTGCCCGACAGGGTGACGGCGAGATGTGTCCAGACATCGGTGGCGATGGCATCGGGGGCGTCGATGAGCTGCTCGGCGCTATTGGAGATCTTGATGGCGAATCTCGGTTTGCCGGTCGCACCGCTCTGCGGCGTGAAGAACATGTTGGTGGCGGTGCCGCTGCCGAAGTCGAAGACGCGCGCCCAGTTGGCGTGGCTGGTGGGCTTGACCCAGATGCTGATCGTGAAGTCGTCCAGCGCGCTCACCGCCCCGGCGGGCAGGGTGGCGTGGTGCGATGAGGAAGCGGTGAATCCGAGGGCATTGCCGATCTTGCCGGAGGCGAAGGCCGGGCCGTTGACGAGCGACGCGTGGCGGCCGTTGCCGCTGGAATCGGCGGCGGTGGTGCCGGCGCTCTCGTCGAACTTCAGATGCAGATGCAGGTCATCGATGATCGCCGATGCCTCGGGCGCGTCGGCGCTCTCGCCCCCGCCGTTCGCGCTACTAACGACGTAGTAGTAGGTGGTCCGCAGGGCGGCGGAGATGTCGCTGTAGCCGGTCGTCAGGACGTTGGTAGCGAGGACGACGTAGGGACCGCCACTGGTGGTGGAGCGCTTGACGGTGTAGCTGCTCGCGCCGCTGGCGGCGTTCCAGGCCAGGTCGATCCGGCTGGTCGAGACGACGGTGGCGGTGAGAGAGGAAGGCGCGCCGGGTGGAGGTGGAGCTTGCGGCGTGGCGGAAGCTTCGGCGCTGTGGGCCGATTGGTTCAGCGACGTGTCGGCCGCGGTAACGACGTAATAGTAGGTCGTGCCATTGGTCACCGTGGTGTCCGTGTAGGCACTGAAGGTCAGGCCGGTGGCGATGGCATCGTAGGGGCCGCCGCTGGTGGTCGAGCGATGGACGGCATAGCGCGCGATGTCCGGCTCCGTGTTGTCCGACCAGTCGAGCGCCACGGAATGGTCGCCAGCCGTCACCACGAAACCGTCCGGCTCCGCCGGAGGTACTGTCTCGGAAGGCGGCGGCGGAAAACCCGCCGAGAACAGCTCCCACTCTGCCAGTTGGATGCCGTCGGCGCTATTGCCGCTGAAGTTCGAAAGGATATTCAGCTTGTAGTACCGGTAGGCGACGGCATTCGCGAACGTGTACTGCTTGGTCAGGAAACGGCTGGCAAAGCTCTCGCCCATGCGGGTATCGAGCGTGGTCCAGTTGCTGCCGTCGTTGGAACCTTGCACCTGCCAGTCCTTCGGATCGCGCCCGGGCACGTCGTTGGCGCTGGTGATGTCGTAGCGGACCACGGTTTGGGCGTTTCCCGCACCGAGGTCGATCTGGAGCCAGCCAGAG
>CBKZPU010000021.1:0-43079 GCA_966696705.1 uncultured Verrucomicrobiaceae bacterium | reverse complement strand
CGGAGAAAGGTCCCTGCCATTTCCGATTTTCCGACGGTCTCCAAGTCCGGCTCACGACTGGACCTCGATCTCGTGGACGATCAGCCAGTTCTTCTGGGGCTTGGTCACGCGGATGCGAAGCTGCTTGGTGCCCGCCGGCAGCGTGCCGCTGGCAACACCGTCTGCAAACGCGGCGACTTCCTTCCAGGTCGAGCCATCGGTTGACGCTTCGAGTACTCCGCCATCCAGCTTGTCCTTGTTCTGGCTGGCGTTGCCGCCGGTTTTCACCGTGACCTTGCCGGACTTGGATGCCTTGAAGGCCACCGTGAAGTGGTCGCCTTCCTTCAGCTCGCGGTCCGCCCAGAAGAAAGTGTCCGGCTTGCCATCGAGCGCGAGTTCCGGCCAGTGGTCCTGATAGATGCCGAGCGAGGTGGTCACCGTGGAGCCGTCGGCGGTCTCGCGCTTCGGCGGATCGAGCGGCTCGGCGCGGTTCACCTCGGCGGCGTCGTAGTGCTTCAGGATGCCATCGAGGCGGCCACGGAAGCTCTCGTAGTTCTTCTTTTCCACCGGCGTCCACGCAACCTCAGCCAAGGCGGCGATGCGCGGGAAGGCCATGTATTCGACCTTCTTCCAATCATGCATGTACTCGGTCCAGAGCTGGGCCTGTACGCCGAGGACGTGCTTGGCTTCCTGCGCCGTGAGCGCCTTGGGCACCGGGTCGTAGGAATAGACCTTGGCGATCGGCAGGAAGCCGCCGATGGAGTCGAACTCCTTGCCTTTGGCGAGTTCCTCACCCTGTGGCCGTTGATAGTGGTCGAAGTAGAGGTGGGTGTTGGAGGCCATCACCACGTCGTGGCCTTCCTTGGCCGAGGCGATGCCGCCCTGCTCGCCGCGCCACGACATGACCGTCGCGCTCGGGGCCAGGCCACCTTCGCGGATCTCGTCCCAGCCAATCAGCTTGCGGCCTTTCTTCTCGAGCATCTTCTCGACGCGCTTGATGAAATAGCTCTGCACGTCGTGGCCGTCCTTCATGCCCTCCTTCTTCATCAGCTCCTTCACCCGCGGGGACTTTTCCCACTGGTCCTTCGGGGCTTCATCGCCGCCGATGTGGATGTATTCGGAGGGGAAGAGCGCGCACAGCTCGGTCAGCACGTCATCGACGAAACGGAAGGTCTCCTCGGTCGGGGCCAGCGTGTAGGGATGGACGCCCCAGCGCGTGTTGACCTTGGGCGCATAACTGGGGATGTCCGAGTTTCCGAACTCCGGATAGGCCGCGATCGCCGCTGCCATGTGGCCGGGCATGTCGATCTCCGGCACGATGGTGATGTGGCGCTCCTTCGCGTAGGCGACCACTTCCTTGATCTGCTCCTGCGTGTAGAAGCCGCCGTAACGCTTGCCGTCGTCGGAATTGCGCGCGCCATACGGCGGCGTGGATTCGCGGAAGGCACCCACCTCGGTGAGCTTGGGATACTTCTTGATCTCGATCCGCCAGCCCTGGTCCTCGGTGAGGTGCCAGTGGAAGGTGTTCAGCTTGTGGAAGGCGAGCCAGTCGATGAAGCCCTTGATGTCTTCCACCGGGAAGTAGTGGCGGCCGACATCGAGGTGCATGCCGCGCCAGCCGAAGCGGGGCTCGTCCTTGATGGAGACCGCCGGGATGGCCTTGTCGCCCTCCAACGGAAGCAACTGCAGCAGGGTGCGGGTGCCGTTCCAAGCTCCGGCGGCATCCTTGCCCTTGATCACCACCGTCTTCGGCGTGGCTTCCAGCGTGTAGCCGCCGGGCTCGAGGGCCAGCGAATTGTCGAGATCGATCCGGATCTCCGACGGCAGCATGATGCGCAGTTCCTCTCGGACAGCTTTCGGCTCGTTGCCGGTGCGGGCCTTCAACTCGGCGGAAAGGAGCTTGGCCTCATTGGCCAGCGCGGCATCGAAGCGGATGCCGGTCTCCGCCGTCACGGCGAAGCTGCCCTCGCCCGCCTTCATTTCCTTCGGCAGTGGAATCAGCGGAAGATCCGCGGCGGTGACGGATGCGGACGACAAGGCGAGCGAGAGGATGGCTTTTCGCATGGGTCACTTTCAACGAATGCCTGCGGGCGGGACAATCGGGAAAATGCGAAGGGGTTCTGCGATTGTGACTGATCTTCCGTAGCGGAATGACTTCGTCATTCCGGCGGAGCGGGGTCCAACAAAGATCGCCGGCCTATTTGCTGTTGCGGAGCGCTCCCCGCCGGAACGGCGCAGACGTTCCGCTACCACGAAATCACTTGTCCGTCGGCTTCGGCGGTTTGGGGCGCTTCACGGCGGCCTTTTCGATGAAGTCGATGACCATGTCCGCCACCGGCTTGCCCGAGGACTTCTCGATGCCTTCCAAGCCCGGCGACGAGTTCACCTCCATCACCACCGGTCCGTGGTTCGAACGCAACAGGTCCACGCCGGCGAAATTCAGGCCCATGATCTTGGCGGCGCGGATCGCCACCGAGCGTTCCTCCGGCGTGATCTTCACCTTTTCCGCGGTGCCGCCCCGGTGAAGGTTCGAACGGAATTCGCCCTCGGCCGCCTGGCGCTTCATCGCGGCGACCACCTTGCCATCGACCACGATGCAGCGGATGTCCGCGCCCTTGGCTTCCTTGATGAACTCCTGTACGAGGATGTCAGCGCGCAGGCCCTTGAAGGCCTCGATCACCGATTCAGCCGCCTTCGCGGTTTCCGCCAACACCACCCCGACGCCCTGCGTGCCTTCCAGCAGTTTGATCACCAGCGGCGCGCCGCCGCACATCTTGATCAACTCCATGGTGGCATCGGTGGAGTGGGCGAAACCAGTGATCGGCAGGCCGACGCCCTTGCGTGCCAGGAGCTGCATGCTGCGCAGCTTGTCGCGCGAGCGGGCGATCGCCACCGAGTCGTTCACGGTGAAGACGCCCATCATCTCGAACTGCCGGACCACGGCATTGCCGTAAAAGGTGTGGCTCGCGCCAATCCGCGGGATCACGGCGTCGGCGGTGAGTTCCTCGCCCTCGATGAACATCTTCGGCTTGTGGGCCGTGATGTTCATGTAGCAGCGCAGGTAATCGATCACCCGCACCTCGTGGCCGCGCGCTTCGGCGGCTTTGACCAAGGCGGAGGTGCTGTAAAGGTTCGCGTTGCGCGAAAGGACGAGGATTTTCATGGGCGGCAGATGCCGGGGAACTGCGACTCAAGATCGCGGAGCGCACCCATCAAATGGTGACCCAGCGGGTCAATGAGAAAAAATCCGGCCAGCGCGCGACGACCTAGCAGCACCGGGCACTTCATCTTGCCACGATGCGCCAAGGTCAGCCGGATCTTCCACGTGAAGCCGCCCGGCAACACCGCCTCGGTCTCGATGTAGTGGCGTTTCCGCGCCACGCCGGTGGAGCTTTTCACCCGCCCCGATCCGGCCACCGGTGCCTCACAGGAAACCCGGCGACCATAGTGATCCCGTGTGACGAAACGGACACGGGTGCCGTCCTCGCTCAGCTCGATGTCTTCCGCGTGCAGTGACGACGTCCGCGCACCGGTGTCGGTCTTCGCATGCATCGGTCCGGCGCCGAACTCCGGCAACACGAGCCACTCCAGCCGGCCGAGCACCAGCCGCGGCATGCCGACCTGCTTCCACGGCAACCCCATCTCCCGCGCCAACTGCCCGGACGGCGCATCGACCGGCTGCGGCACGGCGGTGTAGCTGCGGGGCTTGCGTTTCACAGATCGTCCATCGGCACGGGTCACTCCGCCAGAACCTCCAACCAATCCACCTTTGTGGTGACCCGGCGAAAAACGAACGCATCCACGTCCTCGTCGGAAGTTACTTCGAAGTCGTCCCCCGGCTTCGCCTCTGCCAGTGAGAGGGGCGGCATGAGCCGGCGCTTCGCATCCATGGTGACGGTCACGGTGGAATGATCTTAAAGATCGAATCAGCGTCAAGCTCACGGGTAGCGCGTGTCGTGCCGCCGGACGTCTAAAGGCCAAGGCGGGCTGACCCGCGCATCCTTTCTCCATCCGGCGGGGAAGGCGGTTCGTCCGGAGCCCGGCAGATACTTCGTGCCGTGAGAAGAATGGGGGCCCTGCACGTCGGCATCGACCGGCTCAGCGCCGGCATTTCTCCAGCAGTGCCGCCAAGAACCACGTGATCTGCTCCAGTGCCTCCACGTGTTCACTGCCGGGCAAGCCGACGAGGTGATCGCGACAGGTGCCGAGCATGCTGGCCGCGGTATCGACGGCTGATTCGATCGCGCCTTCATACTCGGCGATGCCCACGAGCACCGGCAGGTCGAGCGACTCTTGGTCGATGATCCGCTTGTTGAGCTTGGCCCGCTGCGACTCGCTGGCGCTTTCGAGCAGATTCAGGATCGGCAGCGTCAGCTTGCCTTTCTCGAGGTCGGTGCGGAGCGTCTTGCCCACGTCTTCCTCGCTGCCGACGAGGTCGAGGCAATCGTCGTAAATCTGATAGGCCGTGCCCAGCTTCATGCCGTAATCGAACATGCGGGCCTCGGTTTCGGCATCGGCGCCCGACAGCGCGGCGGCGATTCCGGTGGCGGCGGCGAACAGCGCGCCGGTCTTCATTTCGATGATCCGGAAATAGTCGGCCTTGGTCAGCGTGAGATCCCAGCGCCGCTGGGTCTGCACGATCTCCCCTTGGCAAACCTCGCGCGAGGCGTAGCCGACCTTGCGGCAGATCGAGATGTCGTCGAACTCGGTGGCCAGATGCAGCGCGTGCGAGAACAGCGCGTCGCCGAGCAACACCGAGAGGCCCGCGCCCCACTTGGCATTGGCGGTGGGGATCATGCGGCGGGTCACGGCGCCATCGATGATGTCGTCGTGCACCAGCGTCGCCATGTGGATGAGTTCCAGGATGACGCCGATCTTGAGATGTCCCTCGTCCACGCCGCCGAGCGCGCCGCCGGTCAGGATCGAGAGGGCAGGGCGAATGCGCTTGCCCGAGGTATTGCAGACGTAGCTGACGTAGGGCTCCACCGCCGGGTCGAAGGCCCGCACCTGATCGCGGATGGAGGCTTCCACCTTCTCCAACTGGGGCCGGACAAGTTCGAAGGGAAACCGCTCGCTGCGGCCCTGTGGGACGGTGGTGATACTCATGGCGCGAAGGCTTGTGAAAAATTTCACAATCTCCACAACCCCGCAACCCCGATGTCAGGTCTGTCACAAAAGAACCCCGGAAAGTCCGGGGTTCCGCGGGTCCAAGTGTAGGGGTTCTCCCCTACATCGATCACTTGGCCTCCGATGCCATGCCGAGATCCTCCGTCGTGGGGATCTTGATCTCGCGGATCCAGATGTTGCGGAAGCGCACCGGGTTGCCGTGCTCGTAGAGCTCGATGTAGCCCTTCGGCGGGTGCGGCTTGTCGTAGTTCCCGACGCCGCGGTAGCGGGTGTCACCGTGAAGCTCGCGGCGGTGGTGTACCAGCACGCCGTTGTGGATCACGGTCAGGTAGGCTTTCTTGAGCAGCTTGCCGGAAGCGTCCCAGCGCGGCCCCTCGAAGATGATGTCGTAGGTCTGCCACTCGCCGGGCGGGCGCGAGGCATTCACCATTGGCGGGGTCTGGCCGTAGATCGCGGAGGCCTGGCCATCGGCGTAGGTCTCGTTCTTGTAGGAATCGAGCACCTGCACTTCGTACTTGCCGTAGATGTTCACGCCATTGTTGCCGCGGCCTTGGCCACTGCCCTCAACCTTGGCAGGAGTGGCGAATTCGAGGTGGAGCTGGAAGTCGCCGAACTCGTCCTTGGTGCGGATGCGGCCGGTCTTGGTAGTCTCGGCGTAGCCGTCCTCGATCTTCCACTTCACGTCGCCTTTTTCGCCCTGCCACTTGGCGAAGTCCTTGCCGTCGAACAGCACCACGGCGTCCTGCGGGGCATTGGCCAACTGGCTGAACTGCTTGCCGGGTTCCACCACCGGCGGCTTCGGGCGGTCCGGGTCGTGGACGTGCCATTTGGAACCGGGGATGAGCGGCGTGTCCTTGAAGCCTTCGGCGGAGGCGGCGGAAACAAGGGCGGCGGCAACGAGGATGTGTCGGGGTTTCATGGGTGGGGTCTGAAAAATTGGCCGCCCCGGTTGGCGGCGGCAACGGGAAACGTCGGAGCGGGGAGGGTGGTTTACGGCAATCCTTCGAGTGCCTTCACGATCTGCCGGCGCAACTCGACGGGATCGACGGCACCGGTGTGGCGCCAGACGATCTCGCCCTTCGGCGAAACGAGCACCGAGTGCGGCTGGGCACCGGTCCACTCCTTGTCGATCGCCTCCGCAAGCTGGTCCGGGTTGTCGCCGGCAAAGAGGTAGTTGTTGGTCTTGCGGCCGTCCTTTTCGACCGACTCCTTGGTCTGGTCGGACAGCGCGGCGTGCTGCTTTTCGAGGAACTTCTGCACCTTCGCCTGATCGCCGGCCGGATCGAGCGAGACGGTCACGAAATCGAACGAGCGGTTCTGGAAGCGGCGGTAGGTATCGACGAGCGCCGGGAACTCCGCGACGCAGGGGCCACAGGTGGTGGACCAGAAATTGATCAGGCGGACATTGCCGGAGCCATTGGCACGGAGCTTTTTGGCGGTCTCCACATCGAGCTTCTCAAGCGTCACCAGCTTGCCTTCCCACGCCTTCTGGTCGGCGGCGACCTGGTCCTTTTTCCAACTCCACTTGGTCGAGCAGCCGAACGAGCGGGTGGTCGGCGTGGCCACCGGCTTGCCGGCGAGCACGGCATCGAGCGCGTCCTTGAGGTAGCTCTTTTCGACCGGGCCCGACTTCCGTGCGGCGTCGTCCATGCGGCCGGTGTAGGCGAGCTTGCGGTCGGCACCGAAGACGAACACGTGCGGCGTCGATTGCGCCCCGCAGGCGCTGCTCAGCGTCTGGGTCTCGCCGTCGTAGAGGTAGGGAAAGGTCCAGCCGTTCTCCTTGGCGAAGGGCGTCATCTCCTCGAAGGTGTCGCCGTGTGGACCGTAGCCGAGTTCGTCCGGGCGCAGGCCGAGCGGGCTGCTGCTATTCACGGCCACCACGGCGACGCCCTTGTCCTTGTAAGCTTGGTGGATCTCCTGCATCCGGCCGGCCGCGGCGATCGCGTCCGGGCAGTGGTTGCAGGTGAAGATCAGGCACAGGACCTTGGCGTTCGCGTATTCGGCCAGCTTGTGCTTCTGGCCGTCGATTCCCGGCAGCGCGAAATCCGGCACCGGCGAACCGATGGCCAGCACCGGCGGGGTCTTGTTTTCCGCGGCGAGCGCGGTGGCGGCAAAGGCAAGGCTGAGGACGACGGCTTTCATGGCGGGGATGATACCGGAAAAACAACCGGGATGTTGCGGCGGGGACAATCGGAATTGCCGCCGGTGACGCACTTCGCCGAAAGCCGCCGGTGGATTGCGCGGCACGCCTGAAATTCAGTTCAGGAACAACGAAAAGGAACGAAAGCTCGCGAAAGGAAGGCAGAGGACTTCTTTTTTCGTCCGTTTCGGTCGTTTCGTTGTCCCCTTCTGCCGAGACAACGGAACTCTCGGAGTTTCCTAAGGTTCGGTCGTTTCCGCTGTCTCCTTGGTGGCCTCGGCCTTCGGCGGGTCAATCAGCGACCGGAAGCTCTCCGCCCAATCGCGGGCCTTGGGGTGGGTGAGATGGGCCTCGATGTGGGCGAGCATGTTTACCGCCGCGCGCTGTTGGTCGCCCGCCTTGAACAGGTCTTCCTCCATCTGCCACTTCAAGTCGGGCAGCGTCTCGGAAATGAACTTCTCGTATTCGGCCGACTGACCCTCGCCCCGGCCATTGCCGCCGCGGCCTTCTCCGCGTCCGCGACCTTCTCCCCCGCCGTTGCCATTCCCATTGCCGCCGCCATTGCCGGTCATCTCACCGCGCATCACTCCTTCGTAGCGGATGCGCCGTTGCCACTGCTCGCGCAGCAGGTCGAGCTTGCCGGTCGCCCGGAGCGGCGGGAACAGGATCTGGTTGAAAACCGCGCCGATTTCCAGCGGCGACAGCGGCCACCCTTCCACCTTGGCACCGCCGATGTTGTAGGCGCGGGCGAAGACGGTGTTGGTCACCGGTTCACGCAGCGGGCCCACATTGCCGGCGAACTGCTCGGGGCTGTTGAAGATGTCATCCAGCGCGGTGCTGGCCTTGGGGGCGAGATCCTTGAAATTGCCTTGCGCCTCAGCCGCCTCGAGCGTCAGCACCAGCCAGCGCAACTGGTGGCGCAGGCAGCGGCCGAGACCGTCCTGCTTCAGCCGGTCCTCCTGGCGGCGCTTCCATTCGCGGAAGTCCTGCGAACTCCGCTTCTGGTCCTCGAATTCCACCTTCTCCACGCATTTCAGGTAAAACTCGACCGCCGTCTCGTCGCTTCCCATCGCTGCCCGGTAGGCGCTCATGGCGATACCGATCCGGCCCATGGCCTTCTCCTTGGCGGTGTCCTTGAGGTTGTCGAGCTTCTCGATCAGCGCCTCGCGGTCCGCTTCACTGAGCGGGTCGGCGTTGACGGCGAGCGGCGCGGCGGAAAGCAGCAGGGTGAGGATTGCGGTGCGTTGCATGGGTTTGGCGTTGATTGGCAGGAACAGGTGAAACGTCCGAGTGGCGGAGATGTTTTGCAGCCCGGCGGAAAAAGACAGGATTTTCCTCGAAAGAGGGCGCGGGGAATTCCCCATCGAATCGTGCCGGCCCTTCCCGCCCGGTCCGCGAACGAGAGGCATCGCGATGGACAGCGGGTGATGGCTGCGCCAAGTTCCGCTCCATGTCGAAAGCACGCATCGGAGTCGTCGGAACCGGCCGCATGGGAGCCAACATGGCGCGCCGCCTGAAGGACCAGGGCTATCCCGTCACCGCGGTCTTCGACGCCTTCCCGAAGCTTGCCCAGGACTTCGCCGCCGAGCTCGGTTGCACCGCCCCGGCGACCCTCGCGCAAGTGACCGCCGCGGCCGACGTGATCCTCACCGTGGTCACCGACGATGCTGCCATGCGCGGAATCTTCGGCCAGAACGGCGACTCGCTGCTCGCCGACGCGGCCGGCAAGGTTTTCGTCAACTGCGCCACCGTCAGCCCGGCGGTGCATGAAGAAGTCGATGCCGCTTGCCAAGCCGCCGGCGCCAACGCGCTCGAAGCCTGCATGGCCTCGTCCATCACCCAGGCTCGGCAAGGGACGCTCTACCTGATGGTGGGTGGCTCGGACGAAACTTTCGCCAAGGTCGAGCCGATCCTCAAGGACCTGTCCTCGTCGCTGCGCCACGTCGGTGGCACCGGCCAGGCGGCCAAGGTGAAGGCGTTGGTGAACATGGTCATGAACATCAATACCGCCGGTCTTGCCGAAGGCCTCGGCCTCGGAGCCGCGCTCGGCCTCGATCTCGCGATGTTGAAGGAGGTCTTTTCCCAGACGGGCGCGAACTCACGGGTGCTGGAGACCGATGGCGACGACATGATCGCCCGCGAGCACGACTGCTTTTTCTCCGCCGCCCACGCCTGCAAGGACAGCGGCATTGCCAACGCCCTCGCCGCCGCGACCGGCGTGAACACCCCACTGTCGCTCGCCACCGAGGCCCAGTACCACCGGATGGTCGAACTCGGGCTGGGTGAACTCGACAAGTCCGGTGTGGCGGAGTTGACCTTTCCCGGCCGCACGGTTCATTGAGCGCCGCATTTCCGATGGATCTTCCTGAATTCCGCAACCGCGTCGGCGAAAAGCTCGATACTGCCTTTCACCCGGGCGACCGCGAGCACGTGTTGGTGCTGCTCGGCCACGGCGTGACGGGAAACAAGGACCGGCCGCTGCTGACCGCCGTCGCCGAAGGGCTCGCCGCCCGCGGCTGGCCCTGCCTGCGCTTTTCGTGGTCAGGCAACGGGACATCGGAAGGTGACTTCGGCCACGCCACCATCACCAAGGAAAGCCGCGACCTGCGCGACATCCTCGATAGCCTGCCGTCCGGGCTCAAGGTCGCCTATATCGGCCACAGCATGGGGGCTGCCGTCGGCGTCACGGTGGCCGCGGAGGATCCGCGCATCCGCGTGCTGGTCTCGCTGGCCGGGATGGTCCGCACCGAGGCCTTCTATGAGCGCGAGTTCGGCAATGTGATTCCGGACAAGGGGTTCATGTGGGACGAGCCGGATTGCCCGCTGTCCCAGAAGCACGTCGATGATTTCTGCGCGATTGGCGACCTCTTCGACGAGGTCGGCCAGGTCAGCATCCCGTGGTTGTTGATCCACGGCACCGCCGATGACGTGGTGCTGCCCGAGGACAGCCGCGACGCCTACGACACCGCCGAGGAGCCGAAGCGCCTGATCGAGATCAAGGGTGCCGGACACTCGTTTGACGAATCCACCTATCCGCAGGTGGTCTCCTCGATCGCGGACTGGCTGGAAGATTACTTGGATTGATACCATTCGATCGTGGCTGGAGCGTCCCGCTCCAGTCCGTTGCCGGGGCGTCTCGCCCCGGGATTTCGAATCGGGGCAGGACGCCCCCGCAACTGACTGGGGCAAGATGCCTCAGCTACGGGACGCTCCCGCAACTGATTGGGGCAAGATGCCCCAGCTACGGTCGTCTGGAGGTAGCACCCCGCAAAAAAGGGCGGCCTCGCGGCCGCCCTTTCCGTTTTGGAAGTCATTGTTCTTTCTTCTCCTCGGCCGGTTTTTCCTCCTCGGGAGCCTGCTCGCTCTTTTCGGCTGGCGGGATCTCAATCGGCGGGGTGACGGCTTCCACCGGCTTGCGGCGGGGTGCCGGTGGAACCTGCACCGGCGGAGTCACGGCACCGCCGGCCGGGGGCGTCGTGTTGGTCGCCGCGGGAGCTTGCTTCGGGGCGATTTCGGAGCGCTGCTTGAGCAGGGCATCCACGGTGTACTTCGTCACCTTGAGGGTCTTGCCGGCTATCGCCTTCTCGGCGGCCAGACGCTTCTCAAGCTCCGCCTTGCGATCGGCGAAGGCCTTGTCCTTCGCCTTGGCGTCTTCCTCGGATTCCTTTTCCTCCTTCTTCCGCTCGGTGGGCAGGGTGGCCTCCACGTCCACGGTCATGAGGTAGCTTTCCTCCGGGGCAGGGGCGTCAGGCGCGGCGGGCTCCTTCGGCTTCTCCGCTTCGGTGGGGGTGACGGTGATGGTGTAAACGAAGCCTTCGAAGGTCTCGATCTTCGCCGTGCGCTTCTCCTGTGGCTTGGCGCCGTCCCCGGCCTTGTCCGCCGGCACCACATCCTCGAAGCGGGCGTAGGAGAACAGACTTTTCAGCGAGCCGGCGGCGGTGGTGTCGAGCGATTCGCCGGCTTGGGCTCCGTCGAGCGTGAACTCGCCGTTCTCGTCGGCGCGGGTGACCTTCCACTCCACCTTGTCCGGCTGGCCTTTCGGGCTGACGGAGACACTCTTGATCTTCTCGATCTTGATGAAGTCTTCGTTCAGCCAGCGCTGCGGCTCCGGGGTCAGCGAGGAGAACATCTCGCTCACCTTGTACACGCCGGTTTCGTCGGAGTGATTGCGGATGAAGCGGCCGGTGGAACCACCACCGCCACCCATCATCGCGGCCATCGGGTTTTCACCGGCGGCCTGCAGGTTCTTGCCCAGGGTGATGTGGGCGAGCTCGGTGCCGGCGTCGTTCGAGAACACCACCTCGGTGCCGCGTTCTTCCGGCTTGTCGGCATCCGGATTCATGCCAAAGCGCGGCGCATACGACGGGTCGGCTTCGACACCTTCGACGACCTCCACCTCGGCCAGCGAGCGGAGGAATTCGTTCACCATCGAGGTCTTGGCGGGATATCCTTCGCGCTCCTCGACCGTCCACTTGCCGTCCTTGCGGACCAGCGTGGCGGTGTCCTCGCCGGAGCTCACCTTGATCTTCGCCACCTGGTCGGGGGCGAAATCGGCGAGCACGGTCTGGCCGCGGCTGCGTTCGGTCTTGCTTTCGAAGCCCTTCGACTTGCCCGACCACGCGAAGAACGCGGCGGCGGCGAGCACGAGGGCGACGATCCAGAGGACAACGACTTGGCGTTTGTTCATGGCTGGAGTGGGTAACAGTGGAGTGAGGGATTAGCGGGCGCGGGTGGCGGTGCGGCGTTTGATGAAGAAGCCCAGTCCGGCCAGGATGACCAGCGCGGGCATGATGGCGACGTTGTAGAGCGTGGCCTTGCCCGAGATCTTGTCCTTCTCGCGCTTCAGGTTCTTCTCCAGTTCACGCAGGTCTTTTTGGGCCTCGATCTTCTTGGCGGTCATTTCCCGGTATTTCGTCTCCACGTCGCCCGTCATATAGACGACGCCGTTTTCCTGGCGCTGCTGGGCGACCTGCAGGAGTTCTTCCTCGAGCTTTTTGATCTCCGCCTGCTTTTCCTCGACCTTCTTGCCGTAGTCGCGGTCGAACTCGGCTTCGAGGTCCTTGATCTTGGTGAACGGCCGGGCGATCGCCGCGCGGCTGCGGGCACCGATCAGGTGACCCGAGGATGCCGCTTGGTCCACGATGTTGAAGAGCAGCGAGGAGTTGCCGTTGATCGGCTGCGCCATCTGCATGCCGCCGAAGCGCTGCACGCGGTAGGCGAATTGATCGAAGAAGACGTCGATGTCGGAGATCAGGAAGACATGGCCTTCCTTGGTCGCCTCGGTGAGAGCGGCCGGTTTTTCCTCCTTCTTTTCTGCGTCTTTCTTCTCTTCGTCCTTCTGCTCGCCTTCCTTGGCTTCGCCCTCGGCTGGCTTGTCCTCCTTCTTCTCCTCCGGCTTGGCTTCCTCGGTGCCCGGCTTGCCCTTCGGGAAGGCGGACTTGAAGTTGCCCTTGAGGTGCATCACGAGGTCATAGGACTTCGGGTCCTTGATGGTGCGGCCCAGGGCCGGATCGAGCTGCGATGCCTTCATGGAATCGACGAGGCCGGCCTTGTCCGAGGACTTCACCAGCGAATTGATCGCCACGCCGGAACCGCCGGATTTGCTCAGGCCGCCGGGCAGGAAAAAGGTCAGGCTGTTGAGGTCGCGGGTGATCACGTTGTCCTTTTGTGGCATGCCTTCCTTTGGAATCGTCAGCACCGCCACAGCCGGGCGGTTCCCGCTCATCGTCGTCTGGTAAGTCAGGTCGCCCAATACCTGAGAGTTCATCGCCACGCCCCAAGCGGGGAGCAGGGTCGGCAAGGTGGAGGTCGTCGGAGCGCCGCCACCCATCATCGGGTTGCCACCGCCGCTCATTTGCGCGGCCACCGAGTGGGGGTCGAGGCACGCGACCACCGTGCCCCCTTGCAGCAGGTACTGGTCGATCGCGAATTCCGCTTCCGGGGTAATCGCCGCCGGGTGGAAGACCAGCAGCACGTCAATCGAAGGATCGATCTTCTCGGGCGTCATCGTCAGGTCCTTCACCTCATAGGACTGCGCGAGCTGGGAATAGATCACCCACGGCGGGCTACCTTGCTGGCCCTGCATCATCATCATCGGGTTCTGCTCGCCGGCAATCGGCAGGCCGGACATCAGGCCGATGACCGGCTTGTCGGTGCGCGAAACCTCGGCGATGGCCTTGGAGATTTCATACTCCAGCATCGTCTCCTGGCTCGGATCGATGAACGGGATGGTCGCCGTGCTGTCGATGCAGGAGACGGCGAGGCCGAAGTAGAGGTTCTGGTCCTCGAAGCGCTGGCCGCGGATGCCGTCCAGGTTGGCGGCGTCCTCGGCGTCGGTGTCGGGCTGGGGATCGAGTTGTTCCACCCGCAGCTTGCCGCCGGAGAGATTCTGGTACTCCGCCAGCAGATCGTCCACGCGGCGCATGTGGAGCTTCAGGTCCTCCGGCATGTAGTCCGAACTACGGGTCGCATAGTAGCGGATGGTGACCGGGGCGCCCAGTTCCCTGAGGATGCTGCGCGTGCCTTCGGAGAGCGTGTGCACCTTGTTCTCGGTGAAGTCGGCGTTCTTGTGGCCGACGCCCAGCGAGGAAATCAGGAGATTGGCCGAGACGACGATGACGCCGAGCGCGGTGATCGCGAGAACCGCGCGGGCCATCGGGTGGACGGTCTTTGCTTGCTTGCTCATGGATCGGTGATGGGAAAGGGGTTCAGGCGCGTTTGGCGGAGAGGATCGCGCTGGTGCCCAGCAGCGAGGTGACGATGATGGAGCCGAACCACACGGCATCCTGCAGGCGGAAGGATCCGCGGCTCAGCGAGCGGAAGTGATCCCACACGCCCAGCGAACTCAGCGCGCTGCCCACATTCTCGGTGGTCGCTTTGCCGACCTCGCGCACGAAGTCGTCGTAACCGCACAGCACCATGACCACGCAGATGACCACGGCGATGATCAGGCAGACCACCTGGTCGCGGGTGCAGGCGGAGGCCAGCATGGTCACTGCCAGGAAGGTGCAGCAGACGAGGAAGCTGCCGAGGTAACCGGCGAAAATCACCCCGTTGTCCGGGTCGCCCAGAATATTGACCGTGATCACGATCGGGAAGGTCAGCAGCAGCGCGACCAGCCACACCAGGCAGGCGGCGAGGTACTTGCCGAAGATGGCGCTCCACACCGAGATCGGGAAGGTGCCCAGCAGTTCGATCGTGCCGGTCCGCTGCTCGTCCGACCACAGCTTCATGCCGACCGCCGGCACCAGCACCATGAAGATCCACGGGTGCCAGAAGAAGAACGAGTACTCCAGCGAGGCATCGCCCACGCGCATGAAGTTCCCGAAAGTGAAGGTGAAGCCCAGCGACAGCAGCAGGAACACGACGATGATCGCGTAAGCAGTCGGTTGGGTGAAGTAGCTGGTGATCTCTCGCTTGAAGATGGTCCAGGTGTTCATGGGTGAAATGGAAATGGGATAATTGGATATTGGTGATTGGGGATTTCCCGAATGTCCTAATATCGAATGACTAATGTCCGTTTGGTCAGGCCGCGGTGTCCAGGGTGGTCACCTTGCGGAACAGGTCGGTCAGCGAGCCCTTGCCCTTGGCAATCAGCTCGGCCGGCGTGCCGTCTTCCACGATCCGGCCGCGGTCCACGATGACCGCGCGCGTGCAGGAGGCCTCGACCTCCTCGAGGATGTGGGTGGAGAACAGAATCGCCTTGGTTTCGCCCAGCCGCTTGATGAGCTGGCGGACCTCGTGCTTCTGGTTCGGATCCAGACCATCGGTCGGCTCGTCCAGGATCAGCACCTCCGGATCATGGAGCAGCGCTTGCGCGAGACAGGTGCGGTGGCGGTAACCCTTTGACAGCGTGTCGATCGCTTGGAAGGCGACGCTCTGCAGGAAGCAGGTCTCGATCGCCCGCTCCACCGCGTCCTTCTTGGTATTGCCCGACAGGCCGCGGACGTCCGCGCAGAAGCGCAGGAAGCCGGTGACGGTCATGTCGTTATAAAGCGGGGCGGATTCCGGCAGGTAGCCGATTTTCTTCTTCGCCTCATTCGGCCGGTCCACGACGGACACGCCGCAGATCTTGGCATCGCCCGAGGTCGGCGGGAGGAACCCGGTGACCATGCGCATGGTGGTGGACTTGCCGGCGCCGTTGGGGCCGAGGAAACCGAGCACTTCGCCTTTCCGCACGGAAAACGAAAGGTGATCGACGGCTGTCTTTCTGCCGAATTGTTTGGACAGGTTCTCGACTTCGATCATGGGAGTCAGAAGGTAGGGTCTCAGGTGGACGCTTCGCGGAGCGACGCCGGTCGCGGCGCGCGTCTGAAAAAATGACTCTAGCAAGTCATGGCAAGGGAAAAGGCGTGTCAGCGGGGGACGGCGGCCCCTGCTTGCTCGCCCGAGGGGTGAATGATATTGGCCCGGAAGGAAATGGATGACGGCGAGTACAAGCGGGAGCGGCCCGTCACCAACGAGCGTCTGCTCGCCAGCCTGCTCGTCCTGCTTTGGATCGGATTGGCGGGGAGGATGGGAGGGCTGGCGCTGGCCATTCGGGCCTTCCTGTTCGTCATGGTGCCCCTCGCCATGATCTGGCTGCCGCAGTTGTTCGCCAGGATTGCGCTCCGCGACTCCCGTTGGGAGCGGGATTTTTCGCCGCCGCCGTCGGCCTTTGTCCTGAGGGTTCTCGCATGGTCGGTGATTCTCGGCGTGCCGTCTGCGTGGTTTCTCTTCCAGCGGGTGGTTCACCGGTGACTTGAAAGATTGGCCTCTTTGGCTCGCCCGGCATGCCGCGGATTTTCCACCTGACCCCGCCGGGTGGAAATGGTTAGTGGGTGCCGATGCCCAACCCGGAGACGGAGATCAAGCTGGAGTATGAGACCGCGGCTTTCCTGAACTCGCTATTCGCGAACGACGCCCGCGAGCTGCGTTATTTGGAGGAAAAACTGGGGGTCCGGGCGGTCACGCGGGATGGCTGGATTCTTTTCGCTGGTCCGGAGGCCGGAGTGAAGCAGGCGGCGGCGGCATTCTCGGACTTGGAGCAGGCGCGGCGGCAGGGCTCGGAGATCGCCGGGCGGGATTTCCGGCTGGCAGTCGATCTCGCCGCGGAGGGGAAGGGCACGGTGACGGAGTTGTCCGGCGTCCGCTTGCTCGGCCTGCGCGGTCGCAAGCCGGTGGTCCCGAAGACCCCCCGCCAGTTCGACTACCTCAAGGCCATCGACAAGAATGACGTGGTCTTCGGCCTCGGCCCCGCCGGCACCGGCAAGACCTACCTCGCGATGGCCATGGGCCTGTCGATGCTCAAGGCCAAGCGCGTCCACCGCGTGGTGCTGACCCGCCCGGCGGTCGAGGCGGGGGAGGCGCTCGGCTTCCTGCCCGGCGACCTGCGGGAAAAAGTGGCCCCCTACCTGCGGCCGCTCTACGACGCGATCCACGACATGATCGGACACGAGGAAGGCGAGCGCTACCTGGCGGACGGGACCATCGAGATCGCTCCGCTGGCCTTCATGCGCGGGCGGACGCTGGCCCGCTCCTTCGTGATCCTGGACGAGGCCCAAAACACGACCCGCGAGCAGATGTTCATGGCGCTGACCCGCCTCGGCGAGGAATCGCGGATGGTGGTGACGGGCGATGGCTCACAGGTGGACCTGAAGCCCCATGTGCCGTCCGGCCTATTCGAGGCGGAGCGGGCGCTGGCGGGGGTCGAGGGCATTGATTTCGTGCACTTTACGGGGGCGGATGTGGTCCGTCACCCGGTGGTCAGCCGGATCATCGAGGCCTACGACGCGCATCGCTCTTCAATGCCGTAAGTCTTTATGATTCAAAGAAGGTTTCGTTTTTTGTAGAAGTCTTTGTTGGCACTCGGCACTTCCTGCTTGGCACTTCGGCCTACGGGATTTGCGCATTGCAAACGGGTCCCGAATCCTCTAACCACCTGCCCCGCCCGCGGGGTAATCTGCCGCCGGCCGCGTTCCAGCAACCCCTGTTGCCTCACCGTGGGATTCATTGATGCTTTCAAACGCTGGCGGCTCGCGCGCCGCGGCATGTCGTCCGGTCGCAAACGCCGGATCCACGCGGAGAATTTGGTCGCGCTCACCTTGGACCGCAGCGTCTGGGTGCGGATGTCGCTGTACCTGATTTTCATCGTCGGCATCGCCGTGACCGTCTTGCGGGCGGCCACCGACACGAATTTCGCCGATGATGCGGTGCGTGGTTCGCTGTTTGGCGCGGTGATCGCGCTGACCGCGGTGGTCGTGCTGCAAACGAACCATGAGACCGCCTCCAGCCGGAATGGCCGCGTCATTCTCATCCTCGGTGGACTCGCCAGTCACCTGCTGCTGGTTCGCGGGATCTCGCTGATGGTCGATGCCAACCAGCTACCGGGGCAGATGAAATTCCTGCTCATCCCCTTCGCCCTCGTTCCCATGATCCACGCGGTGTTGCTGGGAAGGGGAATCGGCACCTTTTCCACGGTCTATGCGGCCCTGTTGGGGGCGTTGGTGATGCCCAAGCAGGATGCGCTCATCTACCTGGCGGTCAGCATGGTCTGCGGGCTCGTCGCGGTGCAGGGGTCTTACCGGGTGAGAAAGCGCGTCCAACTCTTGCGAGCGGGGGTCTATGCCGGCGTCGCTTCGCTGTTGTTGTGCATTCTGTTCGGACGCATCGATCTGATGCCGGGGATGAGCGACCAACTCGAGGGCCTCAAGCAAGCCGGCTGGAGCTCGCTCGCCGCGCTCGGCATGGGCATCCTGATCGCACTGTTGGTTAGCGGCCTGCTGCCGGTGCTGGAAGGCGCCTTCCAGCTCACCACCGACATTTCCTGGCTGGAACTGAGCGACCTGAACCACAAGTTGCTGCGCCGCCTTCAGCTCGAAGCTCCGGGGACCTTTCACCACAGTCTGGTGGTCGCCTCCCTGGCCGAGGCCGCGGCCGAATCGGTGGGCGCGAATGCCGCGATGTGTCGCGTCTGCGCCTACTACCACGACATCGGCAAGCTCAGCAAACCGGAGTACTTCATCGAGAATCAGGTCGAGGGCGTGGAGAATCCCCACAACGCGCTGACGCCGACGATGAGCGCGCTGATCATCATCGCCCACGTCAAGGACGGCGTGGACCTCGCGGTGAAGCACAAGCTCAACCCGCGGGTCATCGACATCATCCAGGAACACCACGGGGATTCACTGGTCAGCTATTTCCACCGCCGCGCCCAGGAGCAGAAGAAGGCCGAGCTGGAGAAGGTCGAGAAGGGCCTCGAGAATCCCGAGGACCTGCCGAAGATCGACGAGAAGAACTTCCGCTATCCCGGCCCGCGACCACGCACCCGCGAGAGCGGTATCGTTTCGCTAGCCGACATCATTGAAAGCGCGTCCCGCTCGTTGAAAAAGCCGACGCCCGCCAAGATCCGCACGATGGTCGAGGATCTGGTGAACGGCCGGGTCTGTGACGGCCAGCTCGACGACTGCGCGCTGACGATGCGCGACCTGGCCAAGGTGAAGGACAGCTTCTGCGCCACCCTGCGGAGCATGCTTCACACCCGCATCGACTACCCGAAGGACGACGAACGTAGTACTTTGGGTCGCAAGTCCGATCTCGAAAAACGGCAGGGCAGCGGGTCGAAGACCCAGCCGATCAAGCCGGTGCCCGGCCCGCCGCCGACCGACCTGCCGCAACAACGCGCCGCCTCCTGACTGCCATGTGCCCGGAACTCATTGTCGGTAACAACCAAGAGCGCACCGAAATCCCGGAGGCGTGGCTGACCGCGTTGGAAAAGGGCGGGGCGCTCGCCGCGAAGGAAATCCTCACCAGTCATCTGGCGACCGAGGATGCGCCCTTGCCGGAGCACGAGTGCGTCGAAGTCGCGCTGGTGGACGACGAGACCAGCGCCCGCGTTCACGAGCAGTTCATGGGGATCGAAGGCGAGACCGACGTGATCACCTTTCACCACGGCGAGATCGTGATCGGCGTGGAAGTCGCCTTCCGCCAAGCCGCGGAGAATGGCGAGCCGCCCTTGCGCGAGCTATTCCGCTACATCGTCCACGGCTTGCTCCATCTGGCCGGTCATGAGGACGAGGAGCCTTCGGATCGTCAGCGCATGGAAGCCGCGCAGGAGCCACTGGTGGCCCGGCTGTGGCCGATGGTGGAGGGGTGATTTACCGGGATCGCGGAATTCATTCCGTTACGCAGCCCCGTTGCCCTTGCCATCCAAGCGGAATGAAGTCCGCACTCCCGGTGAGCCACAAAAGTGAAATCAGGAGTCAAGGAGCCACCGAAGAGAGGAACCGCAACGTCGTCCGCCCCGTCTTCTTCAGTGCGTCGGCATCAATGACCTCCATGGTGTCACCCTGCTGGTGCCAGTAGGGCATGTTCATGAAGTCGCCGATGAGATGCAGGCAAGGGAGACCGGCTTCCTGGAGCGGGACGTGATCGTCGAGGATGGCACCGGGTGCACGGCGGAGTTTGGTCAGCCCGGAGTCCCTGGCGGCGGTCTCCACGGCGGTGGCGAAGTTCGCGGGAGTCTCGGGGTTGTAGTAGAAGTCGCGGTCATCGTCGCCGACCAGATCGAGCACGATGCCGAAGGCGGGCCAGTTGTGGCGCCTGGTCATTTCGCGGGCGAAGTGCTTGCTGCCGTAGAGCCCATCCGTGGGGGTGATGGTGTGCAGCAGCGCTTCCTCGCCATCGAACAGCACGAACTCGACCTTGGCGGCGGAGGCGGGATCGGTGGAGAGCACGCGGGCGAGTTCAAGGATCACGCCGGTGGACGAAGCTCCGTCATTGGCGCCGACAAATTGGAAGGCTTCCATCCGCTTGCTGTCGAGATGGCCGCCGATCATGACCGGCGTGGATTTCGTCCAGTCCGCCTCGCCGGTTTTATGGCGGGCCAGCAGGTTGGTGAACTCGATGGGCCCCTTCGGCGTGCTGCGGGTGAACTTCTGCCGCCCGGTGGTCCACCCGTTGGCGGCGAAGTCCTTTTCGAGATACTGCAGGGTCTTCTCGTAGCCCTCGCTGGCCGGCGGTCGCGGACCGAGATCGACGATGGCTTTCACGTGCTTGAAGGCATTTTCGCCGGAGAAGTCCGCCGCGAGCTTCGCCGGGGTCGCTTGGAAGGTCAGGCGCGGCGGCGCTTCGGGTGCCTTCGGTTTGCCACAACAGAGCAAGACGGTGGCCGCTCCCGTGAGGACGAGCAGCAGGAGAGGCAGCGGGGCGCGTTTCACGACCGGAGGAAAGTGGCTGCGGCATCCTGTCGCAAGCCTCGGCAGATGGACTTGCGGCAGCATGCCGCGGCGACGGTCAGAGATCGTCGAGCCCCAGCAGATCGAGCAGGCGCTGCAAGTCGTCGTCGCCGTAGTATTCCAGCTCGATCTTGCCCTTCTTCGAGCCGTGGTGAATGGCCACGTGGGTGGCGAAGCGGTCGCGCAGCTTGTTCTGCAGCGCGCGGATGTGGGCATCCGGCGCGGCCGGGGTGCCGGCGGCGGCCCTCGGCTTGCCCTCGTCACTGCCACCGGCGGGATCGAAGGTCTGGGCGAGCTTTTCCGCGGCGCGGACGTTGAGGCCTTTCTTGAGAATCTGGTCGGAGGCGAGGAGTTGGGCATCCTTGTCCTTGATCGAAAGGATGGCCTTGCCGTGGCCAACGCTGAGGCGGCCTTGGGCGACGAGAAGCTGGACGTCCGGATGCAGGTCGAGCAGACGCATCGCATTGGCGACGCTGGCGCGGGACTTGCCGACGCGGGCAGCGATCTCGTCCTGCTTCATCGAGAATTCCTTGGCGAGGCGCACGTAGCCGGCGGCTTCTTCGATCGCGTTGAGGTCCTCGCGCTGGAGGTTCTCGATGAGCGCCATTTCCAGCACGTCGCGGTCGGACGCTTCGCGCTCGATGACCGGCACGGTGGTCAGGCCGAGTTTCTTCGAGGCACGCCAACGGCGCTCGCCGGCGATGAGCTCGTAGGTGCCATTGACCGGGCGAACGATGAGGGGCTGGATGATGCCGTGCTGGCGGATCGATTCGACCAGTTCGTCGAGCGGGGTCTCGATGAAAGTGGTGCGCGGCTGGAGCGGGCTGGGAACGACGCGGTCGATGGCGACTTCACGGGCGCGGCCATGGCCATCGACACCGGCGGAGGCTTCCGGGGTGGGAGAGCCGGGTTGTTTGCGAATCAGGGCACCGAGGCCTTTTCCGAGAGCCGGTTTCGACATGGGGCGCGGAGGTTGCCAAAGGGGCGGGGCGAAGCAAAGCGGATTCCGGGATTGGGAATAAGGTTTTTAAAATTCCGCGCAAAACCGTGAGGGGGGCGGACGATCTGGCGCGCTTGACGGCGCGGGGAAGGCGGGGCATCCATGCGGCGCGATGCGCGCCTTTTTCTTTTCCGCCCTGATGTGCCTGTTGCCGGTGACCCGGGTGAGTGCCCAGGCGGCAGCACCGGTCGAGGTGACCGACGCCGCCGTGGCCGCGGTCAAGGTGCTCGGCGAGCAGGTCGTGCTCGGCAAGCACCAGGTGGCGATCGAACGCATGTATCCGGAGTGGAAGGAACGTGCCGCCAAGCAAGCGGGGGGCATGGACAAGCTGGAGACCCAGCTTGCCGGCGTGGCGAGGATGATGGCGCAGCAAGGCGTCCAGTTGATTTCCTTCAAGCCCCAGGGCGTGCCGATGTCCTACGAAGTGCTGCCGGGGAAGGAAGAAGTCGTGGAGAACGGCAAGAAGGTTGAAAAGCTGATCCACAAGAAGTGGCTGGTGCTGATCCCGACGGTGACCGAGTACCGCATCGCCAAGCCGGCGGAGAAGGGCGGCGCGCCGAAGTTCGTGGTCATCCGCAGCACCGGCTTCCAAGCCGCGATTTCCGACAAGGACAAGAACGACTGGACCTTCATTGACGGCGCGAGCTTGACCGTGAGCGATTTGCGACGGCTCTTCATCACGTTGCCGGAAAACATGCAATTGCCGCCGATCACGAGGAAGGCTGTCGAAGGGAAGTGAGGACCGCACATGGGCAAGAAATCGAAGAAGCTGCTGGAGGAAGCCGCGTTGTATAAGAAGCTCAAGGCCCTCTGGGCACGCGGGCAAAGCGTGCTGTGTGAAGTACGGAACTCCGACATCCACGGTCGCGGGGTCTATGCGATCCGCGACATCCCCGCCGGGGAAAAGATCATCGAGTATGTCGGCGAGTTGATCGACAAGGAGGAGAGCGAGCGCCGGGCCTGGGCACAACACGCCAAGGCGCAGGCCACCGGCGACGCGGCGGTGTACATTTTCACCCTGACCGATCACTTGGACATCGATGGCGACGTTCCCTGGAACACGGCCCGGCTCATCAACCACTCCTGCGACCCGAACTGCGAGGCGTGGATCGATGGCAAGCGCATCTTCATCCACGCGCTCCGCCACATCGAGGAGGGCGAGGAATTGACCTTCGACTACGCCTTCGATGTTTCCTGCTACGAGGATCATCCCTGCCTGTGCGGCCGGGAAGGCTGCGTCGGCTACATCGTCAGCCGCGAGCAGTGGCCGCAGTTGAAGGAGATCCTCGCCGCGAAGAAGGGCTGATCACCACGACTTGAGGTCGAGGCTGACGAAGCCGTAGAAGCCGCTTTCCAGATCGTCGAGCTGGTTCTGGAAGATCTTCGAGCCGTCGGTGGTGGTCACGTTGAGCGAGCCGCCGAAGGTCATGCCGCCGCCGTAGCTCAGCCACAGGTCGCCGGCGAGATTGTGGGAGCTGGTGAGGCCGGCGCGGTAGTTCGTGTAGTCGAGGTTCATCGACCCGAGCGCGGTATCGATGTTCCAAAGTCCGCCATTCGGCCGGACTTCTAGACCGACGGTCCACTTCGGGTTGAGATCGTGGGTGGCGCGGAAGATGGGGCCGTAAAGCGCCACGAAGGTCTCGCTGGTAGGCTGCCAGAAAACGCCCGGGCCCGGATAGATCTCGGTATCGCCGGTCACATCCAGCGCGCCCACGCCGATGCCGGCGATGAAACGTTCGTTGAACTGGTAGGCGACCGCACCGACGACATCGATGAAGACGTCATCGCCGCTGATTCCCTGGAAGTCCGTCGCCAGCTCCGTATTCAGCCATCCGCCATAGATCCACGGCGTGGTGTCCTTCATGCGGAGGAAGTACAGGGCCAGCTCGATTTCGTGCAGGTCTTCATCGCCGACCAGCAGCGAGGGCAGGGGGCCATCGGTGCCCAAGAGCATGGCCTCGTAGGAGAATTGCGGGATGAGCGTCCAGCCGTCGAAAAGATCGACGGGCTTCGAAAGGATTGCCGAGGCTTGGAACGCGTGCGTCTCGAGTTCGCCGGCCGAATTTTCGAAGTCCATGCCGAAGCTGCCGACGTATTTGACGTCGGCGACGTTGAACAACTCGGCGATGTCAATGCCCTCCGCAGGGACTTCGGAAACCGGAACGACGGGGGTGCCGGCGAAGGCGGTGACAGCCAGCAGCGGAAAAACGGCAAGGGGACGAAGGCGTTTCTTGGACATTCCCACGCCTACTCCACGACTTGTTAGTTGGCCAGTGGGGAAAACGTTCCACCCGCTGACCGGGGTGCGGTCACCCCCAACGGCTCGCCTCTTTCATGGGGCGGAGATCACGCCACGAACAATTTCACCACCCACGCCGCGAGGGCGGCCGTGGCGGCGAGCAGCAGAAGCAAGAGCAACAAGCTGCGGCCTTGCGTGCGGCGTTCGTTGCGGATCTGGCGGCGGGACACGGTCTCCTCGAACATCCGCTGCCGGCGCCGGTCGGCCAGATCGTCCGGCGGGGGGATGGTGGCCGCCTGCTCCTGCGCCTCGCGGAGGATCTTCTCCGGCTCGGCACGGATGCTTTGAATCTGTTCCTCCAGGGCACGCTGCTGGTCCTCCAGGGATTTGAGGTCGGGCAGATCGGCGGGGGTCCGGGACATGGCGAGGCTCATTTCAGCAGATACACGATCAGGGCGATGCCGCCCAGGATGATCACGGGGAGGTTGAAGGCGAGGCCGTTGCGGAACTGCCGGGCGAAGTCCCCGGAAACCATGCGACGGGCCTTGGATCCATTGAAAAGGTTGCTGCTGCGCGAGCGCGAGTAGTGCTCGGCCGCTTGGGCGAACTCGTCGTCGGCGTGATCGACGATGGCCATCGCGCGCTCCAGTCCGGCGGCGAGGTTCTCGCGGGTCCAGCCGTCGGGATTGAGCTTCTCGAGCTTGGCAAGGTGTGCGGCGAAGCAGGTTCGGGCTTGTTCCAAGTCCGCGGTATGCTCCTTGAGTTCGTAGATCTCGCGCTCGATGCGCTGCAGCGTGGACGAGAGCCGCTCGGTGAGCTCGGTTTGGGCGGAAATGAACTCGCGCTTGCGGGCGTTGAGAGCCTCGACTTCCTGGCGCTGGCGCTCAAGTTCCTCGCGCTGCTGCTGAAGCTGCTCGAGCTGCACTTGGGCGGCCCGAAGCTTGCCTTCGACATCTTCACCCTGCCGGGCTCCGGCGGCGGTGCCGGGGTTCATTTCAAGCTGGGTGCTGCGGATCTTGAGGTGGTGGGTGTGCTCGGTGGCGGGTGGCATTGCCTGTGGGCGGGATGCGGGACAGCGAGGATTTTCTACTATCTCCGGGTTTCTCCGGCCAGAAAAATAATCAGGAACTATTGAGTAACCGGGTCTTTCTCTGGCGGCTCTTCATTGAGGACAAATGGTGCCCGGTACCAGTGCCACCCGCGTTTCAACACGGCCATGATTTCCTCCACCACGAGGTAAGCGGACGGAATCAGATAGAGGGTGATCGCGGTGGCGAACAGCAGCCCGAAGCCGAGGGAGACCGCCATCGGGACCAGCATCTGATTCTGGATCGAGTCGTCGATGATGAGCGGGAACAGCCCGGCGAAGGTCGTCAGCGAGGTCAGGAGGATGGGGCGGAAGCGGCGGGCTCCGGAATCGACCACCGCCTTGAACAGGCTTTCCCCGGCGGCGCGGCGCTGGTTGATGAAATCGACCAGAACGATCGAGTCGTTCACCACCACGCCGGCGAGGGCGAGGATGCCGAAGACGGAAAGGAACGACGGCGTGATGTCGCGGATCATGTGGCCCGCCAAGGCGCCGATGATGCCGAAGGGAATCGCCAGCATCACGATGAAAGGCTGGACCATGGAACGGAATGGCACCGCCAGCAGCCCGTAGAGCGCGACGAACAGTCCGATGCCGATGACCCATGTCTTCTTGGTGGTTTCCTCATGCTCCGCCACGTAGCCGTCGAAGCGCCACGACAGTTCGGGGTGAGGATTGAGGATTTCGTCGAGCCGCGGGGCGATGGCACGGGAGATGGCGACCACATCGACGGTTTCGTCCACCGGGCGGGCGCGGATCTCAATAACCTGCGCTCCGTCGATGCGCCGGATGTCGGCGCGAGCCGGGACAAAGCGGGCGTCGGCCACGCTGTGGAAGGGGGCGTTGCCGCCGTCCGGCGTGCGGATGTGGAGTTGGTCGAGCGTGTGCAGCGACTGGCGCTGGTCGAGGGGCAGGCGGACCATCACGCGGATGTCATCGCGGCCGCGTTGGACCCGCTGGGCCTGGTCGCCAAAAAACGCGGAGCGGATCTGCCGGGCGAGTTCGGCCTGGGTCAGGCCGAGCGCGTGGCCTTCCGGCTTGAGCGTGACGTGGAACTCGTTTTGACCGCGGGCGACATCGGCGCTGGCGTCGGCGATGCCCTCGAAGGATTCAAGTACGGCTTCCATGTCCTCGGCCAGTTGGTCGCGCAGGTCGGACGCCGGGCCGCGGAGTTCGATCTCGATCGCCTCCAGATCGTCGCCGCCACCGCGGAAGCCGCCACCGCGGTCGCTGAAGATGGAAAACGACTGGGCATCGGGCAGCTCGCCGACGAGTTGCTCCCAGCGCTGGGCGATGACCGAGTTTTTCGGCCCCGGCTCGGTGCGCAGGCCGGGGTCGGTGATCGACACGACGACGTAGCCTTGGCGGGGATCGACGCCGCCCCCGCCACTCCAGCCGCCAGTGCTGGTGAGGTGGTCTTCGATCAGCGACTTGCCGGTGCCGGGATCGACGAATTCTTTCTTCAGTTGCTCGAGTGCGCCGACAATGCGCCCGACGCGTTGCTCGGTGACCTCGATCGGGGTGTCGCGCGGCATCCGCACCTCGGCGATGATCCGGTTCTTGTCGATCTGCGGCATGTTCGTGAAACCGAGCCGGCCGCTCGCGAAAATGCCGCCGGCGATCAGCGCGAGGGCGACGAAGCAGGCGATTGTCGTGTAGCGGTGGGCCACCGCGATCTTCAGGGAAGGGTGGTAGTATTTGTCCACGAAGCGCTCGAGGCCATCGGCGAAGTTCTTCTGGAAACGCGTGAACCAGTTGAAGCGGGTGCGTCCGACCTTGATGTGCTTCAGGTGGCAGGGGAGGGCGATCTTCGACTCGATCAGCGAGGCGATCAGCACCGCGGCCACCACCGGCGGGACCTGGCGGGTGAAGTTGCCGTAGAAGCCATCGAAGAACATCAAGGGGACGAATGCCACGATGGTGGTGAGCGCGCCGAAGGTGACCGGCACGGCGATTTCCCGGGTTCCCTCGACCGCCGCTTCCAGCGGAGCCATCCCCGAGCGAAGCTTGGTGAAGACGTTTTCCGAGGTGACGATCGCATCGTCCACGACGATGCCGATCACGATGATGAACCCGAAGATCGTCATGATATTCGCGCTCAGTCCGAACCACGGCATGGCGATCAGTCCGCCAGCGAACGAGACCGGGATCCCAAGCGCCACCCAAAAGGCGATCGACGGCCGCAAGAAAAGGCCGAGCACAATCATCACCAGCAGTCCGCCCTGCGCGAGGCTGCTTAGCAAGGTGCCGAGCCGGCCTTCGAGTTCCAGCGAGCTGTCATCCCAGAGGTAGAGTTCAATCCCCTCCGGAAAGCGCTCCCGCTGGGTTGCGACGTAGTTTTTCACCTTCCCGGCGATGTCGAGGGCGTTCTCGTTGTTGAGTCGCAGCGCTTCCACCAGCAGGGCTGGCCTGCCGTTGAAGCGCAGCAACTTTTTCCGCTCTTCAAAGCCGTCGCCTACCGACGCCACGTCCCGCAGCAGCACCTCCGCGCCGTTGCTGCTGCGCACGACGATCGATTCGAAGTCATCCTTTTCGTAAGCTTGCCCTTTCGAGCGGATCGTCAGGTTGCCCTCGTCCGTCTGGATTTGGCCGGCCGGCAAGTCGATCGACGAGCGCCGGACCGCCTCCGACAGATCGGCGAATTCCAAACCGAAGTCGCGGAGCCTTGCCAAATCGGCTTCGATGGCGATCTCCTGCCTCGTTTCGCCCTGCACGGCCGCTTGGGAAATCCCGGGCATCTCGATCAGGTCGTCGCGGATCCGCCGGGCCGCCTTGACGAGATCGGCCTCCTCCATGTCGCCGGTGACCGCGATCTTGATGACGTCGAACCACTTGGCAGTGTCCGGAATCTGCAGTTTGGGCGGCTCGATTTCCTGGGGAAAGGTCGTGATCCCCTCGACACGCGTCTGCACCTCGTCCAGCAATTCCTTGGGATCGGTGTCGTCATCGGCCATGATCCGGACTTCCCCGCTGCCGGAGGACACCCGGGAGTGGATCTCCTTCACGCCAGGCAGGCCCTCGAGGGCGCTCTCGATCGGAATGACCACGCTGCGCTCCACGTCCTCCGGGCTGCCGCCGCGGTATTCCACGTTTACCCGGACCTCCTTGAAGGTGATGCTCGGCTGCACCTCCAGCGGGATCTTTTCATAGGCGGTCCAAATCCCGAACAGCAGGATGCCGAACATCACGAAGTTGGCGGCGATGTCGTTGCGGGCAAACCAGCGGATCATGGACAGGTCGATACGCGGGGACCGCTGCCCCGTCTAGCAAGGCTGACGGACAAGCAGCCGCTATCCGGGTGTGGTGCTTGCTTTACACTGGCGGGCAGGCGTGTAGCCTCGCGCCGTTCACCCCTCTCCCCCCGACCACCCGAAGATGCCGGATGATTCCCTCCAGCCGGATCCGGACGAAGATCTCGTGGCGCGCGCCCGCAATGGCGACACGCGCGCGTTCGACGCCCTGATCCTCAAGTATGGCGAAAAGCTGTACGGGCTCGTTTACAACATGACCTCCCACAAGGAGGACACCCACGACCTGTTGCAGGACATCTTCGCGAAGGCCTATCACTCGCTGCCGCGCTTCCGCGGCCAATCGAGCTTTTACACCTGGATCTATCAGATCGCGGTGAACATGACGCTGAACTTCCTCAAGAAGCGCAAGCGCCGCGGCGGCATGAGCCTCAACGATCTCGACGCGTCCTATCAGGACGATCCGGCGCTGGTCGATGCCAGCCACCTGGCTAATCCGGAGAAGCAGAGCAAGCTCCACGAGCTTCAGAAAAGATTGAACGAAGCCATGCTGAGCCTGTCAGAAGCGCATAGAACAGTGGTAACCATGTTCGACATCCAGGGCATCCCGCATGCCGAGATCGCGCGCATCCTGAAGGTTTCCGAAGGAACGGTTAGATCGCGGCTGCACTATGCTCACCTTCACTTGCAGTCGAAGCTGCAAGATTACTGGGAGTGAGGAATTTGAAAAATTTTCCTTGCGGGCGAGCTAGAAATTTTAGATTTATTAACCATCAAACGCCGTGAAGCCGACCGTTGAAGAAATCGGAACCCTGCTTGCCCTCAAGCGCCACGAGCGCCCTGAGGATGGGTATTTCGATGGTTTCCTGCGCGAGTTTCACCAGCGGCTGCGGGCCGAGGAAGCCCAGCAGCGGGGCTTGGCGGGTTGGTGGCGCAAGGCGTCCGCATGGTTTTCCGATCTCGGGGCATCCAAGTGGGCTTATGCCGGCGGCTTGGCGTATGCGACTGCTGTGGCGGTGATGATGACGGTTCCGCGGGGCCAAGACGTCGTTCCGGCGGCAGCCACCCCGGTCAGTCATGAGGTCAAGTCCATCGAGCCGGCCGCGGTCGAGCAGTTGGACGCCTTGGACCTGCGTCCTTCGACGCAAGGCAGCACCGGCGAGCAAGAGTTCTGACGGAAATCATTCCGGATGCGTCTCTTTCCCTTGCGGTGCCTTCCGGCACTCGGAATTGCGTGGTGTTTCTGTGCGGCATCGGTCCGGGCCGAGGTGGGGTGGTCGGCGGTTTTTCCGTCTGGCGAGGGTGAGATGTCGTCGGGGGCCTTCGTGGTGGGGGATGGCCGTCATGTGATGGCGGTGGCACTTTCGGGAGCGAAGCCGGAGGGGGGGCAGTTGTTTTCCGGCGAGCGCCTGCTGCCTGCCGAGGTCATTTTGGATCCGGTTTCCCGGTTGGTCGTGTTCCGGCTGAGCGGACCACCCGGCCGGGCATTGCCTTTGGTGACGGAGGCGTCCTTGCCGGCGGGTTCGGTGGTCAAGACGGTGGGTGGCATCGAGGGGAAATCCGCCGGCTGGGTGAAGCACGTCGAGGGTAAGATTCTCCCGCTCGCCCTGCTGAAGATCGACTACACGACCAAGGTGCCCCGGCCTGGCACCCCGTTGATGGATTCGTCCGGCCAAGTGGTGGCGGTGGCTCATCAAGCGACCGGCGGCCAAAGCGGCTACGCCATCCCGGCGGAAGTGGTGAAGCGCGTCTTGGATGACGTGCAGCGCGGCGGCCACGTGAGCCGGGGTTGGATCGGGCTCTCTTTGCGCCCGGATGCCAAGGCTCCGCAAGTGACCCGGGTGCAGGCAGGCTCACCATCGGCCATGGCCGGAGTGAAAACGGGCGATGTCTTGCTGCAAGTTGGTCCCCGCCGTCTCGGCGAGTATGCCGATGCGGTGAATGCCTTCTTCTTCCTGCGTCCGGGAGTGGCCACGCCCCTGAAGCTGAAGCGCGGCGATCAGGAATTGGTCATTTCGCTCACGCCGGTCGAGCGCCGGGCCGATTGACGCTTGGCCCGCACGCCGGCATTTGCCAGATCCGGGACATGGAATTCACGGTCCGCCGCCTCACAGGCGAGCAGGTGCTGCCCTATCTGCCGGATGCCGCGCGACTGCGCATCGAGGTCTTCCGCGAGTTTCCGTACCTTTACGAGGGCGATGAGGAGAGCGAGCGCGGCTACCTTCAGGCGTATGCGGATTGCCCCGGCAGCGTCTTCGTGCTGGCGGAGGCTGGCGGGAAGGTCGTCGGGGTATCGACCGGGTTGCCACTAATCGATGCGGACGCCTCTTTCCGCGAGCCCTTCGAGAAGGAGGATATCGACCCGGCCGGATGGTTTTATTTCGGCGAATCCGTTCTCGATCCCGCTTGGCGGGGAAAGGGAATCGGCCACGCGTTCTTTGATCACCGCGAGCAGCATGCCATTGAGCTGGGCTTCTCGAAATTCTGCTTCTGCGCCGTCGTTCGACCGGAGGACCATCCCCTGAAGCCGCGGGACTACCGCTCGAACGACGCCTTCTGGACCAGGCGCGGCTACGTCGAGTGCCCCAGGCTGAGCTGCCGCTTCGCGTGGCCGCAGGTCGATTCGGCGGGGCGGGAGGTCGAAAACGAACTGGTTTTCCGTACCCGCGAGCTGCCGCCTCAGATGTAGAACATCGGGGCTTCGGAGCGCTCGGCGAGTTGCACGAGGGTGATCCGCTCCAAATGTTCCTTCAGTTCTTTGGCGACGCGCTCCCACGCGTTGCGCACCGCCACGCCGCTCTCACCCTCGGTGTGAGTGGAGAACGACAGTAGCGAGGGCTCCACCGCTTCGACGATTTCACGGAGCTGAATGGTGTCCGGTTTGCGGGCGAGCAGGTAGCCGCCGCTCTTGCCGCGCCTGCTTTCCACCAGTCCGGCCCGTCGCAAGTCATTGAGAATCTGAACCAGAAAATTAGCGGACACGGCTTCCCGTTGCGCCAACTCGTCGAGACGTGTAATCGTTCGCCCGTCGTGACGCTTGGCCAATTGGGCCATGGCGCGGCACGCGTAGTCGAGCTTTTGGGAAATGCGCATGGAGGCAAAGCAGCACAGGCAGGATGGGGGCGGAAGCGCGAAGGCTGTTCGACTCTGTCAGTCGGGAGACGCGGATGCCGCTGGCATCTGGAATTGGGTTCGCGAGGAGGCCGAACGGGTCGCCGTCGAGGAGTCGCAACTACGACCGTTGCTGCAGGATGTGGTGCTGAGCCAGCCCTGCCTCGGTGCCGCGCTTGGCGTGCGGCTTGCCCGCAAGCTGGCCCGCGAGGACATGACCCGCGAGGAGCTCGCGCCCCTGCTCGCCGGCATTTTGCGCGGCGAGGATCACTTGGTGGACAGCGCCGCCCGTGACCTGCGCGCCATTGTCGAGCGCGACCCCGCTTGCCGCTCGCCGCTGGAGCCCTTGCTGTTCTTCAAGGGCTTCATGGCGATCTCGACCTACCGGGTTTCGCATCACCTGTGGCTCCACGGACGGCGCGAGCTGGCCTTGTACTTCCAGAGCCTCGCCAGCGAAGTCTTCGCCGTGGACATCCATCCCGCGGCGCGCATCGGCTGCGGCATCCTGCTCGATCACGCCACCAGCTTCGTGGTCGGCGAGACCGCGATCATCGAGGACAACGTTTCGATCCTTCATGAAGTCACCCTTGGCGGCACCGGCAAGGAATCCGGCGATCGTCACCCGATCGTGCGCTCCGGGGTCCTGCTCGGCGCGGGCGCGAAAATCCTCGGCCGCGTGGAAATTGGCGAGGGGGCCAAGGTCGGGGCCGGCAGCGTGGTGCTCAATGACGTGGCACCTCATTCCACCGTCGCCGGCGTGCCCGCGGTGGTGGTGGGGGTCAGCCGCGAGGATGCTCCGGCCTTGGAGATGGACCAGCGCCTCGGCTGCCGCGGCCGGTAACTCTCCGGTTCGCCGCAATGTTAGAGTAGTCACGGATCATGATCCGTGATACCTGAAATTCATGAATTGTTTAGTGTTTGTCCTGCCCTTCCTGGCGCTGGGGCTCACCTCGTGCGACAAGGCCAGGAAAGTGGTCGATGCCGCACGGGACAAGATCGAGGGAGTGAAGGACCCGAGCCTGCCCAAGCCGCCGGGCGGGGAGGTGGCGGCGGATTTTGTCGCCCAAGTGGACACGGCGGCGGAGGGCGTCCGGTTTCGCCGCGATCTGCCGTTTCCGACGGATCTTGAAGTCCGGGTGACGCATCGCGTGACCTTTCACAATACCCTCAGGATCGTCACCTCCGCACTCGGCACCGAGAAAATGATCGCGGAAGGAGCTTTCGAACTGGTCGGGCTGTTCCAACGCGGCGGGTCCCAGCTTTCGCTGACCATCGAGAAGGCCGGCAAGGTGATCGATTCGAAGGAGGCGGTTGAAAAGGCAAAGGCTTCCGCCCAAGGCGACCCGGCTGCCGAGCCTTCGAATCTGGCAGGTGCGCGGATCCAATTCCAACAGGGCCAGAATGGCTGGCAACTGCCGCCGCGCAAAGGCCCGGCGGACTTCAATCTCAAGGTGCTGGAGCAGGATCTGTTGCCGAATTTGCCCGGAATGCTGGTTCAAAACGGCGTCGTGCCACGGAAGCAGTGGTTTTCCTCGTCGCGTCGCTGGATCGGGGGCGACAAGCTGGTTCTCGAAGGAGACTCGCTGGCCCTGCTTTTCGAAAACGCCAGCGGCAAGGTGACTTTGACCTACGAGGTCTCGGAGGCGCTCGAGGGGCATCCCTGTGGCCGGTTCGCGGTGCAAGGGGACGTTTCAATCAAGAACGAAGCTGGTCTCGATGGCAGCACCGCGACTGGCGAACTGACGATTCAGTCGGGAAAGATCTGGTGCTCGCTCCTTCACCCGCTGGTGCTGCGGGAAGAGTATCAGACGGTGAGGACCGTCTCCCAAGGCCAAGGCACCGGACCGAAGCAAAAGATCCAAGGGGCGATCGACGAGCTCCGGGTCCGCCAATGGAAGGCTCGGGGCTAGGGGCGCCCACGCCGGAAAAATTTCTCGAAAAAACCCGAAACAAAAATCCCGCCGGCGGCGTTATTATCCATGTGAGGCGGCTGCGAAAGCATGACTCCTCCAAAACAAAAGATCTTGTCAGGGAGGTCACTCCCGGCAGGTGGCCCGACCGCTTGAGCTTTAGGTTTTTGGGTTTTTCCTGAGGCACAGCGGTCGGGCTTCTTTTTTTGCCCGTGTGAGCCCCTGCTGTTGGGTTTTGTTGAGGCTTGTTTGCAATGTTTGGCCAGTTTGGAGATGTGGGGGAGGGTGGTCGGCCGTCTGAAGAACCAAGCGGCCATGGCCCGCTCTTCCGCTGGCCTGAGAGATTGCACGGCGGGCCAGCGTTTCCGCCACAATCCGGGATCGCGGTCTCGCTTTCTCGCAAAATCCTCGCTTTCATCCGTCCTTCATGAACCGGTCCAATCTCTTCAAGCGCCTCTTCTTCTGGTTGTCCGGCGCCGGCACCGAGACTCTCGAGCAATGCCCGAATTGGGAGCAGCGGAAGTACGTCGCCTTTGGCGCGACCGTGCTGGTGCCCTGCGCCTTCGCTTTCATCGCCTGCGCCTACGCGCTTTCCACCCTGACCAATGACCCACGGGTGATTTACCCGGTGGCGGCGGTGTGGGCGTTCATTATCCTGACCATCGACCGCGCCCTGCTCGCCGGCTACCGGCCGTTCCTGTCGTGGTGGCGGAAGCTGTCGCAATTCTCGCTGCGCCTGCTGGTCGCCATCCTGATGGGCTTGACCATTGCCCACCCGCTGGTGCTGCTGTTGTTCCGCGACACGATCCAGACGGTGGTGGAAGAAAAGCGCTCCGCCGAAATCAGCCAGGAGCGCGCGAAGTTCACCATCGGCAAGGACAAGATCCGCGAGACGATGGATGGTCTGGAGAGGAAAATCGCCGCGCTGCAAGAGGAGCGGAAGCTGAGCTACAGCGCGAAGTTCATCATTCAGGAAAAGACCGATGCCGCCGCGGCGATCCCCGGCCTGACCGCCGGGCAGCAGGCCGAGTTGAAGGTTGCGACTGATGAGGCGACGAAGCCGTTCCGCGACCGGTTGGACATCGTCAACAAGCAGTCCGACGAGCTTTCCCCCCAGTATGCCAAGCTCCAGACGGAACTTGGCTTCTGGCAGGCGGAGTTCGAGCGCGAGCTGAACGGCCAGCGTTCCGGCTTGCGCGGTGAAGGCCCGCGGGCCCGCTCGATCCGTGCCGACCAGCTTGAGCCGCGCCGCACCGAGGCCCAGCGCATCGGCGCGCTGCTGGAGCATCTTTCCACCGAGAAGGCGACGCTGCAGACCCAAGTGCGCGAAGCGGAGAAGGGGGCCATCGCCAGCTTCGAGACGCGTCTTGCCGAAATCGCCGCCGCCAACAAGGCCGAGGCCGACCGCGTCGCCGCACTCAAGCAACGGGTCGAGGAAGACCAGGCCGCCTCGTTCACCGAACAGCAGAACGCCGTGCGCTCCGCGCTCGACCAACAGATCGAGACCCGCAACCTGGAGTTCAAGGCCGCACAGGCGGAACTCGCCGCGGTTTCAACCGAAGAGCAGAAACGCATCAGCGATATCCAAGCCGAGCCGCGGAAGGACATCTTGACCCAGACCTTGGCCCTGCACGGTCTGTTCAAGGCGGGCAGCGAAGGCGGCCAATTCGCGCTCGCCACCTACATCGTGCTCACCTTGCTGTTCATGCTCGTGGATACGATCCCGCTGATCGTGAAGTTCTTCACCAAGCCCGGCCCGTACGACACGCTGCTGGATCGCGACGAGATCGCATACGACTCGGAGCATCGCGCCTTCCGCGAAAGCCACCAGCGCTACATGGAAAAGCTCGCCGCCGGCAATCTGATCGCGGTCACACGCAACAAGCGGCTGGAGAACGCGCTGATCGACGGCGTGGAGCACAGCCGCGCCGCGCGCGAGTTCCTCGACTCATTGATCGAGATGGAGAAATCCTTCGCCGCGAAGATCCGGATGGAGCAGGACGAGGCCTTCCATGCCGGACCGGAAAAGATCGCGGCTTTGGAAGCGATCAAGAAGCGCTTCTACGAGGACATGCAGCACCGCATGGAAGTCTTCTTCGCCGGCCAGCATGCGTGAGCCGGGTCACTCCAGCGGCGGCAGCACTCCGAATCCGGCGCTGCCGTCGTCGTAGGGTGTCGGCTCTTCCTCCACCTTGAGGGGGCGGAACTCGCCGTCGTACATATCGACGCGGAACTGGAGTTCCATCAGGTCGCGGTTGGTCTCCGCCTGGCTTTCGCGAAGGCGGCGATTTTCCTCCAAGGTGCCTTCCATGAGCTGGAGCATCTTTTCGATCCGCGCGTCAGCAGACCCGCTTGCGGCCATGGCGGCAGGTGATGGGTTGTGCGAGGCGGGATGAGGCTTTTCATCGACGGGGCCACGCGCGGGGGCTTTGCCCGAAGCCTCGCGTGCGAGCGCCAAGAACTCCTTGGCTTCACGGGAAGGGCCGTCATCCGGCATGGTGCGCGGTGCGGGAGTCTGGGAGCGGTTCGATGCCGGCCAGTGTGCCGGCATGGCACCTGCGAGCCTCACCATGTCACGGACGGAGCACCAGTGGGCGGTGGCGGCTCCTGCCATCAGGGCGAGTGCAGTGCCACAGGCGATCGGGATGAGACTTGGTTTCATCGCTTCTTCTTGTCAGGTGAAATGACTTCCTTCGCGGCTGGCGGAGGCGGCTCGGGCGTGGGCAGCGAGCTCAGGAGCTGGCCGAGACGGTCGAGGGCATCACCGAGCTTGCGGGAGTCGTCTTCCATGCGCTCCACGGAACTCGCAAGTACGGCACTCATCGTACCAGCTTGGGCATAGCCGAGCGCCGGGTCGTAGCCGGGCTCCTGGACGCCGATCACGTTCTCGCCGTCGGCATCCGGCACCAGCAGGTGAGGCCGGATGGAAAGGGAAATCCGGGTGCCGTTCGCGAGGGGCACTTCCTTGGTGATGGCGGGAACTTCTTCCGGGTGCTCCAGCCGCCATCCCGATGGCGGTTGGGAGAGCGGCTTGGCAGGGAAGGGGGCGAGCAACTTCACGGCGGCGGCGTCCACCTTTCCGGTGCCTCCCTTGCCGGGTTCGACCTGTACGGTCACGCCCTCGGGCTCCGGCACGGCGGGTTCGGATTCCTCGATCTCCGCGCCTTCGGGCGGGGTGCCGGTGACGAGCACTGGCGTCCCGTTGTCTTCCGCCATGAGCGAAGGCGGCGTGGCGGTGATGCCATTCTCGGCCGGAACGTCGCCCAAACCTTCGGTAAGGGCGGAGATCACCGGATCGGGTTCCGAGTCTTTCGGCTCGATGTTTTGGGCTAGGACCACCGGCGTGGCGACGGCGGCAAGCAGAATGAGGGAGCGGGTCATCGGTTTTTGATTTCGATGGCTTGGGTGCTGTCGAGTTGCTCGCCGGCGGGCGCTTGAAGCGCGCCGGACAGCGACGGGCTATCCGCGCGGAGCACCGGGGCGGGGATGGATTCGCCAACCAAGGCGTTCCACTCGCCGAGCAGCTTTTGACCTTCGTTGCGGACGATCTGGGCGGCCTCCTGATAGTGACCGATGCGGGTCATCAGATTGCGGGCGCGGGCGATTTCCTCGGGCGTCCAGCGCAGCGCGCGGCTGCGATAGAGGACCGGTACCTCCAGCATGATCTTGCCGAGATCCTCGCCCGCGGGACCTTGGGCCTTGAGCACGTGCTGGATCCGCAGGTTGGTTTCTTCGAAGGCGTTCTCCGGGCCGCTTCCCGCCGAGGCGAGCCTCCTTGGATCCGCGGCTTGGGGCTTCGCGGTATCGCCGGGAAGATGGCCACCACGGGGCATCAGGGAGTCGGCAGGCTTCGGAGCGGCCGCGATCATGGCGGGCATCGGCGGCACGGGAGCGGTCGCTGTGACGCCCGGCCCGGGACCGGGACCGGCCACCACGACCGGCTTGTTGAGATAAAGCCCGCAGAAGACCGCGGCGAGGGCGGTACTCGCGATCAGCAGCCAGGGGTACGCGCGCTGGACCGGGCACGGGTTGGTGGCCCGGCGGTTTTGGGCCGGCACCGTGGAATGATGGAGCGGTCCCAGTTCCAAGGTCTGGGAGACGGCGGTGGAAACCGCGGGTTTGGTGGCAAGGGGGGCGGCCTGAGTGGTGGTGGGCAGCGGACGCATGAGATCAAGGTGCGGGCGATCCTTTCCGGGGATCGGCGGCAGGCTCATCAGCGGGGGAGGCGAGGACGGCATGGGTGACGACGGTCTGGTCGGAGACTCCTGGGAAAACGGTGAGAGTGAGGGTGTCGCGGGTCAGGCGCAGGTGCTTGTGAACGCCACGGTGGTCGCTGGTGGCCTGCACTCCGGGCACCACTTCCAAGGGGCCGCCGGGAGTATTTTGCCGCCCGATGCCGTCCGATCGATAGATGGTGAACGTGGACCAGGCATCGGACTTTCCGGCGGACGAGACACGAATGCTCACGCCATCGGACGAGACGGAAAGCTTGAGCGGCTTGATCGGCACCTGGACCACCTTGCCGCTGCCGGTGATCTTCATCTGGCTGCGGATCTCATACTCGCCGAACGACTCGAAGCCACCGGTGTCCGCGGTGAGCGGAAGGACCGTGGCGATGAGGGCAGCGAGCAAGGACGATTTCATTCGCCTACATCCCAGAGGGAGTCGGTGGTGGAGCCGGAGGGGTCGTAGCGGGTCGGCGGCGTGGCACCGGTGGTGGTGCTGGTGGTCGTGAAAAACGGCGGCGACGAGCCCACGTAAACGTTGAGCGTCCCACCGGTCAGTGACTTGCCGGTCGGGAAAGTGGCGGGACCGTTTTGAATGTACGGCAGCAACAGCGAGTGGGTCAGCGACGTCACCGCCGTGGTCGGATTGTCGGCCAGGTAGGTGCGCTGCGCGACATACACGGTGCGCAGGGTGTCGGAGGCCTCGCGGGCGAGCTTCCAGTTACTGAAAGCGTTGCTCGACTTCAGGCCGACCGTGATCAGCAGCAGGAGGACCGAGATGACCATTGTCAGTTCCAGCAGCGTGAAGCCGCGGGGCGACAACCGGACATGGGCGCGGGATTTCATGGGACGAGTGGGAGACTAGGTTGTTAAAGGAGGCTTGAAAAGCCGGAAATATTAACGATTTGGCCCGTTCGGTCCCGATCGAGCGGTATTGCCTGATTCAGCCTTTGAGGATCTCGAACGCCTCCGAGACGTTCTTGCGCAGTTCCGGATTGGCCCATGCCAACCGGGCGAGATGAACCAAGCCGAAGACCGCGACGGCGGTGACTCCGAGCCAGACGAACCACCAGGTGATGGACTTTCCATGGGGGGCGATCAGCGGGACGTACCACGCCTCGCGATCCACGACCCGGGTGGTGAACATCTGGTTGCCCTCGCGCAGTTGCTCGATCAGCGCCTGCACCGCGGCATCGCTGCGCAGGATGAAGCGGTGCTTGAAGCGCCGGCCGGGCGACTCGGGGAGTTCCTCGGCGATGACCCCCGGCGGCACCGCTTCGGGCAGCCGCAGCGTGTAAACGTGGGTCTCATAGACGAATCGCTCCCTGAGCCAGCGGTCGAGTCGGGTCAGTTGCATGGGACGGAGTGGTTGGCGATTACACCTTGCTGTTCATCATCTTCGGACCCATCAGGAAGATCGGCAGGAAGGTTCCGATGAAAACCGCGGCGATGAGTCCCACGGCGATGATCAGCACCAGGAAATTCACGGCCGCGGTGAAGCTCTGCATGTAGTTTTCGGCATCCTCCTCGTACATCGTGGAGAGCATCTCGAGTTGGGCATCCAGCGAGGCGGACTTTTCACCGATCGACATCATGTGGACCACCTGCGAGTCCACCGAAGTGTACTTGGAGAAGGCGGTGGAGAGCGGCACCCCGGAGCCTTCGTATTTGTCGGCGGCGTCGCGCAGTTCCTGATAGAAGGGGGTGCCCTTCACGCTGTTGGCGGAGACACGGATCGACTTCGCCAGGTTGATGCCGTTGGCATGCAGCATCTTCATCGTGGAGAGGAAGGTCATCTGCCGCAGGCTCATGATCATCAGTCGCAGCAGCCGCCACTTCGACATCGCAACGCCGAGGATCAGGTTGCGAACCTTGTCCGAGCGCCAGATAGTGACGGCGATCGCGACCACGGTGCCGACCACGAAGGGCCACACCGCCTTGGTGATGGCGCTGACCTTGAAGGCGATAGCCGTCATGCCGTCGGGATTCTGGGCGACCGACTTGAGCATTTCCTGAACCTGCGGAACGATGCTGACCTGCGAGAAAATGAAGGCACCGGCCAAGACCGAGATCACGGCGCAGGGCATGATCGTGGCCTTGCGTATCGCCTTGGTGAAGGCCATCTCGCTGGTGAAGCGGGCGGCGAGCGCGCCGAAGGCCTGGTGGAGCTGGCCGGCATCGCTACCGGCTTGGATCAGGCCGATGACCATGTCCGAAAAGCGGCCGGTGCGGCGGAACGCCTCGTGCACGTTCACGCCGGCATTGATCTCGTCGCGGATCTTTGTCAGGGCGTCGGCCATCGCCTTGTCCTGGAGACCTTGGGCATAGTACTTCAGCGCGTCCGCGGTATTGATCTGGGCACGCAGCATCGAGGCCAAGCCGCGGAACATCGCGACCAATTGCTTCTTGGTGAAGGGGGCGACCTTCGTCTGCTTGAGGAAGCCAAAGGAGCCTGGGGCGGCCGCCGGCTTGGCGGCTGCCGCGGGACTGCCAGGCTTGGCGGAGGCGGATGCGCTACTCATCGGTGTAGGTCATGTCGATGACCTTTGACACGGCGTCGATATCGGTCTTGCCTTCACGCAGAAGGCGCAGGCCGCTGCGGCGCAGATTGGGCAGCTTTCCTTCTTCCTGGATCTTCACTTCCAGTTCGTAAGGAGAGATTTCGCCCTTCGACAGCATGTCAGAGGTCTTCGGGGTGATGGGAATGATTTCGAGAATGGCCGTACGGCCGCTGTAGCCGGAGTTCCGGCACTCGGTACAGCCGCCTGGTTTGGCGGAGAAAACGGGAATAGTGGCCCAGGAGTCGTCGAGGTTGAAGGTTCTCCGGTCGTGGTCCGAGATGCCATCCTTCGCCTCCTTGCAGTAGGGGCAAAGCAGCTTCACCAGACGCTGGGCGCAGGCGGCCTTGAGCGTTTGTGCGATCTTCCAGCGCTCGATGCCGAGCTGCTCGAAACGCTCGATGATCTGTGAGGCGCGCGGGGTGTGAATCGTGGTCAACACCTTGTGACCGGTCACAGCGGCTTCGATCGCGAGCTCGGCCGACTCGATGTCGCGAACCTCACCCATGAGGATGATGTCCGGGTCGGAGCGCATGAAGGAGGCGATCATCGGCTTGAATTCCTTCGCGCTCTTCAAGTCGCAATGAGTGATGCCGGGAACCTCGTCTTCAACAGGGTTTTCCAGCGTCAGGATGTTGACGTCCGGACGGTTCAGCTCGCGGAGGATGGCGTTGAGCGTCGTCGATTTGCCGGAACCCGTGGGGCCGGACATGACGATGATGCCGGCCGGCACGCGCATCACCTTGCCGAGTTCGAAAAGGGTCTCTTCGTCGAAGGCGAGGGTGCCCTTGCCGAGGGTCACGTTGATGTGGCTCTTGTCGAGCAGACGCATCGTGACGTGATAGCCGCGGTAAGTACGGTGTCTCTCGTAGCGGACGTCGATGGGGCGGTGGAAATAGGAAATGGTGAAGCGGCCCGAGATGCCCGGCGCGGTGGCGCGGATTTCGGTCGGGAGCTTCATCAGGTTGAGCAGGAAGGCATCGAGGCGATCCTTCAGCTTCATCGGGATCTCGACCTTCTGGCCGATATCGCCGTCCACCCGGTAAGCGTAGTAGAACGACTCCTTTTCGACCTTGAAGTGAATGTCCGAAGCGCGGGTCTTGACCGCATCCGCCATCACGGTGGCCACGAGCTGGGCCATCGGCTCGGTGTAGTCGGTGGTGACGTCGAAGTCGCGGATGTTGTCTTCTTGGTCCTCGACGTCGATGGCCTCGAGTTCGGAGCGGCTGGGGCCCGAGTTGGTCGCCACCGATTCGATCGCGCGGGCGATCTCGGAAGCGAGCGTGACCACCTTGACGATTTCCAGATCCGGGAAACGGGGAGCCAGGTACTCGTCGGGGAGTGGGCTCCATGGGTTCGCGACCGCCACGATGAGCTTGTCGCCGGTCACGCACAGCGGACTGAAGAGCCCGCGGGTGAGCACCGTGGGATCGCAGTAGGTGTGCAGCGAGCCATCGCAAAACTCCGCCACCTTCGGGAAGAAGGGCAGGCCGTTGATCTTGGCCAGCGCGCCCATGAAGCAGAAGCGCGTGACGCGGTTGGCGACCTGATCGTGCTCGAGTTCCGCGAATTGCGGATCGTGGTTGGCCAGCGCGCGCATGATCTGCCCGCTGATCAACTCGTTGAAAGACATGCCGTCGTAGTCGATCACAGCCCGAAGTGTTTGCGAGTGAGGAAAGACCAGCTCTCGTAGTCCATGCGGACCGCGGTGACGAAGGGCTTGATGCCGAACCGGCGGTTCACACCGGCGAGGATTTCATCGGCCATGATGCGCGCGGCGATCGGATTCAGGGCACCGGTGCCGACCGCGTCCGTGTCCTCGGCATAGAGGATGGGGGACAGCAAGGCGCGGGCGGTATGGTGAAGCTGGTCGAAGGATTCGTAAAAGGCTGAGGGCGCGATCAGCTTGCCGGCGAAGGGCACCAGCGGTGGCGACGGATGGATGACCATCGACACCGCATGGGTGATGCGCGCGACCTCGATTCCCACGTGTTCCTCCTCCGCTCCCTGCACCCGGGCGAGGATCTCGAGCAAGTCGAGAGGCTCGCCCTGGTTCACCGAGCGCTCGAAATGCGCCTGCATGCGGGCGATCTCCGTCTCGGTGGCGATGCCGGTGGCATGGAGCGCCTGCACCGTCTGCTCCAGGCAGGTGTGGAGCAGTTGCAGGGTATCGCCGGGTTTCCGCACGGCAGGATTGGCGGGAGTGTAGGGGGATGACATGGGTGTGGGTCGGTTGGGTGAAAACGGGGTGGGCGGGGAGGAGACCCCGCCCGCCGTATCACTTGCTCGGGTTGCTGAACCGCGAGCGGCGCGACGTCGAGGCCGGTACCGGAGCGGGTGCCGCCTTGCCGCGGTTCATTTCCTCTTCGGTGGGATAGTAGGGCGCTTCCTGCGGACGCAGCCCGCGGACACCCCGCTTCAAGTTTGGTTCGTGAGCCGGACCGGGGTTGCACTCGGGATCCACCCAGTCGTGGTCCTGCGGCAGCATCGTGTTGCGGTGGAGGCGGCTCGACTGCTGGGCGGTCGCGGCGCGGCTCGCCGGATCATAGGACGTGGGCGTCACGATGAAGACCAAGCTCGCGTTCTCTTTGACCGTGTCCTTGCTCTTGAAGAAGAAGTTCAGGACCGGCAAATCGCCGAGGAGCGGGACCTTGGTGCGGTTCTTGCTTTCCACCTCGCCGTAGAAGCCGCCCACGATCAGCGAGTGGCCGTCCGGAACGCGCGAGAGCGATTCGATCATCGACTCGGTCACGCGCGGATAAACGTTGCCCGTCTGGCCGACGACTTGTTCCACGATCTGGGCGGAGCGGGGGCGAAGCTTCATGCGCACCGTGCCGTCCGGAAGCAGGGTCGGCGTGACCGAAAGCGAGATGCCGATTTCGCGGTGCTTGTCGGGTTCGTCGGTGATGGGCTTGTCCGCGGAGTCGATCTTGTAGCGGACTTCTTCGGTGACGATCGCGGTGTTGCCGGTGCCGCTCTGGGTCTGGGTGATGATCGGCACGCGGTCGATGATGGAGATCGAACCCTGCTCGTTGTCCTCCGTGATCAGCGTGGGATTGGAGATCTGGGTCGCGAAATTTCCTTCCGCCAGAGCGCGCAACACGCCGTTGAGTTGGAAGGGCGACAACACCAGGTCCGAGGTGCTGCCGGGCACGGTATTGGTGGACTCTTGCGAGATGAGAGCCGAACCGGTGGTGCCGCCGGCGGTTTCGAAGCCGGCGGTGTTGATGCCAAACAGCG